>CALESR010000324.1 GCA_937907485.1 uncultured Paracoccaceae bacterium | reverse complement strand
TGTCCCGGCGCTGAACAATCTGGGCGTGGTGATGGTCGAACGCGGTCAATGGGGTCAGGCGGCGCATCTGTTCCGCAACGCCTTTGCCATCGACAGCGGCCGGTCCGAAGAAATCCGGCAGAACCTGCGGCTGGCCCTCGCAAATCTGGAAATTTCCGGCTATAGTGGTGAAAATAACGATAACTTCGCCTTGGTGCGACGCGGAAACGGGCGCTTCCTGCTTCTTGCAACACCTTGAGCGTCGAGCAGTGAAGGGCAGAGCATGAATCCCACCTGGATGGCACCCCTGTGCCTGACCGGACTTGTCGCGCTGGCAGGCTGCGGCGAGTCGACCCGCGTGCAGACCGCCCGCGCCATCGACAGTGTCGCTGCCATCGATCAGGACAACATGGCCGAGATGATGCTGGCCGTGTCCGACCCGCGTGAGGCCGTTGCCTATTTCACCCAGACATCGCAGGCCAACCCGGACCGCATCCTGTTCCGCCGGGGGCTGGCGCGTTCGCTGATGCGTGCCGGTCAGGCCCAGCAATCGATCGGCGTCTGGCGCGAAGTCATCGCCCACCCCGAGTCAACGCAAGATGACCGCGTCGATCTCGCCGAGGCTTATATCCGCGCCGGCGACTGGGCACAGGCCGAGTCAACACTGGCGACAATCCCGCCGACGCATGAAACCTTTGGCCGCTATCGGCTCGAGGCGATGGTGGCCGATAGTCGCCAGCAATGGGAGCGCGCCGACAGTTTCTATGAAATCGCCAGTGGCCTGACGGCGACTCCGGCATCGGTGCTGAACAACTGGGGCTATTCGAAACTGACCCGCGGCGACCACCGCGGCGCTGAACGGCTGTTCATGGAGGCCCTGCGCCATGACCCTTCGATGTTCACAGCCAAGAACAACCTCGTGTTGGCCCGCGCAGCGCAGCGCCGTTATGAACTCCCGCTGATCGAGATGACCCAGGTCGAGCGCGCCGAGTTGCTGCACACGATGGCGCTCGCGGCGATCCGCCAGGGCGACATCCAGACCGGTCGCGCCCTGCTGCAAGATGCAATCGCTACCCATCCGCAGCACTTCGAGGCCGCCGCTAATGCCCTCGCCGCGCTGTAACGGGGGCCGATGATGATGACACAATCCGCGCATGCCGCGCTGTGGCTGCTGGCCTTTGCAGGGCCGATTTCGCTGATCGTCGCCTGGACCGACCTGACGACGATGCGCATTCCCAACAAAGCCGTTCTGGCACTGCTGATCGGCTACGCCATTGTTGGCGCGCTGACCCTGCCACTGGCAGTCTGGGGCTGGTCGTGGCTGAACTTTGCCGTGGTGCTAGTGGTCGGCTTTGTGCTGTCGATGACGGGCGGCTTTGGCGCCGGCGACGCGAAATTCGCGGCTGCGATGGCGCCTTTTGTTGCGCTGGGTGACATGCGGCTATTCCTCGTGCTGCTCAGTGCCGTGGCGATTGCCGCCTTTATCGTGCATCGGCTTCTGCGCGCGATTCCTGCAGTGCGCCGCGCCACTCCCGACTGGGTCAGTTGGGAACGCGCGGAGTTCCCTTTTGGCCTCGCGCTCGGCCCGACGTTAATCTTTTATCTTGTTTTGGCGAGCATCTACGGAAGCTGACGCCCAACAATCGAGTCCGTCATGAACGAGATCACCACCCTCTCGCGAATCCAGCCCCCCCCGCCGCCCACCTCTCTCGACGAGACAGGGCTGTCGCTGACGCTGATGCGCGACATCCTGCTCAAGACCATGTTCCGCACCTCGCTGAACCTGATCTCGGAACTGGCGCGCATTGTCTGCCTGTCCTTTGCCCAGATGCAGCAACTTATCGATTCCGCCCGTGGCGAGCATTTGATCGAGGCGATGGGCACGCTGCACGCCACGGCCCAATCGTCTGAGATGGGGTTCCAGTTGACCGACGCCGGGCGCCAGCGCGCGCAGCAGGCGCTGGCGATCTCGGAATATTATGGCGCGATGCCGGTGCCGCTGGATACCTATGCCCAGCAGATCCGCCGCCAATCGATCCGCAACGTCAAGATCACCCGCGACCAACTGGTCTCTGCTATGGGGGACCTGATCCTGCCAGAGGGGCTGCTGGCCGATCTGGGCCCGGCAGTGACCTCTGGGCGCTCGATCCTGATGTATGGCCCGCCGGGCAACGGGAAATCCTCGATTTCCAACGGAATCCGCGACGCGATGGGCGATCAGGTCTTTGTGCCGCATGCCGTGGTGCATTCCGGACAGGTCATTTCGGTCTTTGATCCGATCGTGCACCGCAGGGTCGAAGGGCATGTTCCGCAGGGCAGCCAGCTGCGGCTGTCAAGCCACCGCCACGACCCGCGCTATGTCCTGTGCGAACGACCCACCGTCATTACCGGCGGCGAGTTAAAGCTGGAAATGCTGGAGCTGAAATACAACTCGGTGTCGCGCACCTATCAGGCGCCCTTGCAGTTCAAGGCAATGGGCGGGGTGTTCATCGTCGACGACCTTGGCCGTCAGGAGGAACCGCCGCAGGCGCTGGTCAACCGCTGGATTGTCCCGCTCGAGATGAACTATGACATCCTCTCGCTGATCTCGGGCGAGAAATTCATCGTGCCCTTCGACACGCTGGTGATCTTTTCAACCAACTTCCACCCGAATTCGATCTTTGACCAAGCCGCTCTGCGGCGGATCTTCTTCAAGATCAAGATCGACGGCCCGAATCAGGCCGATTTCTTGAAGATTTTCGCCCTCGTAGCCCGCAAACGCCGCATGCCACTGAATGAAGATGCACTGATCCACCTGTTGCAGGCCAAATATCCAACCATCGGCAACATCTATTCGAACTATCAGCCGGTATTCTTGATCGACCAGATGATCGCGATTTGCGATTTCGAGGGCAAACCTTATCACATGTCGCCCGAACTGATCGACCGCGCGTGGTCGAACATGTTCGTGCACGAGGAAGAAATCATCCGCTGAGCCGACCCCAGCGCGCCAGAACGGCCTCTGTCTGAGAACGGCTGACCGGGATTTTTTCACCGCAACGCAGCACAACCAACCAGCGCGACCCGTCGCGCTGCACCCCGGCGACGGCGCAATCCGCCACCCAATGCGAGCGATGAACCCGGACCCCCGGATGGTCGCCCAATTCGCGCACCGCATCGGAAAAGCGCAGCAAGACCGAGCCGACGCCGCGATTGGTGCGTACTTCGACATAGTGATCGGCGCCCGAGATCAGTTGCACCTCGCCGCGCAGCTCCTCGGGCAATCTGGCGATCAGGGGACTCTGCGGTGCGGCGCCGGAAGCTTGTTTGGCCGTTGTCCACGAAACCGGTTGCACGCCCGATCCATGCAGGCGGAAAACCTCGCGCACGGCGATCAGTATCAGCGTCACCACCAGCACTATCGCCGCAGTCTGCAGCAGCGAGAACGGCAACTCGCCCTGAATTTCGACCCGGTCGAACACCACCTGATTGAAATAGAACAGCGAAGGCGAATACAATACCACCATCGACGGTGTCGCTATCGCGTCGACAACGAACGGGGGCCGCCCTCGCCCAACCAGCATCAGCGCCGCCCGGCGCAGCGCCGAGGCCAGAAGAATCGACGCGCCGACAACCGCGCCCCAATACAGCGTTCTCTCGAAAAAACCGATGCCAAGGAACGACCCGAAAGGCCCGACCGCCCCCAGTCCGAGCGAGGTCATCGCCCAGATCTGCAACAATGAACGCAACGGATTGGTCCAGAGGGACAATGCGGACAGGTTATTTCGCTGATGGGCTGTCATGGTTTGATTCGGCTCGCCTTTATCCGTGATTAAGCGATTCTGCGTTAACCTTTACAACCCCGAATCCGGAGTCCGCATGACCATAACCTTCCCCGATTTTGCCGCCACCGAGGATCGTGTGCGCAACAGCTTCACCCGGCAGTCGATGATGGTGACGATGGGCGCACAACTGGTCAGGCTGTCGCCGGGGCATTGCGTGATCCGCGCCGACATCGCGCAGCACCTGTTGCAACAACATGGCGCAGCTCATGCCGGTCTCGCCTTCACGTTGGGGGATTCCGCGGCAGGCTATGCCGCGCTGTCGCTGATGTCTGCCGAGGCCGAGGTGATGACGGTCGAGATGAAGATCAATCTTCTGGCCCCCGCCGTTGGCGACGCGCTGGAGGCCGAGGGCCGCGTGGTCCGCGCAGGCCGCCGGCTGACCATCGTCACAGCCGAGGTCTTTGCGCTGACCGGGGCAGCGCGCAAATCCGTCGCGCTGCTGCAGGGCACGATGATTCCGGTCGAGGCGAGCTGAAAGCACACTCGACGGAGCATGCGTATCTTGTTATATAATATCTGAGTTATGGAGAATCGCCCTGTCCGCCCCCCTCCCCGCCACCTTTGCCGCCCTCTCTGATCCGACTCGGCTGGCAATTCTTGACCGGCTGGCCCAGAGCGAAGCCAGCGTCAACGATCTCGCCGCGCTTTTTCCGATCAGCCAGCCGGCGATCTCGCGCCATCTCAAGGTGCTGGAAACCGCTGGCCTGATCGAAAGGCGAATCGATGGCACGCGCCGCCCTTGTCGGTTGAACGCCGCCGCACTGACCCCGGTGCGCCGCTGGGTCAGCGAGTTGGAACGCCATCTGGAAGCCAGTTATTCGCGCCTGGACGCACTGCTCGAAAGGACTGCCAATGCCCCTGACCCTTGAACGCACCAGCCCGACGACCGCTGTTGTCACCCGGCATTTCGCCGCGTCCCCGGCCCGGGTGTTCGCCGCCCATACCGACCCCGTTCTGGTCCAAAAATGGCTGACCGGCCCCGACGGCTGGGAGATGACCCGCTGCGAGATCGACATGCGCCCCGGCGGGCAGACTCGCTATGACTGGGTGGCAGCGGATGGTTCGCGCGGATTCCACCTGACCGCCGACACGCTGGAGATCGACCCGCCGCACCGCATCCTGCATGTCGAGCGCATGTTCCTGCCGTTCCAGACGCCCGACAATACGGTCGAAACGCTGTTCTTGCCCGACGGCACCGGCACCCGGATGGTGATGACGATGTCGGTGGCCGAGGCCGTGACAATGGACACCATGCTGCAAACCGGCATGGAGCACGGGATGGAAGCCAGCTATGCCCGGATGGAGGCGCAGCTGTAGGGTGTGCGCTTGCACGCACCCCTACCCGTTCAAGCCGTCAGCCCCTGCGGCTCGTCCAGCCCACGCGCCCGGCAGGTCGCCGTCAGCGTATTGGCCAAGAGGCAGGCAATGGTCATTGGCCCCACCCCACCCGGCACCGGCGTGATCGCACCTGCCACCGCTGCCGCACTAGCGAAGTGAACATCGCCTACCAGCACCGGCTTGTCACCGCGCTGAATGCGGTTGATGCCAACATCGATTACCGTTGCTCCGGGTTTCACCCAGTCGCCGAGGATCATCTCGGGCCGACCCACCGCTGCCACCAGAATATCTGCGCCCCGGCAAACCGCCGCCAAGTCCTTCGTGCGCGAATGCGCGATGGTCACCGTGCAGCTGTCGCCCAGCAGCAGTTGTGCCATCGGCTTGCCGACGATGTTCGAGCGCCCCACCACCACGGCATTCATCCCCGCAAGCGACCCGTGATGATCACGCAGCATCATCAGGCACCCAAGCGGCGTACAGGGCACCATGCTCTTTTGCCCGGTGCCCAGAAGCCCGACGTTCGAGATATGGAAGCCGTCCACATCCTTGGCGGGATCGATGCTGTTGATCACCAGATCGCTGTCCAGATGTTTCGGCAGCGGCAGTTGCACCAGAATCCCGTTCACCGCCGGATCGGCGTTAAGCCGTGCGATCAGCGCCAGAAGATCGGCCTCGGTCGTGTCAACCGGCAGCTTGTGCTCATACGAGTTCATGCCGACCTCGACGGTCTGCTTGCCCTTTGAGCGGACGTAAACCTGCGACGCCGGATCCTCGCCCACCAACACAACGGCCAGTCCGGGTACCAACCCGTGCCCGGCCTTCAGCGCCGCCACATGCTCGGCCACCTGCCCACGCACCTTGGCCGCAAATGCCTTGCCGTCCAGGATTACCGCACCCATCACTCGCCCCTTCATCTTGCCCAAAATTCTCACCGGCGAGCGCGAGGAGGGCGTGCCCCCCTCGCACCCGCCGATCTCAGAACAGCCCCTCGACATGGCCATCATGGTTGATGCGGATGGTTTCCGCCGCTGGCACCTTGGGCAGGCCTGGCATCGTCATGATCTCGCCGCAGATCGCCACGACAAACCCGGCCCCCGCCGACAGCCGCACTTCGCGCACCGGCACGGTATGGCCGGTCGGCGCACCGCGCACGCTGGGGTCAGTGGTAAAGGAATACTGCGTCTTGGCGACGCAGATCGGCAGATGACCGTAACCCGCCGCTTCCCAGGTCTTGAGCTGGTCGCGGATGGACTTGTCGGCGATCACGTCATCGGCGTGATAGATCCGCTTGGCGATGGTCTGCAGCTTCTGGAACAGCGGCATGTCATCAGGATAGAGCGGGGCAAAACTCGCCGCGCCCGATTCCGCCATCTGCACGACCTTGCGTGCCAGTTCCTCGATGCCGGCGCTGCCCTGCGCCCAATGCTTGCACAGGATCGCCTCGGCGCCCTGCTCGGCGACATAGGCCTTCACCGCAGCAATCTCGGCGTCGGTGTCGGAATAGAAGTGGTTGATCGCCACGACCACCGGCACGCCAAAGCTCTTCACGTTGCCGATATGGCGGCCCAGGTTCGGGCAGCCCTTTTGCACGGCGGAGACGTTTTCAGCGCCGAGATCGGCCTTGG
>CALESR010000323.1 GCA_937907485.1 uncultured Paracoccaceae bacterium | reverse complement strand
GGTCAGGCGAAAACTGGCGGTCAAGAGGTCGTCCAGCGCCCGGCTCCAGCCGATTGCCATCGGTCGCAGCGAGGTGACAAAACCCTCGCCCGAGGCATCGCGGCCGGTCGCCAGCGCCAACAACCCACCCCCCGGCAGGCCGCTGCCCTGCCCCGTCGCCCCGGCCAGCGACAGCACCGCAAAGCGCCCCGAGGCGGGCGCGCGGTCCTGCGCCGCCAGAACGGCGCTCAGCCGCTGGGCGCTGTCGGGGTCCAGTGCGGCGCGAATCGCGGCGATCCCCGGCGCCGGGCCGAACAGCGCCTCGGCCTCGGGCCCGGACTCGATCACCTGCCCGCCCCGCCCCAGCCTGAGCAGGGGGTCCGGCCCCTCGCCCGGCAGGATCACCGTCTCGCCCCGTCCCATGCGTTCGAACAGCGCAAAGGCCCGGCGAAAATGCGCTTCGATCACCGGATCGTCGAGGTGGCGCGCCGATTGTCCGTCGGTCACCTGCAATTCACCCAGTCGCCGCGCGGCCTCTTCGACAAAAACCGACCAATCCGCCATGAAGCTGTCAAAGTGATCGGGGCTGAGCACGACCTCGTAAATGCTGCCGATCAGCCGCGCCCGCTCGGCGTCGAGCGCGCCGCTGTCCGGATTCGGTTCTGGGTCCAGGTCTGTGGCCATGCTGTCCGGCCTCCGTCTGACGCTAACTTGCACTCAAGATGCGACATTTCCAACCTCATGGCGAGAGATTTCACCCGAACGGGTGAAGCCCTCGGCCCCGAATCCCCCCATGATAGGCCGTGTTGACCACCAAATCCTTTGGTTCCTTCGCTACGGCGGGTGACAACTTGCGCATCACGAGCCGTCAGGCCGTCTCGACCTCAGAGGGGTCAGGTGGCCGGGGGTATTTGATCGTGCGATATGCCCAAGGTCGGTTACCCGCCACTTTCTGCGCCGGGACCAGCAGCGCCAGCGCATCGGTTTGGCGCTTTCCTTTCCGTCCGCACTCGTCCTAGTCTGCCCCGGACACAGCAGGGGGACGCGATGCGTGATTTCCAGAAACCGGGCCGCTCGGCCGTGTATGCCGACAACGGGATGGTGGCGACCTCGCACCCGCTGGCGGCGCAGGTGGCCATTGAACTGTTGCAGCAGGGCGGCACGGCGGTCGATGCGGCGATCGGCGCAGCGGTGCTGCTGGGCCTGTGCGAGCCGCAGATGACCGGGCTGGGTGGCGACGCCTTTGTCCTCATCAAGCCACCGGGCGAGGACCGGGTGGTGGCGATGAACGGCTCGGGCCGCGCGCCAAAGGGGCTGAGCGCGGCGGCGATGCGCGCGGCGGGCCATGCGGCGGTGCCGGTTTACGGCGTCGAGGCGATCACCCTGCCCGGCGCAGTCGATGCGTTTTGCCGCCTGAATACCGACTGGGGACGGCTGGAGCTGGCGCAGGTGCTGGCCCCGGCGATCCGGTATTTCGACGCCGGGGTGCCGGTGGCGCCGCGGGTGGCGCAGGACTGGGCCGAGGCGATGCATCTGCGCCTGCAGGGGGCAGCGCGCGAGCATTTCCTGAAAGACGGGCGCGCGCTTCGCACCGGCGAGCGCTTCGCGTTGCCGGGTCAGGCCGAGGTGCTGCGCCGCATCGCCCGGCAGGGCCGCGCCGGGTTTTATGAGGGCGAGGTGGCCGAGGACATGGTCGCCAGCCTGCGCGCACTGGGCGGCAGTCATACGCTGGACGATTTCGCGGCGGTGGCGGGCGAGTATACTGAGCCGGTCAGCGGGCTGTATCGCGGCACCGAACTGGTGGAACACGCCCCCAACGGTCAGGGCGCCACGGCGATCTTGCTGCTCAACATCCTGTCGCACTTCGATCTTTCGGCGCTGGACCCGCTGGGCGCCACGCGGGTGCATCTGGAAGCCGAGGCGACAAGGTTGGCCTATGACGCGCGCAACCGCTTCCTTGCCGATGCCGACCACACCACGCGGTTGGCGCATATGCTGGCACCCGAAACCGCCGCCCGGCTGGCGGCGCTGATCGACCCCGGCCGCGCCATCGCGCAGGTCGCGCCGCTGACCGAGGCGGTGCACAAGGATACGATCCTAATCACCGTGGTTGACCGCGACCGCATGGCGGTGTCGCTGATCTATTCGATCTTTCATGGCTTTGGGTCGGGCATGGCCTCGACCCGGTTCGGCATCGGGTTTCAAAACCGCGGCGCGGGATTCACCCTGACCGAGGGCCACCCGAACGAGGCGGCGGGCGGCAAGCGGCCGATGCATACGATCATTCCCGGCATGGTGCGGCAGGGTGGCAAGGTGGTGATGCCCTTTGGCGTGATGGGCGGGGCCTATCAACCGGCGGGCCACGCGCGCATCGTGTCGAACATGGTCGATTATGGCATGGACGCGCAGACGGCAATCGACGCGCCCCGGGCCTTTGCCGGGCTCTTCTCGGGTCAGGACGGGCTGGCGCTGGAGACTGGCTATGACGGCGCGGTAAAGTCGGATCTGGAGGGGCGCGGGCATGCGACGCGCTGGTCGGACGAGGCGCTGGGCGGGGCACAGGCGATCGTGCTGGGCGCGGATGGGGTGCTGATCGGCGCCTCGGACCCGCGCAAGGACGGCTGTGCGCTGGGGT
>CALESR010000322.1 GCA_937907485.1 uncultured Paracoccaceae bacterium | reverse complement strand
GGGGGGGGGGGGGGGGGGGGGGGGGGGGGGGGGGGGGGGGGGGGGGGGGGGGCTGACGCGCGGCCAGAATTTCGGCCCGCCCAGAATGCGCCCGGCGAAATACCCCGCCACGTCCGAGGCGATGACCACCGCGACCAGCCACAGCACAAAGGCCAGCCCGAAAGCCTCGCGCAGCGCATACAGCGCATGCGCCGCCGTCAGGATCAGCATCAGATAGGCGCCAAAGATCCCCCGGTCGCGCGGAACCCGCAGCGCCAGCACCACCGAGCCCACGGCAAAGGCCGCCGGCGCCACCCAGCCCCGGTCCCAGACCATGAACGCGCCCGACAGCATCGCCGCCGCCAACCCGGTGCCAAAGGCCGCCCCCTCGGGCAGTTCCGGCGCGACCATCCGGTGCAATTCCCAAGCCATCAGCGCCGCCAGCCCCACCGCCAGCACTCCGAACACCGGCCCGCCCAGCCACAGCCCGCCCAGGCCCACGACGGCCATGACCAGGGCTGACAGGGTCCGCGTACGCAAGTCGGTAAAATCGCTCATCCCGTCACCCCGCCAAAACGCCGCTCGCGCGCGGCAAAGCGGCCGAGGATCTCGGCCAGAATCTCAGGGGTGAAATCGGGCCAGAGCACCGGCGAGAATTCGAATTCCGCATAGGCCGCCTGCCAGAGCAGGAAATTCGACACCCGGTATTCGCCCGAGGTGCGGATCACCAGATCCGGCGGTGGCAGGTCGCGCGTGTCGAGGGCGGCGTCCATCGCCGCTTCGTCCAGCGCCTCGGCCTGAATCTCGCCCCGCGCGGCGCGCCCGGCCAACGCCCGCGTCGCCCGCAGCAATTCATCCCGGCCGCCATAGTTGATCGCCACGGTGAAATTCAGCCGCGAATGCCGGGCGGTGCGGGTCTCTATCCACTGCATCAGGTCTTGCAGCTTTGGGTCCAGACGGCTGCGGTCGCCGATGAAGCGCATGCGCACGCCCTCGTCCGACAGCGCCTCGGCCTCGCGCTTGATATAGCGCGCAAAGAGCTTCATCAGCCCCAGCACCTCTTCGGTCGAGCGTTTCCAGTTCTCGGTCGAAAAGGCATAGACCGTCAGCCACTCGATCCCCAGGGCGGGGGCGGCGCGGACGATCTCCTTGACCCGTTCGGACCCCTTGCGGTGCCCGACCAGCCGTGGCCAACCCTTGTTGGTCGCCCAGCGGCCATTGCCGTCCATGATGATCGCCACGTGGCGCGGGGCGCCACTGGTTGAACGGCTGGACGTGCCGGACGCGCTGGTCATGAGACCTCCGAACAGAAAACCTTGATCCCGGCAGGCGTTGCGCACCGCCGGTCGTCAGACCTGCATGATTTCTTCTTGCTTGGCCTCAAGTGCCTTGTCGACCATCGCGGTGTATTTGTTGGTCAGATCCTGCACCTCGGATTCCCAGAATTTCTGGTCATCCTCGGACATGCCGTCGGCCTTGGCCTTCTTGATCTTGTCCATGCCGTCGCGGCGCACGTTGCGCAGCGAAACGCGGGCATGTTCGGCGTATTGCGCGGCGACTCGGGTCAACTCGCGCCGGCGCTGTTCGTTCAATTCCGGGATCGGCAGCATGATGAGCGTGCCGTTGAGCTGCGGATTGATGCCCAGCCCGCTGTCGCGGATTGCCTTTTCGACCTTGCCCACCATCGCCTTGTCCCAGACGTTGATGACGACCATGCGCGGCTCGGGCACGTTGACGGTGCCCAGCTGGTTGATCGGCGTCATCTGGCCATATGCCTCGACCTGAATCGGTTCGAGCATCGAGCCCGAGGCCCGCCCGGTCCGCAGGCTGGCAAATTCGGTGCGCAGCGAGGCAATCGCGCCGTCCATGCGGCGGCTGAGGTCGTCGGTGTCGATTTCGAGATCGCTGGACATGCTGGTCTGATCGTCCCTTGTTGGTCGCACGAGATCGCCCCGTCATAATCCACCGACGCGGGCCTGTATAGGGTGCGGGGTTCACGTGGGCGGCAGACTGCCGCGCAGAACGCCTGCGCCGCCGTCAGCCCTGAACGCGGGTAAAGGTGCCTTCGCCGCGCAGGATGGTGCGGAAACCGCCGGTCTGGTCCAGCGAAAAGACGATGATCGGCAACGCGTTGTCCCGTGCCAGCGCGATCGCCGTCGCATCCATCACACCGAGGTTCTTTTCCAGCGCCTCGTCATAGCTGACGGTGTCATAGCGCTTGGCATCGGTGAATTTCTTCGGGTCCTTGTCATAGACCCCGTCCACCTTGGTGCCCTTGAACACCGCCTCGCAGCCCATTTCCGAGGCGCGCAGCGTCGCCGCCGTATCGGTGGTGAAATAGGGGTTTCCGGTGCCCGCGGCAAAGATGCAGACGCGCTTTTTCTCCAGATGGCGCACGGCGCGGCGGCGGATATAGGGCTCGCAGACCTGATCCATCGGAATCGCGCTGATGACGCGGGTAAACACCCCCAGCCCTTCCAGCGCCGATTGCATCGCCAGCGCGTTCATCACCGTGGCCAGCATGCCCATGTAATCGGCGGTCGTGCGCTCCATCCCTTGGGCGCTGCCCTGAAGGCCGCGAAAGATGTTGCCGCCGCCGATCACCATGCAGATCTCGACGCCCAGCTCATGCACCGATTTCACCTCGTTGGCGATGCGCTGCACGGTCGGCGGATGCAGGCCATAGCCCTGATCGCCCATCAGGGCCTCGCCCGAGATCTTCAGCATCACGCGGCGGTGGGTCAGGGGGGCGGTTTTGGTCATGGCGGCCTTTCCTTGCGCGGGCGCGGGCTGCCCCGGCATCGGGGCGCGGCGGGCGGCAAACGGGTGGTTTCAATCGCGGGCAAAATGTCGGAAAAGCGGCGCGGGTTCAACGCCCAAACGTCAGAGGTTCCATGCGCGCCGTTCCGCCCCTGCCCGACCCCGCCCGCCCGCTGCTGATTGCCGGGCCGACGGCCAGCGGCAAATCGGCGCTGGCGCTGCAGGTGGCGCGGGCGCAGGGCCGTGTGATCGTCAACGCCGACGCGCTGCAGGTGCACGACAGTTGGCGCGCACTCAGCGCGCGGCCCGCTGCGGCGGATCTGGCCGTGGCACCGCACCACCTCTATGGCCAGGTGCCGCGCGGCGCCGACTATTCCGTCGGCCACTGGCTGCGCGAGGTGGCGCCGCTGTTGCCGCTGAACCCGGTGATTGTCGGCGGCACCGGGCTCTATTTCACCGCCCTGACCGAGGGCTTGGCGCAAATCCCCCCAACCCCACCGGAGCTGCGCGCAAGGGCCGACGCGATCCTGCGCCGACACGGGCTGGCGCCGCTGCTGGCCGACCTCGACCCCGCCACCGCCGCGCGGATCGACCGGCAGAACCCGGCCCGCGTGCAGCGCGCCTGGGAGGTGCTGCAGGCCACCGGCCAAGGTCTGGCCGTCTGGCAGGATCAAACCCCTGCGCCGCTTTTGCCGCTGTCGCAGGCCGAGGCCTGGGTGCTGGTGCCGCAGCCAGACTGGCTGGCGGACCGAATCAGTCAGCGATTCGCCGCGATGCTGGCCGAGGGCGCGCTGGAAGAGGCACGCGCCGCCCTGCCCCACTGGCCCGCCGACGCAGGCAGCGCCTCGGCCCCGCTCTGGACCCGCGCCATCGGCGCGCCCGAACTGGTCGCCCATCTGCAGGGCCAGATGTCGTTGCCCGATGCCATGGCAGCCGCAACATTGGCCACGCGGCAATATGCCAAGCGCCAGCGCAGCTGGTTTCGCGCCCGCATGACAGACTGGCGCGCCCTGCCGCTGCCCTGACACTCAGAGTCACAATTGTGCAACGCCCCGCCGCCGATCACGTCGCGGCTCACGGGTTCGTGCGTTTTGTGCTTGGGTTCGGCAGGGCGCGGTCCCTAAGTTGGCCTCCTGCCGCTGCCACGGACACAGAATGACCCTCATACCCGACAGCCCCTCATCTCTCAGGCTGACGCCGATCTCGCGTCTGGCGGCCGGTGGCCGGTGGCGCGTCGAGGCGATGCGCGCCCTGCGCGAACCGGTGCTCTTGTGGTTCACCCAAGGTCAGGGGCGCATCACCGTGGCCGGCTCGACCCGTGGCTATGGCCCGAACAACGCCGTCTTCATCCCCGCCGGGGTGATGCACGGCTTCGAGGTCGCGCCGCGCGTACAAGGGTCTGCGGTGTTCTTTGGCCGCAATCACGGCCTCGACCTGCCCGCCGCCTCGCAATTCCTGCGCCCGCGCGACCCGATGTCGCAAAAGGAACTGACCGGCATCCTCGAATCGATCCAGCGCGAACTGGAAAGCGGCCGCGCCGGGGCGCAGCGCGCAGCACAGCACCATCTGGGCCTGCTGGGGGTCTGGATCGACCGCCAACTCGACCGCGAAAAAGCCTTCGAGACCCCGGCCAGCAAACCGGGCGCGCCGCAGCGGCTGGCCGCGCGCTATGTCGCGCTGCTGGAACGCGATTTCCGCTCGAACCGGGCGGTGGCCGATTACGCCGAGGCGCTGGGCGTCACGCCGACCCACCTGACCCGCTCGTGCCGGACCGCCAGCGGCAAGGGCGCGCACCAACTGCTGGAAGACCGGCTTCTCTTCGAGGCCCGCCGCCTGCTCAGCGAAACCCGGTTGCCGATCAAGGATGTCGCCGAACTCTTGGGCTTCAACTCGCCGGGCTATTTCACCCGCGCGTTCCAGAAAACCGCCGGATTGACCCCTTCGTCGTTCCGCAAGAAGCCGATCGCCCCAGTGGTGCCGCGCGACTGACACCGCGAAGGGGGCGCTGCCCCCGTCGCCGCCAGCGGCGACTCCCCCGGGATATTTTCCGAGCAAAGAGG
>CALESR010000321.1 GCA_937907485.1 uncultured Paracoccaceae bacterium | reverse complement strand
TAAAACTCACGGCTGTCGTGGTTGGCAGAGGGCGTAATCCCCTGGAGGAGCATACGCTGTTGATCGCCGCTGGTTGTCTTATACACGCCGATCGAGTGATTGGCGTTCTCCCAGAAACCCGCGCCCAGATCGCCCCCCGCCATGTATGTGTCTTCCCCGTGGAAGAAACGCAGATCGTTTAGATCCGCGCCGCCGGTGTTTTTGATGTCCCACTCCAGGCGGTAGTAATCTTTCCCGTTTTGATAATTTGTTTTCTGGGTGACACTCGTCGATCCGGCGGTCCAGGTGGTGGTGATGGTGCTGCCCAGCCTGCTGGCCAACGCCTGGCAGGTCTGGCGCTACCGCGCGCACCTGCCTGCCTCGGGCTTTGCCGGGCGGCTGGCGCTGGCGGGACTGGTGGGCGCGGTTCTGGGCACCGCGCTGCTGGTCCGGGTGCCTGGTCGCGCGCTGATGCTGACCGTGGCGCTGCTGCTGGTGCTATATATCGGGTTCCGGTTGGCGCGGCCGGGTTGGGTGTTACCCAACCCGCTGGCCCGGCGGCTGGCGATTGCCGTGGGTGTGACGGCGGGCACCTTGCAGGGGGCCACGGGGATCAGTGCGCCACTGTCGCTGACATTCCTCAATGCCTGTCGGCTGCCAAGGCCGGTTTTCGTGGCCACGGTATCGTTGTTCTTTGTCGCATCGACCGCCTCGCAGATTGGCGCGCTTGCGCTTCATGGCTTGCTGACGCCGAATGGCCTCGCGCTCAGCGCAGGGGCGTTGGCGGTGATCTTGTCAACGATGCCGCTGGGCGAGGTTCTGGCTCGCCATCTGCCCGCCGTCGCCTTTGACCGGGTCATCCTTATCCTACTGGCAGGCGTTGCGCTGCGCCTCGCCCTGCCGGGTTGAGGGCGCGCGTGGCAAGCCGCAGCGCCAAAGGCAGTTGCGCCTGCCCGTGATCTTTGGACAGATGGGCCTGACGCCGCACAACACCAAAGGATCCGTCATGTTCCAGACCCTGACCGCCAGCGATGGCCACCGTCTCGATTGCTGGATGCAGCCGCCCGACGGCCCTCGGCGGGGAGGTCTGGTGATCTTGCAAGAGATCTTCGGCGTGACCGAGCAGTTGCAGGGGGTCGCCCGCCGCTATGCCGCGCAGGGGCTGGAGGTGGCGATCCCGGCGTTGTTCGACCGTCAGCGCCGGGGTGCGGTGATCCCATTCGATCAGGCGCCGCTGGGCCGTGACCTGATGCTGGCGGCCTCGGTCGATGCGGCGATGCTGGACACCGCAGCCGCCGTGGCGGCGTTAGGGGGCAAGGTGGCGGTGATGGGGTTCTGTTGGGGCGGCGGGCTGGCGGTGCGCGCGGCGCAGGTGCTGGATATCGCCTGCGCCGTGTCGTTTTATGGCACACGGTTGCAGACCTATCTGGACACGCCGCTGCGCGCGCCGGTACTGGGCCATTTCGGCCTGAACGACGACCACACTCCTGCCGATGTGTTGGCCGCAGCCCGCGCGGCCCTGCTGGGGTTCGAGATGCAGATGTATCCGACTGGCCATGCCTTTGCCAATGACGCGCGCCCGTCCTATGCGCCCGATTCCGCATTGCTGGCGCATCAGCGCACCGACGCCTTTCTGGCGCTTCACCTCGGCTGAACCGGGTCGGCGCAGGGTTTACGGCAGGCGGGGAGGGATGCCGATGGCCTGACGTGGTGCATCGTGCAGAGCCGCCGAGATGGCTTCGGCGCTCCAGCCGCCCGGGGATTGGTGAACCTGTGCTTCGTTTGGATGCGCCCAGACTGCCAGCCGGTCGCCGCCCAGTCCCAGACACTGGCCACTGATTGCACGACCGGCATCCGAGGCGAGGAACACCACCAGAGGCGCCACATCCTCAGCCGTGCCAATGCCCTCGATGCGCAGGTCGGCGTTGATGCCCTCGCCGCGCTCGAGTGCTGCATGGACCTCGGCCAGCGCCGGGATGGTGGCGGTCATGCGGGTCAGGGCTATGGGGATAAGGGCGTTGACCGACACCCCGTCGCGCGCCAGTTCCAGCGCCCAGGTTTTCATCATGCCGACGATCCCGGCCTTGGCGGCGGCATAGGCGCTCTGGCCGAAATTCCCCATCTGCCCGGCGGGCGAGCCTGCGAGGATCAGCGCCCCGCCGCCGCCCTGCGCGCGAAACTGCCGCGCGGCGGCGCGACCGCATTGGAAAGTGCCTTTGAGGTGGGTGGCAATGACCAGATCAAACGCAGCATCTTCGGTTTTCCACAGCACCGAATCGCGCAGAACGCCGGCATTCGCAAAGAACGCATCCAGCCGACCAAAGGCAATGATTGCGCAGTCAACGCAGGCCTCGGCAGCACCGTCGGTGCCGATGGCAGCGACCTGCACGGCGGCTTGCCCGCCGGCCTCGCGGATTGCCTGCGCCACGGCTTCGGCCGCGCTGGCATCCACGTCGTTGACCACCACACGCGCCCCCGCCCGAGCCGCGGCCAGCGCGGTCGCGCGGCCGATGCCCAGCCCCGCGCCGGTGATGACCAGAACCTTGCCGTCCAGCATTCAGACCCCCTTATACACCGGCGCGCGTTTCTGCATAAAGGCGCGCGGCCCTTCGCGGGCGTCCTCGGTCGCCATGACCACGGCCTTGGCCGTATCCTCCAGCGCATAGCCCTGATCCAGCGTCAA
>CALESR010000320.1 GCA_937907485.1 uncultured Paracoccaceae bacterium | reverse complement strand
ATCTTGTTGGCCAGACCAATGCCGCGCCCCTCCTGGTTCAGATACAGTAACACACCCCCCGGCCCCCGCATCGCCGCCAAGGCCGCATGCAGTTGCGGGCCGCAGTCGCATTTCAGGCTGCCCAGCACATCGCCGGTGAAACAGGCCGAATGCAGCCGCGCCAGAACCGGCGCGTCACGGTCCGGCCGCCCCACCTCGACCGCGTAATGCTCCACCCCGCCATCCTGCGGGCGAAACACATGCAGCCGCCCGGCGCCTGCCAGCCGCATCGGCAGCCGCGCGGCGATCACCGGGTCAAGACGGGTTTCGGGGGCGTGGGTTTCGGGCGCCGTCAGCAGCGTCAGGCCATGCGCGGCGGCCAGCGCCTCGGCGCCGGGCGCGACGACAACCACGGCGGCGGGCAGCAGATGCGCCGATTTGGCCAGCCGCAGCGCCGCGCGGTGCACCTCGGCGCCGCCCTCGCGCTGGCTGGCAAAGGGGCCCTTCATCGGATGGATCAGGTCATCCGCCGGATCGGCCATCGCGGCGATCCAGTCCACGCCTGCCTCGGGCGGGATCAGGATCCGCGCCAGATCGCCGTCATAGGCGCGCGCCTTCAGCGTTGCCGCGCGGTGGGCGGTCAGCGCCAGAACCGGCCCGCCCAGCGCGCGCAGATCGGCCAGCCGCGACGGGTCCATCGCCTCGGCCGCGCAGACCAGCGCCGCCTCGCCCCCCGCCGACACAACCACGGGCAAGCCCATGCGCAGGTCGGCGCGGGCGCGATTCAGGCGTTCGAGGGGGCTGGGCGTCAGGCTCATGGGCGGCAATGCTGAAACATTTCACGCCCGGTTGTAAGAGAGCGCGCGGGAAAATGAAACATAACGCCGCCCCCTGACACGTCCGCGTGAGAATTTTCAGCCATGCTTGAACCCTCAGCCGGGCAGGACCAACTTAGCTGTGAAGTCGATGTGAATGCGAGGGCGAGACGATGTCGAAGCTGAACAAGATCCTGCTGGTCGATGACGACGACGATCTGCGCGAGGCACTGGCCGAGCAACTGGTCGCCACCGAGGATTTCGACGCCTTCGAGGCCGGTGACGGCGCCTCGGCGATGGACCGCGTGCGCGACGAGCAATACGATCTGGTGATCCTCGACGTCGGCCTGCCCGACACCGACGGGCGCGAACTGTGCAAGCGGATGCGCAAGGCCGGGGTGAAAAGCCCGATCATCATGCTGACCGGGCAGAACACCGATGCCGACATGATCCTCGGCCTCGATTCGGGCGCCAATGACTATGTGACCAAGCCGTTCAAGTTTCCCGTCCTGCTGGCCCGCATCCGCGCGCAATTGCGCCAGCACGAGCAATCGGAAAACGCCGTGTTCCAACTGGGCGATTACCAGTTCAAACCCGCGCAAAAGATGCTGGTCGATCCCAAAGAGCGCAAGGTGCGGCTGACGGAAAAGGAAACCAACATCCTGAAATTCCTCTACCGCGCGCCCGAAGGTCTGGCGCCGCGCGATGTGCTGCTGCACGAGGTCTGGGGGTACAACGCCGGGGTCACCACGCATACGCTGGAAACCCATATCTATCGGCTGCGGCAAAAGATCGAGAAAGACCCGTCGAACGCCCGGCTGCCGATTACCGAACCGGGCGGTTACCGGCTGGTGCCGTGATTTTTCCAGTCGGGCAAAAATTCTTTGCCCGATTCACCGAATATCAACATTTGCATGGAATTCTGAGTCCATTGTCCCTCCTCCCTCGCGTGTCGGGGTTATGACACGCTCCTCCCTGTTGGACTGGCCCGGCCTCGCGCCGGGCCTTTTTTTTGCCCGTCAGTGCCCCGGCGGCCCCATGTCCGGCCCGGGGGTTGGCGCAAAATCGATCTGCGGCAGCGTCACCGCAAACTCGATCCGCCGCCCGGTTGCCGGGTCGGCGATATGGCCGCTCACCTCCAGATCAAACCCCCGGACCCGCACCCGCTGCAAGGCGATCTCAGGATCGCTGACCGCCGCGGCCACACCCTGCGGCGGAATCATCGTGCCGCCGGTCGGGCGCGACCTGTTCACCGACATCCCCAGAATCCACTCCCCTTGCGGGCCCGTTGCGGTGAACTGGAACGAAAGCTGCCCGTCGCCGTAATCATCCCATGACGCGCGGTTGCCCAGGGTCGCGGGATCAATGCTCAGGCTGGTGCGCGTTCCCCCCTGATACAGGGCGACACGGCCGCCCATGGCGGGTTGGGCCGCGGCGGGCAGACAGGACAGCGCCAGCAGCGCGGACAGCAGGATACGACGGTTCATCGGGGCACCTCATGGGTTACAAGACCAGTCCGGGCGGTGTAAGGCTGGGGCCAAAGCAGCGGAGCAATCATGGCCTTCACCCTTGCCACCTGGAACATCAATTCTGTCCGTCTGCGGGCCGGTCTGGTTCAAAAACTGTTGACCGACGAGGCGCCCGACGTCCTCTGCCTGCAGGAATGCAAAAGCCCGGTGGACAAGCTGCCGCTGGAGCAATTCGCGGCGCTGGGCTGGGGGCATGTCGTGGCGCGCGGGCAAAAGGGTTATAACGGCGTGGCGATCATCTCGCGGCTGCCGATCAGGGACGCCGGGCATATCGACTGGTGCGCCAAAGGCGACGCGCGCCATGTGGCGGCCGAGCTGGAAAACGGCGTGGTGATCCACAACTGCTATGTCCCCGCCGGCGGCGATGAACCCGACCGCACCGTGAACGAGAAATTCGGCCACAAGCTCGACTTCGTTGCCGAGATGCGCGACCGGTTCAAGGGCGGCGCGCAACGCGCGATTCTGGTGGGCGACCTGAACATCGCCCCGCGCGAGGATGACGTGTGGAACCACAAATCCCTGCTGAAGGTGGTCAGCCATACACCCATCGAGGTGAACCTCTTCGAGGAGGCCCGCGGCGCTGGCGGCTGGGTGGATGTCACGCGGCAGGACATCCCCGAAGGGAAAGTCTATAGCTGGTGGTCCTATCGCAGCGCCGATTGGGACAGCGCCGACAAGGGCCGTCGGCTCGACCATATCTGGGCCAGCGCCGATATCGGCGCCGCCGCGCATGGCTCGCGCATCCTGCGGGCCACGCGCGGGTGGGAGCAGCCCAGCGACCATGTGCCGGTGTTTGCGACGTTCGATCTCTGAGGCGCTTTGCCCCCTTGGAACCCGTCGCGCGGCACCGCATATAGGGGCGAACACCATTCCAAGGGGATTGCCATGCTGGGCACCATCGGCGCCGCACCCGCCAAGAGCGACTGGATCAAGGACACCAACGAAGCCGCCTTCATGCAGGATGTCATCGACGCCAGCGTCGATGTGCCGGTGATCGTCGATTTCTGGGCGCCGTGGTGCGGACCCTGCAAGACGCTCGGCCCTGCACTCGAGGCCGCCGTGATGGCCGCCAAGGGCAAGGTCCGGATGGTCAAGATCAACGTCGATGAAAACCAGGCGATCTCGGCCCAGTTGCGCATCCAGTCGATCCCCACGGTCTATGCCTTTCACAAGGGGCGGCCGGTCGATGCGTTTCAGGGCGCGCTGCCGGCCTCGGAATTGAAGAAATTCGTCGACAAGCTGGCCGCACTGGCGGGCGAGGACGAGGGGCTGGGCGCCGCACTCGATGAGGCCGACCTGATGCTGGCCGAGGGCGCCGCCGTCGATGCCGCCGAGGTCTACGCCGCCGTGCTGGCCGAAGAGCCCGAGAACGCCCGCGCCTTTGCCGGGCTGGCGCAGGCGCATATCGCCATGGGCAACTTCGATCAGGCCGAGGCCCTGCTGGCCAATGCGCCCGCGGCGCTCACCAAGGCGCAGGAGGTCGAGGCAGCGCGGGCAAAACTGGCCCTTGCGCGGCAGGCGGCGCAGGCCGGTCCGGCCGATGAGTTGCGCGCGCGGCTCGCCGCCGA
>CALESR010000319.1 GCA_937907485.1 uncultured Paracoccaceae bacterium | reverse complement strand
GCGCCGCCGCCGACAAGGGTGATCGCCTGATGCGGGAAATCGGGGTTGGTCATAGGCTTTTCTTGTCAATTGCGGCGGGTGAAGGCAAGCTTGGCCACATTCCGATCAAGAAATTACCTTGGGGGCTCCTTACTGGTGCACCCGGCGACAGGCACATTGAGGGCAAGTGTTGTGACAAGGGAAGTAAGCGCATGATCGGTCCGAGCAAAATCCTGACGGTGTCCTATGGCACTTTCTCGTGCACGCTCGAAGGGTTCGATGAACCCTTCACCACGATGAAGGCGATTGCCGAGTATTTCCGCGATCTGGCGGCCGAGGATCGGTATTTTGGCGCCGAGCCACCGACGCCCGACGCCGAGATGCTGCACCGGATCGCCGAGCGCGAGATCAAGCGCCGCGTCGAGGCCAAGATTCAGGACAATGGCGTGATCCTGCGCCCGCAGATCGAATCGGCCGAAGCGCCGGTTGCGGCGCCCGAGACCCCGGTGTTCGAGGCGCCCGCCCCGGTGGTGCGCGTCGAGGCCAGAGTCGATCACCGTGTCGAGCACCGTGTCGAGCAACGCCGCCCGGTGGACGTCGCCGCCGCTGCCGTGATGGCTGCGGCCCCGGTCGCTGCGGCTGTGGTCAGCAACGAACCGGCGGCGGATCTGTCGGGGATTTCGGCCAAGTTGCAGCGCATCCGCGCCGCCGTGGCCCAGGTCCGCGCCTTTGACACCGCCGAGGATGAGGAAGCCCCCGCCGCCCAGGCCGCCGAGTCGGCGCAGGCCGACGAGGCCGCCCGGATCGAGGCCGAGCGGGTTGAGGCCGAGCGGATTGAGGCCGAGCGGATTGAAGCGGAGTATCTGGCCGCCGAAGCCACCCAACGCGCCGTTGCCGAGGCGGCCCGTCAGGCCGAAGAGGCTGCGCGTCTGGCCGAGGAGGCCGCGCGGGTTGAGGCTGAGCGTTTGGCTGCGGAAGCGGCTGCGCGGGCTGAGGCGGAGCGTTTGGCTGCCGAGGCGGCTGAGGTTGAACGGCTGGCTGCGGAAGCGGCTGAAGCAGAGCGTGCGGCTGAGGAAGCGGCTGAGGCTGAACGGCTGGCTGCCGAGGCGGCTGAGGCGGAGCGTCTGGCTGAGGACGCGGCTCGGGCTGAGGCGGAGCGTGCGGCTGCGGAAGCGGCTGAGGCGGAGCGTCTGGCTGCCGAGGCGGCTGAGGCGGAGCGTGCGGCTGCGGAAGCGGCTCGGGTTGAGGCCGAGCGTGCGGCTGAGGACGCGGCGCGGGCTGAGGCCGAGCGTGCGGCAAACGAGCGGGCCGAGGCCGAGGAAAGTGCGCGTCTGATGGCTGAACGGCTGCGGATGCAGGAAGAGGTCCGGGCCGATCTGGCGCGCCGCGACGCCGAAGCGGCGGCGCGGGCGCAGGGCAAGCGCGTGGTCATCGTCCGTCCCGGCGATCAGGCCCGCCAACCGCAGGCGCAGACGCCCGCCCCCCAACCGGCCCCGCAACCTGCCACCCAACCCGCGCCGCAACCGGCTGCCGTGGCCAGTGCTCCGGTTTCCGCCGCCGATTCGGTGCGCGCGGCGATGGCCGCCTATGCCGACAGCGGCTTTGCCGACGAGGACGAGGCCCTGGCCCCGGCCCCCGCCGCTGCCGCCGCGCCGACTGCCACCGATCTGGCCGACGAGGATCAGCCCGAGGCCCCGGCACCGCAGGCGGCCCCTGCTGCTGCTGCGACGACTGCTGCTGCTGCGCCGACTGCCGCCGCGCAGCCCGACTTTGACGACGAGGACGAGGACGAGGACGACGAAGAGCCGTTGTCGGACACCGCGATCCAGTCGCGCGTGGCCGAGGCGCTGGGGGACACCGGGCTTGATGCCGACGAAGAGGCCGATCTGGTCGCCGAACTCGCCGCCGTCGAACGCGAGGCCGAATCGGTCCGCCGGGCCGAACATCAGCGCCGGGCGATGCTGCGCGGCGAGGCGGCCGATGCCTCGGTCGACCGGCTCATCAGCCAGACCGACAGCCAGCTTTCCGGCGCCGAATCGCAGCGCAAGCAATCAACCTTCTCGCATCTGAAGGCCGCCGTGGTCGCCACCCGCGCCGAGGAAGAGGCGGGCGCCGCGCGTGATCCGCAGCAAGAGGAAGAGGCCGAAATCGCCCGCTATCGTCAGGATCTGGAGCGCAGCGTGCGCCCCTCGGCCCCGGCGAGCGACGATGGCAACCCGCGCCGCGCCACAGCGCGCCCGCAAGCGCATCGCACCGAGCGCCCGCGCAGCGCCCAGCCGCCGCTGGTGCTGGTCAGCGAACAACGCATCGACCGTCCGACGGACAGCGAGATCGTGCGCCCGCGCCGGATCAACACCGGTGCGCTGGCGATGGAGGATCTGTTCGACGAGGACCAGCCCGCCCCGGTCGCCGAGCGCGGCAAGGCCTTTGGCGATTTCGTCGGCCCGATGCACCTGACCACGCTGGCCGAACTGACCGAGGCTGCCGCCGCCTATGTGGCGCAGGTCGAGGGGGCGGTGGAATTCACCCGCCCGCAGGTGATGCGCCATGTGGTCGGCACCGGCCTGCCGATGACCCGCTCACGCGAGAACCTGCTGCGGACCTTTGGTCTGTTGATGCGCAACGGCGTGCTGCAGCGGTCGCGCCGGGGGCAGTTCGAACTGGCCGCCGGATCGGAATTCGCCGCCCGCGCGCGGGAATTCGCCGGGCGTTGAGCACGGTTGACGTGATTTTGGGGCCGGGGGGAGCGATCCACCCGGCCCTTTGTCATGGGTGGGCGAAAAAGGCGGCGTCATAGGCCTCGACCACCGGCAAGGCCGAGGCCAGCCGCTGGGCGCCCAGCGGGGTCAGCGTCAGGGACTTTTGTCGGTGATCCTGCGGCGAGGCGTGGCGGGCGATCAGCCCATCCGCCTGCAGCCGCGAGAGGATTTGCGAGACATGCATGCGGTCCATGCCGGTCAGCGCGACAACCTCGGCCTGCGTGGTGGCGGCGGCGTCGCGGGTCAGCCAGCCGCAGACTGCCAGCAGGGCGAATTGCGGTTGCGTCAGGGCCAGCGGGCGCAGCGCGGCGTTCAGCCCGCGCTGCCAATCCATGAAACGGTGCCAGAAGGCAAAACCGGGGCTGGAGTGCGGCCCGGCATGGCGCGAGGGCGGCCAGTCGGTCATGCCTCGACCGCCGCTTGCAGCCCGGCCAGCGAGGCGGGCAGGGCGCGGGCGATCATCGGGCCGATCAGGCGGCGAAAGACAAAGGCCAGCGGGCCGGTGAACTGCACGGAATGCTGCGCCAGCGTGCCGTTGCCCTGCGGGGTCAGGCGATGGTCAAAGGTCATCCGGCACAGCGGCAGGCGCGATTGCACGGCGAAACTGCGGTCTGGCGTGACCTCGGTCACGGTGATGCGGGCGCGGGGGCCCTTGGCCGGGTTCAACCAGCCGGTCGCGCCGGGGACCAGGCCCTGCGGCAGATCGACGGCGCGCAGTTCGGTGTCCCAGTTTGGCCAATCCTGCGGGCGGGCATAGAGGGCGAACACCGCCTGAGGCTGTGCTGCGATGAGGGTCGAATGGGTCAGGGGCATGGGATACCGTTTTGTAAATGTGTTTACTATATGGGGCAAAAACCGCCCCCGGGCAAGGGGGGCGGTTGTCTTACGCGGTGGGGTCAGATGGCGGGGCGTCGGGGTCGGCCTGACCGACGCCCTTGAACACCGCCTTGAGCGGCAGCGCCCAGAGCACGCCCAGCCCGATATAGATCGCCAGTTCCAGCAGGAACGGCGGGCGGCCAAAGCGCACCTCGATCAGCGCAACCAGCGTCACCGCCACGACGATATAGGCCGGCAGCGCGACCAGCAGCACCAGCAGCGACAGGCGGCGGCGGGATTTCCAGGACAGGGCCATCAGTCGGCAAACGGGTCGGTGACGAGGATGGTGTCGTCGCGCTCGGGCGAGGTCGAGAGCATCGACACCGGGCACTGGATCAGCTCCTCGATACGGCGGACATAGCGCAGGGCGTTGCCCGGCAGGTCATTCCACGAGCGCGCGCCCTCGGTCGATTCGGTCCAACCCGGCATTTCCTCGTAAATCGGCACGCAGCGGGCCTGCCGGTCGGCGGCGGTCGGCAGGTAATCGAGCCGCTGGCCGTCGAGGTCATAGCCGACGCAGATTTTCAGCGTCTCGAAGCCGTCGAGCACGTCGAGTTTGGTCAGCGCGATGCCGTTGATGCCGGAAATCGAGCAGGTCTGGCGCACCAGTGCCGCGTCGAACCAGCCGCAGCGGCGCTTGCGCCCGGTGACGGTGCCGAATTCGCGGCCACGCTGGCCCAGACGCTCGCCGGTGTCGTCCTTGAGTTCGGTGGGGAAGGGGCCTTCACCGACGCGGGTGGTATAGGCCTTGACGATGCCCAGCACATAGCCAATCGCGTTCGGCCCGAGGCCGACGCCGGTGGCGGCCTGCCCGGCGATCACGTTGGACGAGGTGACATAGGGATAGGTGCCGAAGTCGATGTCGAGCAGCGAGCCCTGCGCGCCCTCGAAGAGGATGCGCTTGCCGGCGCGGCGCAGGTCGCTCATCACCTTCCAGACCGGGGCGGCATAGGGCAGGATCTGCGGCGCGATGGCGTTGAGCCGGGCCAGCAGGGCCTCGCGGTCGACGGGGTCCAGCCCCAGACCGGCGCGCAGCGCGTTGTGGTGCACCAGCGCGCGGTCAACGCGCAGTTCCAGCGTCGCCGGGTCGGCCAGATCGGCGACGCGGATCACCCGGCGGCCGACCTTGTCCTCATAACAGGGACCAATGCCGCGCCCGGTGGTGCCGATCTTGGATTTCGAGCCCGCCGCCTGTTCTTCGCGCGCGCGGTCGAGTTCGCCGTGATAGGCCATGATGAGCGGGGTGTTTTCCGCGATCATCAGGGTTTCGGGGGTGATGACCACGCCCTGCTCGCGGATCTTGGCGATCTCTTCGACCAGATGCCACGGGTCGAGCACGACGCCGTTGCCGATCACCGACAGCTTGCCGCCGCGCACCACACCCGAGGGCAGCGCGTTCAGCTTGTAGACCTTGCCGTTGATGACCAGCGTATGACCGGCGTTATGGCCGCCCTGAAACCGGGCGATCACATCGGCGCGCTCGGAGAGCCAATCGACGATCTTGCCCTTGCCCTCGTCGCCCCATTGGGCGCCCACGACAACCACGTTGGCCATGTCTGTTCCTGTCCGGCTTGGAAAACCCTGCGTTCTATAGCGGCGCGCGGCGCGGGGCGAAACAGGCAAATTGATCGCAGGGCACTGGACAGCGCGTCGCAGTCTTGGCACCAAGGGGGTATTGGTCAAAAAAGGATGGCTCGGATGACGTTTCTGGTGCGCTGGCTGATCGCCTTTGTCCTGCTGACCGCGACATGGAACCCGACGGACCTGAATTTTGTCGACTGGGTCATGCGCAACGGCACGGCAAACCTGCCGGTCTCGGTGCTGGTCGGACTGGTTCTGGCGATCGGCTATGTGATCTATATCCGCGCGACGCTGCGCTCGATCGGCCCGTTGGGCATGGCGCTGGTGGCGGCGGTGTTTCTGGCGCTGCTGTGGGTGCTCTATGACTGGGGCGTGCTGACGCCGGGCAATTCGGCGCTGAACCAGTGGCTGGCGATCATCATCGCCTCGCTGGTGCTGGGGATCGGCCTGTCGTGGTCGATCTTTCGGCGGCGAATCAGCGGTCAGGCCGATGTTGACGACGTGGACGAGGTCTGACGCGCAAGCCGCCAGTGCCCGGCCAAAGGGGTTGCGCCCCACAACGGCTGCGCATAGATAGTCGCGAACCGTTGCAAAGGCCGCATCATGCAGACCGTCGTCCTCATCATCCACCTGCTTTTGGCATTGGCGCTCATTGGTGTCGTGCTGCTTCAGCGGTCGGAAGGGGGCGGTCTGGGGATTGGCGGCGGCGGCATGGGTCCGCAGTCGGGGCGCCCGCCGCTGACCGGCCTGGCCAAGCTGACCTGGGGCTTTGCCATCGCGTTCATCTCGACCTCGCTGGCGCTGACGGTGATTGCGGCGTCGGATTCGGCGGAAACCTCGGTGCTGGAGCGTCTGGGCATCCCGACCCCGGCCACGCCGAACACCCCGGCGCTGCCCGATGTGCAACTGCCGCCGTCCTCGACTGGCCCGGTGCTGCCGCCGCTGCCCGAGGCGCCTGCGGCTCCGGTTGTCCCGGCGACCGAGGCCCCGGCGGCTGCGCCTGTGGCGCCTGCGGCTGAACCGGCTGCGCCTGTGGCGCCTGCGGCTGAACCGGCTGCCCCTGCGGCTGAACCGGCTGCCCCTGAGGCCCCGGCGGCCGCTGAACCGGCCCCTGCGGCCGAACCGGCGCCGACCGAAGCCCCGGCAGCACCTGCCCCGGCGGGCAACTGATCCTGAAACTTGTGGGGCATCCGCCCCAATGACGCAGGATGTTGCGTCGCTTATTGCGGAACCTCGGGAATTGCGCTAAGGCTCAAATCCCGTGATCCGTTGAATTTTGCAACTCGCACGGGGGTTCCCTAATGGCGCGCTATGTGTTCATCACCGGCGGTGTGGTGTCGAGCCTTGGCAAAGGGCTGGCCTCGGCGGCCTTGGGGGCGCTGTTGCAGGCGCGCGGCTTTACCGTCCGCCTGCGCAAGCTGGACCCCTATCTGAACGTCGATCCCGGCACGATGTCGCCCTTTGAACATGGCGAGGTCTTTGTCACCGACGACGGCGCCGAAACCGACCTCGACCTTGGCCATTACGAGCGTTTCACCGGCGTTCCGGCGCGCAAGACCGATTCGATTTCCTCGGGCCGCATCTATTCCAACGTGCTGGAGAAAGAGCGCCGGGGCGATTATTTGGGCAAGACGATTCAGGTCGTCCCGCATGTGACCAATGAAATCAAGGACTTCCTGCGCATTGGTGACAGTGAGGTCGATTTCATGCTGTGCGAGATCGGCGGCACGGTCGGCGATATCGAGGGGCTGCCGTTCTTCGAGGCCATCCGTCAGTTCATCCACGAGCGCCCGCGCGGCCAGTCGATCCTGATGCACCTGACCTTGCTGCCCTATCTGGCGGCCTCGGGCGAGTTGAAGACAAAGCCGACGCAGCATTCGGTCAAGGAATTGCAATCGATCGGTCTGGCGCCGGACGTGCTGGTCTGCCGGTCGGAACACCCGATCCCGGAGCGCGAGCGCGAAAAGATCGCCCTGTTCTGCAACGTGCGCAAGGATGCGGTGATCCCGGCCTATGACCTGAAAACGATCTACGAGGCGCCGCTGGCCTATCACCGCGCGGGCCTCGATCAGGCGGTGCTGGACGCCTTTGGCATCACCCCCGCGCCGCGCCCCAACCTGACGCGCTGGGAAGACGTGATGGACCGCCTGACCCATGCCGAAGGGCAGGTCCGGGTGGCCATCGTGGGCAAATACACCCAGCTGGAAGACGCCTATAAATCCATCGCCGAGGCGCTGACCCATGGCGGCATGGCCAACCGGGTGCGGGTCAAGGCCGAATGGATCGACGCCGAGATCTTTGAGCGCGAAGACCCGACGCCGCATCTGGAGGGCTTTCACGCCGTGCTGGTCCCCGGCGGCTTTGGCGAACGTGGCACCGAGGGCAAGATCCGCGCCGCGCAATGGGCGCGCGAAAAGCAGATCCCCTATCTGGGCATCTGTCTGGGCATGCAGATGGCGGTGATCGAGGCGGCGCGCAATCTGGTCGGCATCGCCAACGCCGGCTCCGAGGAATTCGACCACGAGAAGGGCGCCAAACGCTTTGAGCCGGTGGTCTATCACCTGAAGGAATGGGTGCAGGGCAACCATCTGGTCGAACGCAAGGTCGGCGACGACAAGGGTGGCACGATGCGGCTGGGCGCCTATGACGCGACGCTGGCGCCGGACTCGCTGGTGGCCAAGGTCTATGGCACGACCCGGATCGAGGAGCGGCATCGGCATCGCTATGAGGTCGACATCCGCTATCGCCCGCAACTGGAAGCCTGCGGGCTGGTGTTTTCCGGCATGTCCCCCGACGGCCGCCTGCCCGAGATCGTCGAGCACAAGGGCCACCCGTGGTTCATCGGAGTGCAGTTCCACCCGGAGCTGAAGTCAAAACCCTTTGCGCCGCATCCGCTGTTCCGGGATTTCGTCCGGGCGGCGGTGGAGGTGAGCCGGTTGGTGTGAGGGGGGCGGCCTTTGCAAATGCGCGGATGAAAGAATGGCATACGTCGTTTTCTTTGGTGTAATCGCTGTATTCCTCTTCATCGTTGTTCGCACTTTTCTGCGTGACGCCGAGGTATCGCCCCCCGAAACGCGCACGGACGAAAAGAGCCATCAGCCTGTTTACCGTCCCTTTGATGCTTCGCATAGAAAAGCAGTAATAACCCGGCGAACTATAACCGGCTCGGCCTACATCGTTGACGGCGATACTCTGGTTATCCAGAAATGCCAGATTCGGCTTTTTGGGGTCGATGCCCCGGAGATGAACCACCCCTATGGCAAGCGGGCAAAGTGGGCGCTGGTTACTCTTTGCAAGGGACAAAACATTCGGGCCGAGGTTGTCGCCGAGGACGATCACGGTCGCCTTGTCGCGCAATGCTACCTTCAAGACGGGCGAGATATTTCTGCCGAAATGGTCAAACTGGGCATGGCCATCGACTGGAAGAAATACTCTGGCGGTATTTACCGAGCATTAGAGGTTCCCGATGCGCGCAGAAAACTCTGGCTGGCTGATGCGCGCCAAAAGGGCAAAATGCACCTTTGGGAGCAATTCGAGGCCAATCGGCAAAGCGGTTCACGCGACGAATAGAGACCGCGTGTGACGCCCCAAAGGGGGAACCCGCACGGCCCCCCCCCCACTCGACGCCCCGCCTCACTTCACCTTCTTGCCCCCGATGGTCAAATCCTTGCCCGCGTTGGTATTCGCGGTGGCCAGCACCTTGACCACGTCCTTCTTCGGTTTCTTGGTTTCCTTGTTGCCGCGCTTGTTGTCGCCCTTGCCCATGGCTGTCTCCCGTGCAGAACCA
>CALESR010000318.1 GCA_937907485.1 uncultured Paracoccaceae bacterium | reverse complement strand
CGTTGACGGTGACGATGTGCACGCCCTTGCCGGCCAGCGCGTTCAGATAGGCCGGGAAGGTGGCGACCAGCGTCTTGCCCTCACCGGTCTTCATTTCCGCGATATTGCCCTGATGCAGAAAGATGCCGCCGATCAGCTGCACGTCAAAGGCCCGCAGGCCCAGAGCGCGTTTCGCCGCCTCGCGGCAGTTGGCAAAGGCCTCGGGCAGCAGCGCGTCGAGGCTCTCGCCACCCTGCGCGCGGACCTTCAGCGCCTCGGTGCGGGCGATCAGCCCGGCATCGTCGAGCGCGGCGAATTCGGGTTCAAGATCGTTGATCTGCGCGACCAGCGGACGGACGGCTTTGACCTTGCGATCATTCGCGCTGCCGAAAATCTTCCGGCTGAGAGTTCCAAGGCCAAACATCTGATCTCCGCTTGCCATTCTTGTGACCGGTCTGCCTGACCGGTGGGGGTTGCCGCCCGGCGGCCGCTTTCCTAAACAGGGCGCGACTGGCCAACCCTTTTGAAAATACCGATCCGGCATGTAAGGGGCGGCTAACTTGGTGTCAATCTCAGCGGCCCAAAGGGGCGCGATTCAGGAGCTTTCGATGTTCAAAAACGCATCATTTGTGGCTGCAACGGCGCTCTTTGCCGCCTTTGCCCCGCCCGCTCTGGCACAGGATGCCGCAACGATCATCGCCCGCGTCGGCGCGACCGAGATCACCCTCGGGCATGCCATCGCTCTGCGCGCGCAACTGCCCGCGCAATTCGCCCAGGTGCCGGACGCTACGTTGTTTCCGGCCATCGTCGAACAATTGATCGAGCAAGAGTTGCTGGCGCAGTCGCAGTCGGGTGCGCTGGCGCCGCGCGACCAGATGATGCTGGAGAACGAGACGCGCAACTTCCTTGCCAACGCGGCACTGGTGCGGGCCGTCAGCGCTGCCGTGACCGAAGAGACCATCGCCGCTGCCTATCTGGCCTATTCCGCGGAATACGACGCGGGCGAGCCGGTGACCGAATACCATGCCGCGCATATTCTGGTGCGCAGCGAAGACGAAGTTGCCGCCGTCACCACCGCGCTGGCCGAGGGGCGCCCCTTTGCCGAGGTCGCGCAGGAATTCTCGATCGACGGTTCGGCGCAGCAGGGCGGTGATCTGGGCTGGTTCGCCGCGGGCGTGATGATCCCCGAATTTCAGGCCGCCGTCGAGGCGCTGGAACCCGGTCAGGTTTCAGAGCCCCTGCAGACGCGCTTCGGCTTCCATGTCATCTCGCTGCTGGAAACCCGCGCGGCCGGCGTGCCCGCTCTCGATCAGGTGCGCGATGACTTGGTGGCCGAAATCCAGCGTGAAACCTCGCGCGCGCTGATCGCACAACTGCGGGACTCAGCGGATGTCGAAAATCTGGCCGAGGGGCTTGATCCGACACTGTTGGGCCAATCGTCGCTGCTAGACGAGTAACCGCCGCGGGCGTAAGTTGACGCCGATCCGGCCCGCGCCCTGTCCGGGGTGCGGGCGGTTTTTCATCCGGGGATACAAGTGATGGCCAAGACCGACAAACGCGCCAAGGACAAGGCAAAGAAGTGGAAACGCCATGCCAAGGCGCTGGAGGCACAACTGGCGGCCGCCACTGCAGCCCCGGCCCCGGCGAAAAAGGCTGTGATCGTCTCGCCGCTGGCGCCGAGGGATGGCTTTCCGTTGCTGCCGGTGATCGCCGGGGCCGAGTTCGCCACGGCTCAGGCCGGGGTTCGGTATGCCGGGCGCACCGATGTGATGCTGGCGCGGTTGACGCCCGGTTCAGTCATCGCGGGCACCTTCACCCGTTCGGCCACCCGCAGTGCCGCGGTGCTGGATTGCCAGGCCAAGGTCGGGCTGAACGATGCCACCAAGGGCGCGGCGATCCTCGTCAATTCGGGCAACTCCAACGCATTCACCGGCTCGCGCGGCTGGACCTCGGTCAACGCGCTCACCAATTCGGTGGCGGCGAAACTGGGCATTCCGGCCAGCCGCGTCTTTACGTCCTCGACCGGGGTCATCGGCGAACCCCTGCCGCATGAGCGCATCGAGGCCGCGCTGGACTCGCTGGTGGCGGGGTTGTCGCCAGACGGCATCACCAACGCCGCCCGTGCCATCATGACCACCGATACCTATCCAAAAGGCGCGATGGCCGAGGTGCAGATCAGCGGTCAGACCGCGCGCATCGTCGGTATCGCCAAGGGCTCGGGCATGATCGCGCCGGATATGGCAACCATGCTGGTCTATCTCTTTACCGATGTCGTCATCAGCCGCGCTGCGCTGCAATCCATTGTCAGCCGCCTGACGGAGCGCAGCTTCAACGCCATCACGGTGGACAGCGACACCTCGACCTCGGACACGCTGCTGGTCGCCGCGACTGGCAAGGGCCCGGCGCTGAGCAACATGCGCTCGGCCGAGGCCAAGGCCTTTGAACGCGCTATGGGCGACGTGATGCTGAATCTCGCGCATCAGGTGGTGCGCGACGGCGAGGGGGCGACCAAGTTCGTTGGCATCACCGTCAGTGGCGCCGCCACGGACGCCGAGGCCAAACTCTGCGCCCTCAGCATCGCCAACTCCCCGCTGGTGAAAACCGCGCTGGCGGGCGAGGATCCGAATTGGGGCCGCATTGTCGCCGCTGTCGGAAAATCCGGCGCCCAGGCCGACCGCGACCGCCTGTCGATCACCTTTGGCGCCCTCACCGTCGCCACCAACGGCATGGTCGATCCCGGCTATCGTGAGGCCGAAGGCGCCGCCTACATGAAGAATCCAGAGCTGGAAATCGGCGTCGATCTGGGATTGGGCAAAGGCAAGTCAAAGATCTGGACCTGCGACCTGACGCACCGCTACATCGACATCAACGCTGACTACCGCTCCTGATCCGGCCCCCTTTCTTTGCTCTGAAAATATCCCGGGGGGAGTCGCCGTCAGGCGACGGGGGGCAGCGCCCCCCTCCCGGCCCATCACGGGAACACAGCGTGAAAATTCTGCTCGTCTCTGCCGTCGCCCTGATCGATGCCGATGGCCGCGTCCTGCTGGCCCAGCGCCCGCCGGGCAAGTCGCTGGCCGGCCTGTGGGAATTTCCCGGCGGCAAGGTCGAGCCCGGCGAGTCCCCCGAAACCGCGCTGATCCGCGAGTTGCATGAGGAACTGGGCATCGACACTTGGGCCTCATGCCTCGCGCCGCTGACCTTCGCCAGCCACTCCTATCCTGAATTTCACCTGCTGATGCCGCTGTTCGCCTGCCGCCGCTGGCAGGGAATCGCCACCCCGCGCGAGGGGCAAACCTTGGCCTGGGTGCGGGCGCGGGATTTGACCAATTACCCGATGCCGCCTGCCGATATCCCGCTGATTCCGATTCTGCGCGACTGGCTCTGACGGTATTGACGCGGCAGCGATTACAATCTGTCTTACCACCCATCCACGTTTCCCAGATAGCAACAACGCAACAATCAAGTTCCTGATAAGGAACGATAAATTTCGTCTTAATTCTGGCAATGTGGTCGCAATTGTGGCACAAATCGGGCAAGGTTAACGGAGAGACACAATGCTGAAGACCATCATGATCGGCCGCTACCTCAGTATTCAGGGCGAGTTCGTGCGCACGACGCCGACCGGTCTGGTGGTGGTTCGGGTTGGGGAAAAGACCTATACGGGCCGTCCGGTGCAAAAGCGCGCCGCCTGACCGCAAGGCACAGAGAGCCGGGAGGGGTTCCGGTTCATGGGCGTGGGCACTCCAGGGCCCGCGCCCTTTCTGTTTTTGCGACCGGAATTTCAAACTTGAAATACCGCTGCGACGCGACTAGCCTGAGGCAAACCAGCCGAGGCACGCATGACCACTGATTTCGCCCGCACCCGTTCTCTTTTCGACCTGCCCGAGGGGGTGATCTATCTCGACGGCAACTCGCTGGGGCCTCTGCCGCGCGGTGTGGCCGCGCGCGTTCAGCGCACGATCACCGCCGAATGGGGCCAGATGCTGATTACGGGCTGGAACAAGGCCGGATGGATGGACCAACCCACCCGCATCGGCGATCGCATCGGCAGGCTGATCGGCGCTGAAGCCGGGCATGTAGTGCTGGGCGATACACTGTCGATCAAGGTCTACCAGGCACTGGCCTCGGCGCTCGAGATGCAGCCCGGCAAGCGGGTGATCCTGTCGGATACCGGCAATTTCCCGTCGGACCTCTATATGGCCGAGGGGCTCTGCCGCACGCTGGGTGATGGTTACACGGTGAAAACCGTGGCGCCCGAGGACGTGATGCAGGCGATTGACGACAGCGTCGCCGTTCTGATGCTGACAGAGGTGGATTACCGCACGGGTCGTCGCCATGATCTGCCCGCGTTGACGGCCAAGGCGCATTCGGTTG
>CALESR010000317.1 GCA_937907485.1 uncultured Paracoccaceae bacterium | reverse complement strand
GGAATTGATCACGCGTTGGTGCGGTCAGTTCACCTGACGGCGCAAAAACGCCGGGATTTCGATCTGATCTCGGGCGGCGCTGTGCTGGGCCTCGTCCTCATAGGCCGAGGGGCGGGCCTGAACCTGCGGCTGGGCGCGCTGGACGCGCTGCTGCGGTTCCGGCGCGGCGCCCGACATGCGGTTGATCAGCGAACCCAGACCGCCAAAGCGGCTGCGCTCACCCGCCGGGTGCTGGGCGACCGGCTGCGGGGCCGGTTGCGGCGCCTGCGGCGCGCGCTGGGCGCCCTGCGTGACGCGCTGCAGACGCTCGAGCACCTCGGGCGACGGCTGGCCGGGCTGGCGCGACTGCGGACGCGGCGCGGTAAAGCCCTGCTCGGCCCGCACGGCGGGTTGCGACGGCATGGCCGGCGGCGCCGGGCGGCGGATCACCATCTTGCGCGGGGCCTGAGCCTCTTCGCCCAGAATGTCGTCGAGGAAAAAGTCATCCTGCACCGGCTCTTGCGCCTCGGCGGGGGCATAGGCCACCTCGCGCGGGGCCGGGGCCACATATTCGTCCCGGGCCATGTGGGCGGCGGGGCGGCTGTCTTGCCAGGTGTCGTGACGCGGTTCGTCGCGGTATTCTTGCCGCGGCGCCTCATAGGTCGAGCGCGCATCGAACCAGGCCTCGGGCCGCGGCGCCTCCTGCACGACTTCGGGCGCCGGAGCGGGCTCGACCACCGGCGCGGCCATCACCAAGGGCTCGCTCAGACGGCGGCGGGTGACTTCGGTAACCTGTGCGCTGGCTTCGATCCCGGTGGCGACAACCGAAACGCGGATCGCGCCGTTCATGTCGGGGTCCAGCGTCGAGCCGACGATGATGTTGGCCTCGGGATCGACCTTTTCGCGGATCAGGTTGGCCGCCTCGTCGAGTTCGAACAGCGTCAGATCATGGCCGCCGGTGATGTTGATCAGCACCCCCTTGGCGCCGTGCAGGCTGATTTCGTCGAGCAGCGGGTTGGCGATCGCCTTTTCGGCGGCCTGACGGGCGCGGTCCTCGCCGGTGGCCTCGCCGGTGCCCATCATCGCCTTGCCCATCTCGTCCATCACGGCGCGCACATCGGCAAAGTCGAGGTTGATCATGCCGGGACGCACCATCAGGTCGGTCACACCCTTGACGCCCTGATAGAGCACGTCATCCGCCAGCGAGAAGGCCTCGGTAAAGGTGGTGCGTTCATTGGCCAGCCGGAACAGGTTCTGGTTGGGAATGATGATGAGGGTATCGACGACCTTTTGCAGCGCCTCGACGCCTTCTTCGGCCTGACGCATGCGCTTGGCGCCCTCAAAGGCGAAAGGCTTGGTCACCACACCGACGGTCAGCACACCCATCTCGCGCGCGGCCTGGGCGATGATCGGCGCGGCCCCCGTGCCGGTGCCGCCGCCCATGCCCGCGGTGATGAAGCACATATGCGCGCCCGACAGATGATCCATGATCTCGGCCAGGGTTTCCTCGGCGGCGGCGGCCCCCACGGACGGACGCGCCCCGGCGCCCAGCCCCTCGGTCGCCTTGACCCCCAACTGGATGCGCGACGCGGCCTTGGATTGCTGCAGTGCCTGCGCATCCGTGTTGGCGACAACGAAATCGACCCCCTCAAGGTGCTGGTCGATCATGTTGTTGACGGCATTGCCGCCCGCCCCGCCGACACCGAACACGGTGATGCGCGGAGTCAAATCCTTGTTTTCGGTCGCAACGAAATTGAGAGCCATAGCCTGTCCGCCTGTATGTTGCCGGTTTTCCGGTCCGTTTTGCTCGGTCGTGATCCGGTCCTTGGTGATTTGCCGGATTTATCGTTGATCTTAGCGCGCCTCCGACTCGCCGTCATCAAAAAAAACAAATGCTCCACGGGCGAAATGCCGGGAATCGGTGGGTTTTCTGCGGGTTCATGCGGGTTTGGCGCGAATTGCCGCTGTCAAAGTCACCAATTGTCGCGAAACCATTTCAGCGCCCGTTTCAGTGGTTTGGTGGCAAATCGCTGGGCCGGAATGTCGAAATCCCACCATTCATCCTGCGGATTGGCGGCGAATTGGCACAGTCCGACGATGGCGGCGTAATCCGGCCCGGTCGCCGCCTGCGGCAGTCCGGGCACCCGGATCGGGCGACCCAGCCGCACCTGCTGGCCAAGGATGCGCGCCGCCAGACCGTCGAGGCCGGGGATCTGGCTGACCCCGCCGGTCAGCACGATCTGCTGGCTGGGCAGATGGTCGAACCCGGCTACGTCCAGACGGCTGCGCACACCTTCGAGGATCTCCTCGACCCGCGGCCGCATGATGCCGATCAGCTCGCTGCGGCTGATGGTGCGGCGGTCCTTGTCCCAGTCGCCGCTGTCGCCGCCGATCTCGATCATCTGGCGGTCATCCTGCCCGGTGGCATGCACGCCGCCGTAAAAGGTCTTGATCCGCTCGGCCATCGAATAGGGGATCGTCAGCCCCTTGGCGATGTCGCTGGTGATATGGTCGCCGCCCAACCGCAGGGTATCGGCAAAGATCATGTGGCCCTTGATGAAGATCGACAGGCTGGTCGACCCGGCCCCCATGTCGATCGCCGCAGCGCCCAGTTCCTGTTCATCCTCGACCAGTGCCGCGCGCCCGGCGACATAGGCGGTCGAGGCCAGCCCCGCCACCTCGACATCGCAGCGCTTGAGGCAATGCACCAGATTTTGCACCACATCGGCATCGACGCTGACCAGATGCATGTCGCAACCCAGCCGCCGCCCGCTTTGCCCGCGCGGATCGGCCAGACCGCTGCGATGATCCAGCAGGAAGTTCACCGGCTGGGCGTGCAGCACCTCGCGGCCCGGCCCCAGATCGGGCGTATCGCAGGAATCCAGCACCCGGGCGATGTCGTTCTCGCTGACGCGTTCGTCGTCGAGCTCGACGATCCCCTCCAGCCCATAGCTGCGCACCTCGCCGCCCGAGAACGTCAGGATCGCGTGATCCACCCGGGTCTGCGCCATCTTCTGCGCGTTCTGCAGGGCGGTGCGCACGGCGCGTTCGGTCTCGCGCATCGCGGCGATCTCGCCAAAGCGCACGCCGCGCGAACAGGTGGTGCCCGCGCCGATCACCCGGAACGCCGCCTGCCCCGCCATCGCGCCCACGCCCGACCCCGCGCGCGCGCCCTCGGACACGCCGAATTTCAGGATCAGGCAGGCCACCTTGAAGGTTCCCACATCCATCACCGCGATGACGCCCCGCTGCATTGCCGCTCGGCGCAGGTTCCGCATGGCGCGCTGCGACTGGTAAAGATCGGTCATGGTCTGCGGGCTCCGGGTTGCGTGGGTCGGTTGCGGTTCAGTTCGGCCATCGCGCCCGGCGTCAGTTGCAGGGTGGGCCGTGTCGGGTTGCGCAGATCAATGGCGACCACGTCGCGCGCCAGCAGTTGCTGCGCGGCGTCGAGGGCCAGCACGCGTTCCAGCGCGCCCAGCGCGCCGTGTTCGGGCAACAGGATGCGCTGGTCGCGATCGAGCACCAGATCCCAGCGCCGCATCCCCACCCGGACGAGGCCGCGGATGCGCGCCCTGATCGGCAGCGCCGCCGCCAGCAGCAATTGCGCCTCGGCCACCGCCAGCGGCGCGCCCTCGCCCGCGATCAGCGGCAGATCGGGCCGCGCGGCGCGGCTGGACAGGCGTGCAACGCGGTAGCCGGTCGCGTCAATCAGATCGAGGCCATCGGCGTGGCGCCAGACCAGCGCCGGGGCGCGTTCTTGCAACCGCACCTCCAGCACCCCGCCCGAACGCACCTGCAGCCAGGCATGCTCGACGGCATCAAAGGATTCAGCCACCTCGCGCAACAGCCCGAGGTCGAGGTCAAAGGTCGAAAGCGGGAACTGCAGCCCCAACGCCGCCTCGACGGCCTGCGCCACCTCAGGCGTCGGCGCCAGCACCTCGATCGAGCCCACCTGAAACATCGGTTGGTTCTGCACCTGCTGCACCACCCCATCGACCCGCGCGCCAAAGGCGGCGCGGTTGTCCGGATTGGCCAGCCAGCCGCCCACCAGTGCCAGCACCAGCAGCGCAGGCAGGCCAAGCCGCAGGAAATGCCGCACCACGGGCGTCAGCCACAGCCGGTGCATCCGGTAAGCCAGACGGCTGGGCGACGGGTCCCGCAGCCGCGGCGCCTCCGAGGTGGCCTGATGAAGCGGCGGCGGGGAATAAGGCGGCGCGACAAAGGGTTGCCCGCGTTCCAGTGCCGAAATCGACGGCGGTTCGGGCGGCAGCATCGGCTCGGGCGCGGCGGGCGTGGCAGCGGGCACCTCGGGCGACGGGGGCCAGGCTGCCAGTTCGTTGGGCCAATGAAGCACAGGCCGTGGCCCGGCGCGACGCCCTGCCGACTCTGCCTGCACGGGCGGCGGGACCATCGCCGGATCGGGCCACTCCCAACGCCCGGCCGCCGGGGCCGCCTGCCGCCGCAGCGGCGGCTGGGCCAGAGGGTCGCGGGTCAGCGTCGACATGAGGCGTCCTCGACCAGCCAGCGGCACAGCTCGGGAAAGCTGATGCCACAATGCGCCGCCTGTTCCGGGCTGAGCGAAGTCGCGGTCATCCCCGGTTGTGTGTTGGTCTCCAGCAGCACCAGCCCGGCCAGCCCGCGCGCCTCATCCCAGCGAAAATCCGTCCGGCTTAGTCCTCGGCAACCCAAGGCCTGATGCGCCCGCACGGCATAGTCCATGCAGGCCGCGAAAATCTCGGGGGGCAATTGCGCGGGGACAACATGGCTGGACCCGCCCGGCTTGTACTTGGCGTCGTAATCATACCAGCCGTCGGTCACAATATCCGTCACCGTCAGCGCCCGGTTGCCCAGCACGCTGACCGTCAGCTCACGGCCGGGCGCATAGGCCTCGACCATCACCACCTCGGGCATCGCCTCGTCGAGCTGCGGCGGGCCGTTGTTCTCCTCGCCCACGATCCAGACACCGACCGACGAGCCCTCGTTATACGGCTTGACCACATAAGGCGGCGGCAGGACGTGGCGCGCGCGCACTTCGGCCTTGCAGGCCAGACGGCTGGGCACCACCGGCAGCCCGGCGGCGCGGTAGACCTGCTTGGTGCGCTCCTTGTCCATGGCCAGTGCCGAGGCCAGCACCCCCGAATGGGTATAGGGGATCGCCAGCCATTCCAGCATCCCCTGCACGCAGCCGTCCTCGCCCCAAGGGCCGTGCAGCGCGTTGAAGACGACATCCGGCTTCAACGCCGTCAGGCGTGCGGCCAGATCGCGGCCGGCATCGACCTCGATCACCGAAAATCCGGCCTCCCTCAGGGCGGTGGCGCAATTGCGCCCGGTGTTGAGCGACACCTCTCGTTCTGCCGAGAGGCCGCCCATGATCACCGCCACTGCGGGGGCTGCCCTGCTCGACATGCCCACCAACTCTGCCTCGTGCGGGGCTTTGCCCCTGTTCTTGTGTGCGGGGGATCGTTGCCCCCGATATCTTGCGTCAGTCAGTCAAACCGCCGCTCAACGCGCCGTTTCGCCGACCCGCATGATTTCCCATACTAGCGAAATTCCGCTATTTTCCAAGACCCTTCTGCGCACCTCTTCGCCCAGCCCCTCCAGATCGGCGGCAGAGGCCCCGCCGGTGTTGATGAGGAAATTGGCGTGCATCGGCGACATCTGCGCCCCGCCCCGCGTCGCGCCACGCATCCCGGCGGCGTCGATCAGCGCCCAGGCCTTGAGGTCATGCACATCGTCGGCGCGCCCGGTGCTGGAAAATCCGGCCGGGTTGCGAAAGGTCGAGCCGGCGCTGCGGTCCTTGGTCGGCTGGCTGGCGTCACGGCGGGCGATCTGCTCGTCCATCCGGGCGTTCAGGCTGGCGGGGTCGCCCGGCGGCGCGTCAAACCGGGCGCTGACGATCACCGCCCCTTCGGGCAGGTGCGACTGGCGATAGCTCAGGGCGAGGTCCGAGGCGGGCAGATCCCGCGCTGTGCCGTCGCGCTGCACGATGCGCACCGACCGCAACCGGTCGGCCACATACTGCCCGTAACAGCCTGCGTTCATCCGCACCGCGCCGCCGATACTGCCGGGGATGGTGCGCAAGAATGTCAGGTCCAGCCCGGCCTCGGCCGCCTTGCGCGCCACATGGGCATCCAGCGCGGCCGCACCTGCGGTGACCGTTTCTCCTGCAATATCAATGGCATTGAAACCCCGGCCCAGCCGGATCACCACACCCCTGATACCGCCGTCACGCACAATCAGGTTCGAGCCAACGCCCATCGGGAACACCGGCACATCGTCGTCCAGCGCCGCCAGAAATCCGCTCAGATCGGCCTCGTCTGCCGGTTGGAACAGCCAATCCGCCGGGCCGCCGACCCGCAACCACGTCAGGCTGTCCAGCCCACGGTCGGCGCTGAGCGTGCCGCGGATCGCGATCGCCTCGGGCCTCATGCCAGCCGCTCCGGCAGCCCCTGCGCCCAGGTGCTGATCGTCCCGGCGCCGAGGCAGACCACCATGTCGCCGGGCGCCGCATGGGCGCGCACCAGTGCCGTCAGATCGTCCTGCGAGGTCACCGCATGGGCCGAGCGATGGCCCTGCGCGCGGATCGCGGCGAGCAGATGCTCGCGGTCGGCGCCGGGGATCGGGTCTTCGCCCGCCGGATAGACCTCGGCGATGGCGACCACATCGGCGCCGTTGAAACAGGTGGCGAAACTGTCGAACAGCGAGGACAGCCGGGTAAAGCGGTGCGGCTGATGCACGGCGATCACCCGACCCTGCCCACCCAGCGCCTGCCGCGCCGCCTTGAGCACGGCGGCGATTTCCACCGGGTGGTGGCCATAATCGTCGATGATGGTAACGCCGTTGACCTCGCCGATGCGGGTAAAGCGTCGACCGACTCCGGTAAAGCTGGCAAGGGCTTGACGGATATCAGTGTCTGACATTCCCAGATGCAGGCCGACCGCCACTGCGGCCAAAGCGTTGGAAATGTTGTGGTCACCAGGCATCGGCAATGTCAGACTTTCAATTTTCCGACTTTCCCCACGCCAATTGACGGCGATATCGAAATGTCCCTTGCCCTTTTCGAACCTAAGCCCCTCGGCGCGCAGATTGGCGCCGGGGTTGAAGCCGAAACTCACCACCGGCCGGTCGTGCAGCGTCATCGCCAGCGCGGCCACCTCGGGATGGTCGGTGCAGAGCACGGCCAGCCCATAAAACGGGATCCCCTGCACAAAGCGGCGGAAGCCGTCGCGCAGGGCCTCCAGCGTGCCCCAATGCTCCATATGCTCGGGGTCGATGTTGGTGACGATGGCGACATGCGTCGGCAACAGGTTGAAGGACCCGTCGCTTTCGTCGGCCTCGACCACCATCCACTCGCCCGCGCCGGCCCGCGCATTCGAGCCATAGGCGTGAATCACCCCGCCGTTGACAACGCCCGCGTCAAATCCCCCGGCATCGAGCATCGCCGCCACCAGCGTCGTCGTCGTCGTCTTGCCATGCGTGCCGGCCACCGAAATCGTCCGGCGCAGCCGCATCAGCTCGGCCAGCATCTCGGCCCGCCGCACCACCGGCAGACCCAGACGGCGGGCCTCGGCCATCTCGGGGTTGGTCGGCTTGATCGCCGTCGAGGCCACCACCACCGCCGCCCCGGCCAGATGCGCCGGGTGATGGCCGATATGGACCCGCGCGCCCAGACCGGCCAGCCGCTCGGTGATCGCCGAACCCTTGGCGTCGGTGCCCTGAACGGAAAATCCCTCGGCCAGCAGCATTTCGGCAATGCCGGACATGCCGATGCCACCGATGCCGATGAAATGGACAGGGCCGAGGCCCCGCGGAAGCAAGGTCTGCGTCATGGTCGCCTTCAGGCTGAGGGGGGGCCGGCGAGGCGCTCGGCCAGATCGGCCAGACGCGAGGCCGCGTCCGGAATGCCAAGGCCGGTCGCCGAGGCCGCCATGCGCGAGGCCGCAGCGGGCATCGTCAGGATCGCGGCGATCTGGCCAGCCAGCGCGTCGGGGGTAAAGGCCGCCTCCGGGATCAGCACCGCCGCCCCGGCCTCGACCAGACCCCGGGCATTGGCGGTCTGCTCGTCGCGCAGCGCGGCGCCAAACGGCACCAGAATCGAGGGCCGGCCGATCACCGTCAGATCCGCCACCGTCGAGGCCCCAGCGCGCGAGATCACCAGCTGCGCCTCGGAAAACCGGCGCGGAATGTCGTCGAAAAACGGCGCAACTTCGGCCGGAATGCCCGCCGCGTCATAGGCGGCGGCGACGCGCTCCAGATCCTCGGGGCGGGCCTGATGGGCAACGCGCAGATGGCGGCGCAGCGCCTCGGGCAGCGCGGCCAGCGCGGCGGGCACCACATCGGACAGGATGCGCGCGCCCTGACTGCCGCCGATCACCACCAGCGCCATCGGATACTCGCCCGGCGCGATATAGGGCGCCGCCGCACGATCGCGCACCGCGGCGCGCACCGGATTGCCGGTGTGCAACCCCTCGATGCCTTGCGGCAGAACCGTCGGCCAGGTCCCGCAGGCCACCGCCGAAACCCGGCGGGCAAAGACCTCGTTCACCCGGCCCAGCACGCCGTTCTGTTCATGGATCAGTCGCGGAATGCGCAGCACCCAGGCCGCGCCCAGCGCCGGGATCGACGGATAGCCGCCAAAGCCCGCCACCACCGCTGGCCGATCGAGGATCATCCCGGTCAGGGCCTTGACCATGCCACCGATCAGCCGCAGCGGCACCATCAGCCGCTGGCCCAGCCCGCCCCGCGCAAAGGTTGCCGAGGGCACGACGCGGCGCACCACCGCCTCGGGAAACCCACCGGCATAGCGCGCCCCGCGGGCGTCGGTCGACAGAACAACCCGCCAGCCGCGTGCCAGCAGCGTCTCGGCCAGCGCCTGCGCCGGGAACATGTGCCCGCCGGTGCCCCCTGCGGCGATCACCGCCAGAGGAGCCTTTCTTGCCGCGCGCGCCGCCATCACCGCCCCCGTGCCTGCATCAACTCACCGATCTCACCTTGCGGCCGGGCACGCGTCAAGGCCAGCAACATTCCTGTCATCACGCCCATCGCCAACAGCGACGAGCCGCCCTGACTGATGAACGGCAGCGTCATCCCCTTGGCGGGCAACAGCCGCACCGCAACACCCATGTTGATCATCGCCTGCGCCGACAGCATGGCGACCAGCCCGGTTCCGGCCAGGCGGATAAAGGGGTCACGCTCGCGCGTCAGGCGCGACAGGGCGCGCAGGCAGATCGTCGCATAGAGCGCGATGATCAGCGCGACCAGCACAAAACCATATTCCTCGGCGGCGACCGCGATGACAAAATCGGTATGCGCGTCAGGGAGTTGCCATTTCACCTGGCCCTCGCCCACCCCCATGCCGAACATGCCGCCCTCTTGAATCGCCGAGGTGGCATAGCCGATCTGCGAGCGGCCATCGACCTCGGCGGTCAGAAAGGCATCGATCCGCCGGGCAAAGTGTTCCGACCCGTTATAGGCGGCAAACCCACCCAGCGCGACCACCGCCGCCAGCGCCAGAATGATCGCCATCGAGGCGCCCGAGACAAAATACATCGCCCCCCAGCCAAACAGCACCAGCGCCGACTGGCCGAAATCCGGCTGGATCACCAGCAGGCCCACCGTCGCCCCGGTGAACAGCAAGGACAGCCGCCGACCGGGCGGGCCGTTCAGGTCCGCCCCCGCCGCCAGCAGCCAGGCCGAGGTGACAGCCAGACAGGGCTTGACGAATTCCGACGGCTGGATGGTGGTGAACCCGAGGTTCAGCCAGCGCACCGCCCCCTTGCCAAAGTCGCTGCCGATCACCGGCAGCGCCAGCAGCGTCAGGAACCCCAGCGCAAAGCCCAGCACACCCCAGCGCCGGATCGTCTCGGGCGAGCGCATCGAGACCAGCAGCATGACGCTGACCGACAGCGTGGCAAAGACCGCATGGCGCTGGAAATAATGAAAGGGCGGCAGGCTGTGACGGCTGGCCAGCGGCGGCGACGAGGCCAGCGCCAGCAGCAGGCCGATGCCCACCAGCAACAAAACCGAGGAAATCGTCCAGCGATCTACCGTGCGCCACCAGCGCGACAGCACCGGCTCGCCCACCTGGGCGGGGATGCTGCCATGAACCATCTCTGTCATGGGTGTCTGCTCGCTCTGCCTGTTGTGCCCGTTTGCCGGGTCTGTCCGTCACGATAGAACAGATGCGGGCAAAGGGCCAGTCTCTTGCACAGGGCTCAGCCGCGCTGGCGCCACATATCCGCCGAATAGACCAGCAGCGCCGCCCAGATCATCGGAAACGCCACCAGTTTCGCCCCGCCAAAGGGCTCGTCAAAGATCAGCACGGCGGTCAGAAAGACAAAGGTCGGCGCGATGTACTGCATCAAGGCGATGGTGGTCAGCCGCAGCATCTTGGCACCATTGGCATAGAGCATCAGCGGCACCGCAGTCGCCAGACCGGTGCTCATCAGCAAGAGCACATCCCCCCAACCGGTCCGCGCAAAGACCAGCGTGCCCTGAATCCCCTGCCAGACCAGCCAGCCCAGCGCCAGCGGCGACAGGATCAGCACCTCCAGCATGAAGCCCTGATTGGGGCCGATCGGCAACGCGCGCTTGGCCAGCGCATAAAGCCCCCATGTCACCGTCAGCGACAGCGCCAGCAGCGGCAGCCGCCCCGCTTCCCATGTCAGCAGCGCCACCGCCGCACCGGCCAGCGCCACGGCGGCCCATTGTGCCCGGGACAGGCGCTCGCGCAGCACCAGCGCGCCCAGCAGGATCGAAAACAGCGGGTTGATGAAATAGCCCAGCGCCGCATCCAGCGCCCGGCCCGACAGGATCGCATACAGATAGATCCCCCAGTTCGCCCCCACCAGAACCGCCGTCACCAGCGCCATCCCCAGCAGTCGCGGCGTCACCAGCGCGCGCCACAGATCCCCGGTACGCCCCAGCGCCACCAGCACCACCATCGCCACCGGGATCGACCACAGGATGCGCTGCGCCAGCACCTCGCCCACCGGGATATGCCGCAACACCGACAGATAGAGCGGCAGCGCGCCCCAGATCAGATAGGCCACCAGCGCCAGAAGGAACCCCTTCAGGCTGTCGCCACCCGCCGTACCCGTGGCCATGCCGCGTCCCATCTTTGCTCTGAAAATATCCCGGGGGAGTCGCCGCTTGCGGCGGCGGGGGCAGCGCCCCCTGCCCGGCCTTACCCCTTGAACAACCCCTGCACAAGTGCAGTAAAATGCTCGCCGCGTTTCTCGAAATTGGGATATTGGTCGAACGAAGCCGCCGCGGGCGCCAGCAACACCACCTCGCCCGGTTCGGCCTCGGCGGCGGCGCGGGCCACGGCCTGCGCCATCGTTTCGCAAATCTCATGCGGCGTGGCGCCCAGTTGCAGGGCAAAGTCGCGCGCCGAATGGCCGATCAGATAGGCCTTCTGCACCGAGCCGAGGAAGGGCACCAACCCGCCGATGCCGCCCTCCTTGCCCAGCCCCCCGGCGATCCAGCGGATGCGCGGAAAGGCTTGCAGCGCCTTGGCCGCAGAATCCACATTCGTCGCCTTGGAATCGTTGACAAAAACCACACCGCCGCTTTCCCCCACCCGTTGCGAGCGATGTGGCAGCCCCTCGAAACTGGCCAGACCGGTTTCGATCTGCCGTGGCGACAGGCCCAGCGCGCGCACCGCCGCATAGGCGGCGCAGGCGTTCTGGTGGTTATGCGCGCCCGGCAGCCCCTGAATGCCGCGCAGGTCGATCGAGGCCACCTGCTTGCCGTGCCGCCACTCGGCCAGAAACCCCTTGCGCGCGAACACCGACCAGCCCGGCCCGCCCAGCTTTTGCCCCGACGAGACCCGGATCACCCGCGCATCCTCGGGCCCCTCGGCCAGTTGCGCGGCCAGCGCGCGACCCTCGATCTCGTCAACGCCGATCACCGCGCGCGACGGCGCGCCTTCGGTGAACAGCCGTTTCTTGGCGGCGAAATACCCACCCATGCCGGCGTGGCGGTCCAGATGGTCGGGGCTCAGATTGGTGAACACCGCCACATCCGGCGCCAGATGCCGCGCAAGGTCGGTCTGATAGCTGCTCAGTTCCAGCACCACCACGCCATTTTCCCCCGGCAGGTCGATCGACAAGACCCCGGTGCCGATGTTGCCCGCCATTTCCACCTCGCGCCCGCCTTCGCGCAACAGATGGGTAATCAGCGCCGTCGTGGTCGATTTGCCGTTCGAGCCGGTGATGCAGACCACCTTGGGCGCCTCGTCCATGCCGCCAAGCGCCTGAAAGAACAGGCCGATGTCATTGTCCACCGGCACCCCGGCGGCGAGGGCGGCGGCGATGACCGGATGCGGCGCGGGATACAGATGCGGGATGCCGGGCGAGGTAATCAGCGCCGCCAGTCCTTCGACCACGCCGCCGCGCGTCAGGTCCACCGGCGTGATCCCCGCCGCCTCGGCCTTTGCCCGCCCCTCGGCGCTGTCGTCCCAGGCGCAGACCTCGGCCCCGCCTGCGCTCAGCGCCGCGCAGGTCGCCAACCCTGAGCGCCCCAGCCCCAGCACCCCAACCCTGCGCCCCTCGAACCCTTCGACCGCGATCATCCGCCGCTCTCCTTGTTTTGCCCGCAGGCTATCGCGTGGACGCGGCGGGGGAAAGGGCATGGGTTGACAGCGGACCGTCACCTGCGCATCCATCGCGCGAGTGGTCCGCGCCACCGACCACGCTGGGTGGCCGTTCGTGCGGGATGAGTATCAAACGGCGGTCTTTCATGAGTGCGACTGTGCGCAGCCTGCCCCCGATGGAAGCGTTCCGCGATGTGCTGGCCGGGCCCTCGCCCAACCGGCGCACGCCGGGGGTGCTGTGGCCGGATTTCGACAGCCAGATGGCGGCGCGGCTGTGGCGTGACGGCAAGCGCATCTGCACCGCGCCCGTCATCGACGGTCGAGACGCCCGGATCATCACGGACCCCGCGGTCTTCGTCTCGATGCATGACGGTCATTTCGGCCATGTCTGCGCCGAGACCGTCTCGCGCCTACCTCAATCGCTGGCCGAGGCGCCGGGGCTGCCGCTGTATTTTTCCTGCCAGCGCCCGATGGACATGGCGCAAGCCGCGCCAGCCTTTCGGGCGATTCTGGAATGGCTGAAGGTTCCGGCGGATTTCGTGCGCTTCTTGCACCAGCCGACCCTGTTTCGCGAGTTGCGCATCGCCGCACAGGCCGAGCCGATGAACGGCCCGCCCCCGCCCGAGGACTACCTCGACCTGCTCGAGGCGCGAATCACCGGCAACCTCGATCCGGTCCGGCCTGAGGGGATCGTCTTTGTCAGCCGCGCGTATCTGGGCCCGGAACAGGGGCGTTCGGCGGGCGAAAGGTATCTGGTCTTCTGCCTGCAGCAACTGGGGGTGACGGTCATGCTGCCCGAAACCCTGCCCCTGCACCAGCAGATGCAGATCTATGCCGGCGCGCGGCATCTGGTGTTTCAAGAGGGGTCCGCGATCCACGGCCGCCAGCTTCTGGGCCGCATCGACCAGCATGTTTCGATCCTCAGGCGGCGCTTTCGCTCCTCGATCGCCCAGCACCAGATCGCGCCGCGCTGCGCCTCGCTGACCTATGTTGCCTGCTATGCCGGGGGGCTGATCCCGAAAGATCCGGCTGGCTCGGGCATCACCCATGCGATGTGCAATCTGTACCGGATCGAGGCGGTTCTGGACCATTTCGAGGGGCTGGGCGTGCCCCTGCGCCGCATCTGGAACCAGCGCCAGTTCGAAATCCAGCGCGACGAGGATATCCTGTCATGGGTGCGCGCCGTCTTTCACCCGAAAACCGGCCATTGGTTGCGCGACAGCAATTCGACTGCCGATATCGTCGAGCAACTGGCGCCGCTGGGCCTTGAGCATCTGCGCCCGGAACTTGCGGCCCTGATGGACGTCCTGCTGGCTGTCTGACCGGACGCCAAAAACACCAAAAGCCCCTGTTTTCACAGGGGCTTTTGAAAGTGGCGCGGTTGACGGGGCTCGAACCCGCGACCCCCGGCGTGACAGGCCGGTACTCTAACCAACTGAGCTACAACCGCGCGATGGGGGTCAGATAGGGGATGCGCGGGGGGGCGTCAAGCCAGAAAACGACGCCCTGCGCGCCTGCTGCCAAGGTTGCCTTGGCAGGCCGCGCTGACTAGAACAGGGACCGGGCACAGGCCCCGGCGCAGACGAGGCAAGGATTTGAAACGCATGGCGCTTTCCCGCCGCACGCCTGTCCGGGGGACGCGGTGAACGCGGTGCTGGTCGTCGGCGCCGGGCTCTCGGGCGCCGTCATCGCGCGCACGCTGGCCGAGGCCGGGCAGCGCGTGCATCTGGTCGAGCGCCGCGCCCATCTGGCGGGCAATTGCCACACCGCGCGCGACCCCCAGACCGGGGTGGTGGTGCACCACTATGG
>CALESR010000316.1 GCA_937907485.1 uncultured Paracoccaceae bacterium | reverse complement strand
TTTGCTCTGCAAATATCCCACGGGGGTCCGGGGGTGTGAAACCCCCGGGGCCTGCAACAGGCGAGCCATCCCACCATGACCGACTACGCCGCCCTCACCCTGCCCGACGCGCCCAAACTGGTCGAGAACCTCACCCATTTCGCCCGCGCCCTGCGCAAGGCCGGGCTGCCGGTGGGGCCGGGGCGGGTGATGCTGGCGATCGAGGCGGTGCAGGCCGCAGGCTTTACCAGCCGCGCCGATTTCTACTGGACGCTGCACGCCGTCTTCGTCTCGCGGCCCGAGGAACGCACGGTCTTTCATCAGGTCTTTCGCCTGTTCTGGCGCGATCCGCGCTACATGGAGCACATGATGGCGCTGCTCCTGCCCGCCGTGCGCGGCGCGCAAGACGAAGAGGCCGCCGCCGCCGCCGCCAAACGTGCCGCCGAGGCGCTGCTCGACGGTGCCGAGGGGCCGCAGCGCCCGCAGACCGCGCCCGAGGACGACAGCGAAACGCAGATCGAGATCGACGCCACCCAGACCGCCTCGGCCAGCGAACAGTTGCGCTCGCTCGATTTCGAACAGATGTCCGCCGCCGAGGCCGCGCAGGCCCGCCGCATGCTGGCGCGACTCAGCCTGCCGGTCAAACCGCTGGCCACCCGCCGTCTGGGCGCCGATCCCACCGGGCGCCGGGCCGACTGGCGCCGCACCCTGCGCGCCGCCGCGCGCACCGGCGGCGAGGTGCAGGCGCTGGCCCGCCGCAGCCCCGGCACCCGCTGGCCCTCGCTGGTGGTGCTCTGCGACATCTCGGGCTCGATGGCCAGCTATTCGCGCATGGTGCTGCATTTCCTGCACGCCGTCGCCAACCGTCAGGGTCAGGGCTGGGCGCGCGTGCATGCCTTCACCTTCGGCACCCGGCTGACCAACATCAGCCGCCACCTGCGCACCCGCGATGTCGATGCCGCGCTGGCCGCCGCCGGGCATCAGGCGCGCGACTGGCAGGGCGGCACGCGGATCGGCGCCTGCCTGCACGACTTCAACCGCGACTGGTCGCGCCGGGTGCTGGGTCAGGGCGCGGTGGTGCTCTTGATTACCGACGGGCTCGACCGCGACGACCCCGCCCTGCTGGCCCGCCAGATGGAGCGGCTGCACCTGTCCACCCGGCGGCTGATCTGGCTGAACCCGTTGCTGCGCTGGGACGGCTTTGCCCCGCGCGCGCAGGGTATCAAGGCGATGCTGCCGCATGTCGACACCTTCCGCGCCGCGCATTCCATCGCCTCGCTCGAATCGCTGGCCGAGGCGCTCAGCGACCCCACCGACCACGGCGAGAAAGCCCGGCTGATGGCGATGCTGGATCGCTCATGACCCGTCGCACCAATGGCCAGCCCAGGCGACATGGCTCCCGCCCTGCAGGCGCCCGCGAATTTCCGCGGTGGTGGTTTGGGTCTGCCCCTGTCGCGGCCCGCCAAGGCAGCGAAAGGTGACGCGGAACTCCCGTGCCAGCAGGCAGGGCAGGTCCGCCGCATAGGTGTCGCCGATCGACTCACCCGGCGACAGAACCCGATGCGTCGCCGAGGCAAACCAGCCGCCGGACTGCGCCGCGCGCCAGGGCCCCCAGGCCGACAGACCGACAAACCCCGGAGTCGCGTCGACCCGGGTGCGGACCTGCGCCTCGGCCAACGGGATACGCACGCCAAAACTGCCTTCGTTTTCAACCCGCAGGGTCAACGAGCACATCGCCGCCGCCGGCAAGGCCATGCCCAGGACCAAGGCTCCAGCCCCGGCCGCGCGCAGGCTCCATCGTGGTCCGATCATCGGGTCCCCCTTGCCGCTCGGGTGTCCGGGCCCGCCAAGGCTCGGGCCAAGGCGCCTGCAGTCGGGGCGGCACGTCCCGACCAGCACGCGATGAAGGCGCTGGCCCTCAGGCTGGCACCATCCCGGCGCAAGTCAATTCACGATTGCCCCCACCCGCCCCCCGTCCGCCATTGCCAGCGCCCAAAGCCCGCGCCATGCTGCGCCAGAGCCGGGAGAGCAGCATGCAGGGACAGATCATCAACGGCCTCTATGTGGCCAGCGGCGGCAGCGGCGCGCGGCTGGTGGTGCTGCTGCATGGCATGGGCGCGACCGGGGCGGTCTGGCACGGCGTCACCCGGATTGTGCAATCCCGCGGCTGGCGCTGGATCGCGCCCGACCTGCGCGGCCACGGGCGTTCGCTCTCTGACGGGCCCTTCGGCCTTGGCAACCATGCCGCCGATATCGCGGACCTGCTGGCGCAGGAAGATCCGGCGCAGGTCACGCTGCTCGGTCACTCCTTTGGTGCCGTGGTGGCGGGGTTGCTGGCGGGAGGGCTCTTTGGCCCCGTGCCGTCACGACTGTTGGCACTGGCGGCGAAAACCGACTGGGGCGCCGAGGAAATTGCCAGCATAACGGCGCTCGCCCTGCGCCCGGCCCGGCTCTTTCCCACCAAGGCCCAGGCACAGGAACGCTACATGAGGTTTTCGGGCCTTGCCGGTCTGATCGCCCCCGACGCGCCCGAGGCCGAGGGCGGCACCCGCCCGGTCCCCGGCGGTCATGTGCTGGCGATGAACCCGAGGGTCCTTCTGGCCACCGGCACTGCCGATGTGTCGACGATCCTCGCCGCCGCCCGCTGCCCGCTGCACATGGCGGCGGGCACCGCCGATGCGATGGCCAGCCCCGACACCATGCGGCGCCTCGACCCCGCCGCGCGCTTTTTGCCCGACCTGCCGCACAACGCCCATGTCGCCGACCCGGTACAGGTCGCCGCCCTGCTCGACTGACCCCAGCCAAAGGGTGCGCGTGCCCGGCACAGGCTTGAAACCGGCGGCAGGGTCCGACCGCGCCCCCACAAGGCCCCTCCACCCCGCAGCCCACCTCGCCGGCACTCTCGCCCCACCAC
>CALESR010000315.1 GCA_937907485.1 uncultured Paracoccaceae bacterium | reverse complement strand
ACCTGCCCCTGCTGCGGCGTCACTGCCGAGGAAACCGAATTCGCCAATGGCGGCGAGGCGCATCTGAAACGCTTCGGCCCCGGCTCGTCGGATGCCGATTACGAATCCTACATGTTCAACCGCAAGAACCCGCGCGGCGTGCATTTCGAACGCTGGCGGCACGCGTATGGCTGCGGCAAGTGGTTCTTGCAGGCCCGCTGCACCACCACGCTCGAGGTCTTCGGCAGCTATCCTGCGCAAACCTCGGCACCGCCGCCCGAGATCCTCGCCAAAATCAAGGCCCGCCGCCCGGAATGGGAAGGTTTCAAATGAGCATCCGTCTGACAACCGGCGGCCGGCTGATCGACCGCGCGCATCCTGTCGAGTTCACCTTCAACGGCGCGCCGCTGCACGGCTTTGCGGGCGATACGCTGGCCTCGGCGCTGATCGGCGCCGGGCAGACGATGGTCGGCCGTTCGTTCAAGTATCACCGCCCGCGCGGCCATGTCGCCTCGGGCGCCGAAGAGCCCAACGCGCTGGTCGGTCTGGGCGAGGGCGCGCGGTTCGAACCCAACCAGCGCACCACCACCACCGAACTCTTCGAGGGGCTCAAGGCCGTCAGCCAGAACCACTGGCCCAGCCTGAATTTCGACATCGGCGCGATCAACGCGCGCCTCTGGCGGTTTTTCCCCGCCGGGTTCTATTACAAGACCTTCCTGCGCCCCCGCGCCTTCTGGAAATGGGTTTACGAGCCGATCATCCGGCAGTCCGCCGGTCTGGGCAAGGCGCCGCATCCCGAAAGCCGCGACGCCGACCGCTATGAGCAGCTCTATGCCTTTTGCGACGTGCTGGTGGCGGGCGGTGGCATCGCCGGTCTGCAGGCCGCGCGTCAGGCCGCCGATGCGGGCCAGCGCGTGATCCTGTGCGAGCAGGCGGCGCATTGGGGCGGGCGCGCGGTTGTCGATGGCGCCAGCATCGAGGGCCAGCCGGCCGACTCCTGGGTCGCCGCCACGCTGGCGCATCTGCACGGGTTGCCCCATGTCACCGTGCTGAACCGCACCATGGTCGCCGGTGTGCATGACCACGGCTATGCCCTTGCCTATCAACGGGTTGCCGACCACCAGCCCGGCGCCGACGCGCCGCGCCACCGCCTCTGGCGGGTGCGCGCGGGGCAGATCGTCAACGCGGCGGGCGCCATCGAACGCCCGATCAGCTTTGCCGGCAACGATGTGCCGGGCGTGATGCTTGCCTCGGCCGTGCGCGATTATCTGGTGAACTGGGCGGTCTCGCCCGGCCGCCGCGTGGTCGTGGTCACCAACAACGACGACGCCTATCGCACCGCTCTGGCCCTGCATGAGGCGGGTGTCACCGTGCCCGCCGTCATCGACGCGCGTCCGCAGGCGACCGGCCCGTTGCCCGCCCGCGTGCGCGCCCTTGGCATCCGCATCGCCGAAGGCACCGCGATCCGCCATGTGATCGGCGGCAAGGGCGTGACCGGCGTGGCGCTGTGCCGCTTCGACAGTGACGGCGGCGCCGTGGCCGAGACGCTGGACTGCGACGCCGTCGCCATGTCGGGCGGCTGGTCGCCGGTGGTCCATTTGTGGAGCCATTGCGGCGGCAAGCTGATCTGGGACGAGGCCCGCGCGATGTTCCGCCCCGACGCCAACCGTCCGCCCTTGGGCGCCGATGGCCAGGGTTTCGTGCGCTGTGTCGGCGCGGCGAACGGCGATCTGGACGATCAGGATCAGGCCGCGATGCTGCCGGTCTGGATGATGCCCGCCCGCGCCGATTACCTCTTGCGCGCGAAAATGTGGCTGGACCCGCAGAACGACGTCAAGGTGTCCGACATCCAGCTCGCCGCGCAAGAAGGCTATGCCTCGGTCGAACATGCCAAGCGCTATACCACGCTGGGCATGGCCACCGATCAGGGCAAGCTCAGCAACATCAACGGTCTGGCGATCCTGTCCGATGCCCTCGGCCAGCCGATCCCGCAGACCGGCACCACCACCTTCCGCCCGCCCTATACGCCGATCTCGCTGGGCGCCATCGCCGGCGAGGCGCGCGGCGAGGTGTTCCAGCCGCTGCGCAAGACCCCGGTCTATGACTGGCACGCCGCCAACGGCGCCCATTGGGAGCCGGTCGGCCTCTGGCGCCGCCCCTATTGCTATCCCAAGGACGGCGAAAGCCACGCCCATGCCGTCAGCCGCGAGGTGACGGCGGTGCGCGGCCGCGTCGGCGTGCTCGACGCCTCGACGCTGGGCAAACTGCTGGTGCGCGGGCCGGACGCGGGCCGCTTCCTCGACATGCTCTATACCAATGTGATGAGCACCCTGCCGGTCGGCAAATGCCGCTATGGCCTGATGTGCAATGAAAACGGCTTCCTCTCGGATGACGGCGTCGTCGCGCGCCTGTCCGAGGATAGCTGGCTTTGCCACACCACCTCCGGGGGCGCCGACCGCATCCACGGCTGGATGGAGGATTGGCTGCAATGCGAATGGTGGGACTGGAAGGTCCATGTGGTCAACCTGACCGAACAATTCGCGCAGATCGCCGTCGTCGGGCCAAAGGCCCGGCAGGTGCTGGAAAAACTGGGCGGCATGGATGTCAGCCGTCAGGCCCTGCCCTTCATGGACTGGCGCGAGGGGCGGCTGGGGGGCTTTGACGCCCGCGTCTTCCGCATCTCGTTCTCGGGTGAGCTCAGCTATGAAATCGCCGTGCCCGCGTCGCAGGGTCAGGCCTTCTGGGACGCCGTTCTGGCGGCGGGCGCCGGGTTCGGCATCACGCCCTATGGCACCGAGGCCCTGCATGTGCTGCGCGCCGAAAAGGGCTTCATCATGATCGGCGATGAGACCGACGGCACCGTGATCCCGCAGGATCTGGGGCTGTCCTGGGCCGTGTCCAAGAAAAAGCCCGACTTCCTCGGCAAACGCGGGATGGAGCGCTCGGCCATGGTCTCGGCCGATCGCTGGCAACTCGTCGGGCTGGAAACGCTCGACGGCTCGGTGCTGCTCGACGGCGCGCTGGCGCCCCTGCCGGGCAAGACACCCAACGGCCAGCAGGCCACGCAGGGCCGCGTCACCTCGACCTATTTCTCGCCCACGCTGGGCAAGGGCATCGCGATGGCCCTCGTCCACCGTGGCCCGCAGCGGATGGGCGAGGTGATCGAGCTTCAGGGCGAGAACGGCGCGCGGGTCAAGGCCCGCATCACCGACGCCTGTTTCTACGACAAGGCTGGGGAGAAGCAGAATGTCTGAACCTGTCAGTGCCTTGATGGGCGCGCGCGCGCTGGGTCTGATCGATCTGGCCGATGCCGGGCTGGCCGGCATGGTCACCCTGCGCGGCGACCTGTCGTCCCCCCTGCTGGCCGAAGCGCTGCTGGCGCAAACCGGCTGCGCAGTGCCCGACCGCCGCCGCGTCACCACCGGCGTGCGTGGCAAACTGGTGTGGATGTCGCCCGATGAACTGCTGGTGCTGGTCGATTACACCCGCGCCGATGCCGTCGCCGCCGCGCTGAACACCGCGCTGGCGGGTGGGTTCTTCACCGCCGCCAATGTCTCGGACGCCCGCGCCATGCTGACCCTCACCGGCCCGCAGGCGCGCGACATGCTGGCCAAGCTCTGCCCGGTCGATTTCGCCGATTTCGCCGTCGGTCAGGTGCGCCGCACCCGGCTGGCGCAGGTCGCCGCCGCCCTCTGGCGCGAGGATCAGGATCGCTGGACCCTCGTCTGCTTCCGCTCGGTCGCCGGCTATGTCTGGGGCGTGCTCGACACCGTCTCGCGCCCCGGCGGCGAGGTCGGCCTCTACCGCTGACCCCGGTTTCACCGCCCGTCCCGCCGCCCGCGCACCCCGCGGGCGGTTTTTTCATCCCGGTTGGTGGGGCAGTTGCATCATTTTTCCTGATGCTTATTCGCCATTTTTCGCCACTGATTCACTTTTATTAAGTCTTACTTCATTTTTTCCTTGCGTCAAACCCACACTTAGCCTAAACAAATCTCAGGCAAGAAAAAAATCAAGCAGATGGCCGCCCAGCCCCCAAGACCGAAGCTGCCGCCGCTCACAGCGTTGCGCGCCTTCGAGGTCGCGGGACGGCTGGGCGGTTTTGCGCCTGCCGCGCAAGAACTCGGCGTCACGCCGGGCGCCGTCACCGCACATCTGAAAACGCTGGAATCCGCGCTGGGCGTGACCCTCTTCGACCGCCTGCCGCGCGGTGTCGAACTGACCGAGATCGGCGCCCGCCTGCTGCCCGAATTCACCGCCGCCTTCGCCGCTCTCGATGCCGCCACGCAGCATCTCGCGGCCGAGGCCGCCCCCGGCCTCGTGCGCATCGCGGTCAGTGCCGATCTGGCGCAACTCTGGCTGTCGCCCCGGCTGCCCGCGCTCAGGCGCGCCGGGTTTCAGGTGGTGCCGCTGCCACCGGGCAGCGCCGCCGACCTCGGCCTGACGCTGTCCGAGGGGCCCGGCGCCCCGGCCCCGTTGATCGCCGTCTGCGCCCCGTCGCTGGCCCCCGCCCGGCTGGCCGACCTCGACGCGGTGCAAACCCTCACCCTGAACGGCCCGGCGGGCGATTGGGCCACCTGGACCCGCGCCGCCCAGCTTCCCGGCTTTCGCCCGCTCGGCCCGACGCACGATTCCGCGCCACTGGCCCTCGAAGAGGCCGCCAACGGCGCGGGCCTGCTGGTCATCGCCCGCCCGCTGGCCGAGGCCGCGCTCACCGCCGGCCGCATCATCCAGCCCTTCGCCATCACCGCCCCGTCGGGCCTCAGCCTGTCACTCACCGCGCTGCGCAGCCTCAGCCCAGCCGCCGCCCAGGTGCTCGACGCCCTGCGCGACGCCCTCACTGCCCCGATCTTTGCTCGCTAAATATCCCGGGGGTGTGGGGGCTGGCCCCCACTCCGCCGCCTGCGCCAGCGCAACGGCCTCAGGAAAACGCCGCCGCCAGCGCGATCTCGATCATGTCGCCGAAACTGCGCTCACGGTCCGCCGAGGGCAGCGCCTCATGGGTCAGCAGGTGGTCGCTGATCGTCAGCACGCCCAGCCCGCGCACCCCGTGCCGCGCGCAGAGGTGATAGAGCTCCGCCGTCTCCATCTCGACGCACAGCACGCCGTGGCGGCGCAGCACCGCGTTCAGGTCGTCGCGCTCGTCATAGAACACATCCGACGAATAGATCCCGCCGACATGCACGCCGATTCCCTTGCCCTGCGCCGCCTGATGCGCCGCCGCCAGCAGGCCGAAATCGGCGCAGGGGGCGAAATTCAGCTCGCGGAAAAACCCTTTTGACGGCGACGACAGCGTCGAGGCGGTCATCGCCAGCACCACGTCGCGGATCTTGACCTCGGGCTGCATGCCCCCGGCAGACCCGACGCGGATGATCGTCTTCGCGCCGTAATCGCGGATCAACTCATTGGCATAGATGGAAAACGACGGCATCCCCATGCCCGAGCCATGAATGGTGACCGGATTGCCACGCCAAGTGCCGGTATAACCCAGCATGCCGCGCACCTCGTTGACCAGCACCGGATTGTCCAGAAAGGTCTGCGCCGCCCAGCGCGCGCGATACGGGTCGCCGGGCATCAGCACGGTCGGGGCAATGTCGCCGGGTTTGGCGCCGATATGGACGGTCATGTGGGTCTCCCTGTTCCTTTGGCGCAGGCTAGCATTTTGACCGAAAGATAAAAGACCCGTCAGAAGCGCCCCGCGCTGACCGCTGACGGCAGCGCCTTGCCCGCCAGCGCCTGCTCGACCAGCACGGCGGTGCGCGGCGCCAGCGTCAGGCCGATGTGGCCGTGACCAAAGGCGGCAATCAGGCCGGGCGCCACCGGGCCGATCACCGGCAGACTGTCCGGGATCGACGGGCGCAGGCCCATCCAGCGCCGCGCAGGCGGCGGCAGATCGGCGAACACGCTGCGCACGCCCGCGTCCAGACGGTCCCAGCGATGGGCCGAGGGCGGCGCACCGATGCCGCCCAGTTCCACCGTGCCCGCCGCGCGCAACCGCCCGTCCATCGGCACCAGATAGAACCCGCGCGCCACCGGGCAGACCGGCCGGGTCAGCGGCAACTCCGGCAGATCATACTCCAGATGATAGCCCCGCTCGGCCGTCAGCGGAATGCGGTGGCCCAGGGGCGCCAGCAGCCGCGCCGACCACGCACCCGCAGCCAGCACCACGGCCTCGGCCTCATGCTCGCCTGCGTCGGTCTGCAGCCGCCAGCCCGCGCCGCGCCGCTCCAGCGCGGTGACCCGCGCCATCACCCGCGACGGGGGCGCCAGATGCTCCAGCATCCGCGCCGGATCGCCCAGCCACAGCGTGCCGGGAAACTGCGCCCCTCCGGCAAAGCGGCCCTGCGGCAGGCCGGGCTCCAGCGCCTGCAGCGCCTCGGCGCTCAGGGTTTCAACTGTCACCCCCAGCGCCCGCCGCCGCTGCAACCCGGGCAAGGCCGCCGCCATCGCCTGCGGCGTGTCATAGGCATAGATCGCGCCGTTCTGCCGCAGCAGCCCCTCGGCCCCGACCGCCTGCGCCAACTCGCGCCACAGCGCATCGGCCCCGTCCAGCAGCCCGGCCAGCGCCTGCCGGTTGGCCATCGCAGCGCCCGGCAAGGATTGCCGCAGGAACCGCGCCAGCCACGGCACCAGCCCCAGGGCCGAGGGCCGGTGGATCGCCAAGGGCGAGGTCCGGCTGAACAGCAGCGACGGCAGATCGCGCAGCACCCCCGGCGTGCCGACCGGATCGACGGCATACCCCGCGATGGTGCCCGCATTGCCGGTCGAGGCGCGATGCGCCTCATCCGGCGCGATCACCGTCACCGCGTGCCCCAACCCCGCCAGCCGATGCGCCACCGTCAGCCCGATGATCCCCGCGCCGACAACCGCGATCTGCATCAATACCCCGCCTGCCGGTTGACGACATGCAGCAAGGCCTCGCCGCCGATCAGACGGCGCAGGTTCTCGGCCACCATGCGCGCGGCGGTTTCGGGCCGGGTCTCGGCGGCGATATGCGGGGTGATGGTGATGCGCGGATGCGCCCAGAACGGGTGCCCATCGGGCAAGGGCTCGACGCGGAACACATCCAACGTGGCGCTGCCCACCTGCCCGGTATCCAGCGCCGCCAGCAGCGCGTCATCGTCGATCAGCACGCCGCGACCGGGGTTGATGACATGCGCCCCACGCGGCAGCCACGACAGGGTGACCGCGTTCAGGGTGTTCTGCGTCTCGGCGGTCGAGGGCAGCAGCGTCACCACGATCTGCGCGCGCTCCAGCACGGCCCGCAGCCCCGCTGCCCCGTGGTGACACTCGATGCCCGCCACCTCGCGCGGCGTGCGGCTCCAGCCCAGCACCGGAAACCCCAGCCCGGCCAAGGCCTTGCCACAGGCCGCGCCCAATTCGCCCAGACCCAGCATCGCCACCGGGCGCTGGCTGGCCAGCGGCGGCACCACGGGCTCCCACCGCTGCGGCCTCGCACCGATCCCCAGATGCGCCTTCAGCGTATGACCGGTGACATACTCGACCATCCCCTGCGTCAGCCCCGGATCGACCATCCGGCACAGCGGCATCGTCAACGTCGGATTGCCGACGATCCGCTCTACCCCGGCCCAGAGGCTCAGCACCGCCTTGCAGCGGCTGAAGGGGGTGAAATCCGACGGCGTATCGCCGCCCGGCGCATAGATGATCGCATCGACCTGCGCCGGATCGGCGGCGGTCACCAGATCGACCGCCAGCCCCGCCAGCGCACGGCGCAGCGGGCCCTCCCACTCGATCCAGCGGGCGGCACCGGCGGCGAAAAGCACGGTCAGACTCATGCACGCTCCCTCGGGCGGTGGATGCAGGCCGATTGCACCAAACCAAAGCCGATCATGATCATCAGCATCGACGATCCACCCCAACTGACCAGCGGCAAGGGCACGCCGACCACCGGCGCCAGCCCCATCACCATCGCCATGTTGACGCCGAAATACAGGAAAAAGTTCCCCGCGATCCCCAGTATCAGCAGCGCCGCAAAGCGGTGTTTCGACTGGATCGCCGCGATGATGCAGGTGACGATCACCGCCATATACAGCGCCAGCAAGAACACCCCGCCGACAAACCCCAGTTCCTCGGCCAGCGTGTTGAAGATGAAATCGGTGTGCTTTTCGGGCAGGAAATTCAGCCGCGACTGCGTGCCCTGCATGAAACCACGCCCCGACCACCCGCCCGAACCCAGCGCAATCATCGCCTGATTGATGTGGTACGACCCGCCCAGCGGGTCCAGCGACGGGTCCAGAAAGGCGTCGATCCGCCGGAACTGATAATCGCGCAGCAATTGCCAGCCGGTCCCGCGCGAGGCAAAGACCGCCGTTATCAGCCCCCCGGCGCCAACGATCATCGCGCCCCAATACCACAGGCTGACCCCGGCGGCGAACATCACGATGGCACCGCCGCCGACGATCAGCAGCGAGGTGCCCAGATCCGGCTGTTTCAGCACCAGAAAGGCCGGCACCAGAATCATCAGCGCCGCCAGCCCCACCCATAAGGGATGCGAGACCTTGGACACGTCCAGCCAGTCGTAATAGGCCGCCATCGCCATGATGATGGTGATCTTGGTCATCTCGGAGGGTTGCAGCCGCAAGGGGCCGATCACCAGCCAGCGCTGCGCCCCCATGCCGACCGAACCAAAGAACTCGACCCCCAGCAGCAGCAGCACCGACACCGCATAGGCCAGCCCCGCCATCGACCGCCAGAACCACAGCGGCACAAAGCCGACGACGAACATCACCGCCAGCGACAGCGCGAACCGCTGCATCTGCGGCTCGGTCCAGCGCTCGAAATTGCCGCCCGAAACGCTGTAGAGCTGCAAGAATCCGATCGAGGCGACCGCGCACAGCAGCAGCACCAGCGCCCAGTTCACATAGAGAACCTTGGCCAGACCCGTGGGCGAGCGTTTGACGTGGTATTCCAGATAACTCACGCGCGCCCCCGTCCACCTTGCGGCTCGGCAGGCGGGCCGATGCGCGCGCTGATCGCCTCGATCATCGCCTCGATGCGGTTGCGCTGCGGCGCGGGATAGGCCGTCAGCGGCGGCAGACCGCCGGACTGCGCCGCCAGAATGATGTCGCGCGCGATGGGCGCGGCCACGGACGAGCCGCCGCCGCCGTGCTCGACCACCACCGACACCGCATAGCGCGGCGCCACATCGGGCGCATAGCAGACGAACAACGCATGGTCGCGCCGGTTCCACGGCAACTGGTCCTGCCTGCGGATCCCTTCGGCCCGCTCGGCGGCGGTGATCGAAAACACCTGGCTGGAGCCCGTCTTGCCCGCCATGCGCAGCGCCTCATCGACAATGCGCGACCCATAGGCCGTGCCGCGCTGCGAATTCGACACCTCGAACATGCCACGCTGCACCTGCGCCAGCACCTCGGCCCGCAGGCCCAGCGGCGGCTGCTCGGCAATCGGCTGTTCCTCGCCGTCGATGGCATGGATCAACCGTGGCTCGATCATTCGACCCGTGGCGATGCGCGCCGTCATCACCGCCAGTTGCAGCGGCGTCGTCAGCACATAGCCCTGCCCGATCGAGGCGTTGATCGTATCACCCACCACCCATTCGGCGCCGCGCCGCTCCAGCTTCCATTCCCGCGAGGGGTTGAGACCGCTCGACATGCCCGACAGCGGCAGGTCATAACGCGCGCCCAGACCCAACCGCTGCGCCATCGCGTTGATACGGTCGATGCCGACCCGCTGCGCCATGTCGTAAAAATAGACGTCACAGCTTTCCGCCAGCGCCGAGGTCAGGTTGACCCGCCCGTGGCCATTGCGGTTCCAGCAGTGGAACCGGCGGTCGCTGATCTCCAGATAGCCGGGGCAGAACACCCGCTCGTCCGGCGTCGCCAGCCCGGCCTCGAACGCCGCCAGCGCGGTCACCATCTTGAAGGTCGAGCCGGGCGGATACGCCCCCTGCACCGCCTTGTTCGACATCGGCCGATGGTCATCGTCGCGCAAACCGTTGAAATCGGTCGACGAAATCCCGCGCACAAACAGGTTGGGGTCAAACGACGGTGCCGAGGCCAGCGCCAGGATATTGCCCGTCGCCACCTCCATCACCACCGCCGCCGCCGAATCCTCGCCCAGCCGCGCCAGCGTGAACGCCTGCAGGGGCCGGTCCATCGTCAGTTGCACATTGGCCCCGGCGCGCCCCTCTTGCCGGTCCAGCTCGCGCATTTCGCGGCCGACCGAATTGACCTCGATCCGCCGATGCCCGGCACTGCCGCGCAGCGACTCCTCGACCTCGCGTTCAACCCCGATCTTGCCGATCTGAAACCGCGGGATCGTCAGCAGCGGGTCCACCGTCTCGCGCTCGGCCAGATCGCGCTCGGACACCGGGCCGACATAGCCCACCGTATGGGCGAATTCCGCGCCATAGGGGTAAAACCGGCTGAACCCCACCTCGGGCGAGATTCCGGGCATCGCGGGCGCATTGGCGGCGATGCGCGCGACCTCTTCCCAGTTCAACTGGTCCACCACCGTCACCGGCACAAAGGGCCGGTTGCGCATCACCTCGCGCTCGGCCCGGTCGATCTGCTCGGGCGTCAGCGCGATGATCTGCGCCAGCCGCTCCAGCGCGGCGCGCGGCTCGCCCGCATCCTCGCGCACCAGCACCACGCGGTAATTCTGCACATTCGAGGCCAGCACAGTGCCCGACCGGTCCTGAATGATGCCTCGCGCGGGCGGCAACAGCCGGATGTTGATGCGGTTCTCGTCGGCCAGCAGCCGGTATTCCTCGGCCTGCCCCAGTTGCAACGAGCGCATCCGCAGCACCAGCATCCCGGCAAACACCAGCTGCACGCCCCCCAGCAGGGCGGCGCGGCGCGAGATCAGCCGCTCGCTTTCGTCATTGTCGCGTGCCGGCCGTTTCACAGCTTGCGCCCCAGTTCATCGACCTCGCCCATCGCCGGCTTGCGCACCCTCAGCACGCCTTGCAGCACCCAGACCACCAGCGGATAGGACAGGATGGTGACAGCAAGGCCCAGCAGGCTCAAGTCCAACGGGTCATTGGGGATCATCACAATCGCACGAAGCAGCCGGGTGCCCAGCCAGATCGCGCCGATCACCGCCGCCGCCATCGCCCATTCCAGCGCCAGATTCAACTCGCGCAGCACGCTCTGCCGCCGCCGCAGGAATTCCGACCCCAGCAGCACCGCCAGCGCCATCAGGCCCGGCGGGCGCATCAGGAACAGATCCTCGGCCAGAAACACCATCACGATGGCAGGCGCGGGCAGATGGACCGGGCGACGCACCACCCAGGCCAGCGTCAGCGCCAGCAGGACATCGGGCATGGGCCAATCGCCCTCGATGGCGCCCAGCGGCAACAGATGCAGCACGATCGACACCGCCGCGATCAGCAGCCACAGGCCCAGATGCACCAGCGTGTCAAAGCGCCATGTCTCATTCATTCGGCGCGCCTTCGGGCCGCTCGGCCCCCGGCAGCGGCACGGCGGGCACCGCCTCGACCGGCGTCAGCACCGGATCGCTGACCTCTTCGGGCACCAACGCCTGCACCGGCGCACCGGTCGCCGGGTCCAACGGCACCCCGGAGGCGTCGAGCGGGCGCAGCAACCGGCCCGATTGTTCGATCACCTCGGCCGGACGCGAGCGCAGCACCCGCAGGAAATCGAGCCGCCCGTAATCCGCCGCCAGCCGCACCCTCAGGCGCCCGTCCGCGCCCAAAGCCACCTCGCCCACCAGCAGCCCCGGCGGAAACACCCCGCCATCCGAGGCACTGACCACCCGGTCACCGGGGCGCAGCGCCTCGGGGTTCTCGACAAACTCCAGCACCGGCGCCGGGCCGTTGTCGCCGCTCAACAGCGCCGTCTGCGCATTGGGCTGCACCAGCACCGGCACCCGGCTGTTGGAATCGGTCAGCAGGATCACCCGGGACGAGCGATCCCCCACCCCGGCAATCCGCCCGGCCAGCCCCAGACCATCCATCACCGCCCAGCCATCGACAATGCCATCCCGCGCACCGACGTTCAGCAACACCGACTGGCGGAACGGGCTGCCCGCGTCGGCCATCACCACGCCGGTCACATGCGTCAACTGCGGGTCCAGCCGGACACGCGCCATGTCCAGCAGTTGCGCATTGCGCTGCTCCAGTTGCAACGCCGCCTCGCGCCACGCGCGCATCTGCTGCAACTCGCGCCGCAGCTCCTGATTCTGCTCATAGATCCGCGCATAACTGCGGAAATCCTCGACCATGCGCGCCACCCGCGTCACCGGCGCCATCGCCCAGTCGAGGTTGGGCACCACCGAGTCGACCACCGCCGTGCGAAACCGCTCGATCCGCGGGCTGTCGATGCGCCACAGCAGGAACAGCGCCAGCAGGATCAGCGCCAGCACCCCGATCAGAAGGCGCCGCACGGGGCGGATGTAATCGGCCTCGTTCGAGCGATCAGTTGCCACGGCGCGCCCTCAAGCCGGAAACCCGGTCAGCTTTCGTAGTCGATGGCGTGGCGCAGCTGCTTTTCGTATTCCAGCGCCTTGCCGGTTCCCAGCGCGACACAGTTCAGCGACTGGTCGGCCACGGTGATGATGAGACCGGTCTGCTCGCGCAGCGCCAGATCCAGATCGCCCAGCAGCGCGCCGCCGCCGGTCAGCATGACGCCCCGGTCGACGATATCGGCGGCCAGATCGGGCGGCGTGGTCTCCAGGGCGATCATCACCGCCTCGCAGATCGTCTGCACGGTTTCCGACAGCGCCTCGGCGATCTGGCCCTGCGTGACCTCGATCTCCTTGGGCACGCCGTTCAGCAGGTCGCGCCCGCGCACCTGCATCACCTTGCCGCGCCCGTCGTCGGGCATGCGCGCGGTGCCGATGGTGCATTTGATCCGCTCGGCGGTGGATTCGCCGATCAGCAGGTTCTGATGACGGCGCAGATAGCTGATGATCGCCTCATCCATCCGGTCGCCCCCGACACGGACCGACCGCGCGTAAACGATGTCGCCCAGGGACAGCACCGCCACTTCGGTCGTGCCGCCGCCGATATCGACGACCATGCTGCCGGTCGGATCGGTGATCGGCATGCCGGCCCCGATGGCCGCCGCGATCGGCTCGGCGATCAGCCCGGCGCGCCGCGCGCCGGCCGACAGCACCGACTGGCGGATCGCCCGCTTTTCCACCGGCGTCGCGCCATAGGGCACGCAGACGATGATCTTCGGCTT
>CALESR010000314.1 GCA_937907485.1 uncultured Paracoccaceae bacterium | reverse complement strand
CGACGGTGCAATAGGCCCCCGGCACCACCTGCAGCATGTCGGCGAAATCCTCGGACCCCATCACCAGATCGGTCTTTTCGCGCGCCTGCTCGCCCACCAGATCGCGCGCCGCTGCCAGCATCGCCTGCGACAGCGTCGGGTCGTTTTCCAGCACGTCGAACACATTGCGCATGTCCAGCCGCACCTCGACGCCGTAGGCCAGCGCCGCGCCATCACACAGCGCCTGCATCCGCGCCGTCACCAGCGCCGCCGTCTCGCGGTTGAAATAGCGCACCGTCCCGGCCAGCGTCGCCTCGCCGGGGATCACGTTATAGGCCGCGCCGGCGTGGATCTGGGTGATCGACAGCACGATGCGCTCGGCCGGTGGCACGTTGCGCGCGACGATGCCCTGCATCTGGCCGACCAGCGCGGCGGCGATCACCACCGGGTCCACCCCGGCCTCGGGCATCGCCGCGTGGCAGCCCTTGCCGGTCACCGTGATGTCAAAGAAATTCGCCCCCGCCATCGCCGCCCCCGGTTTCACCCCGATCTCGCCCGGCGCGTGAAACGGCGAGTTGTGCAACCCGTAGACCTCGTCGCAGGGAAAGCGCGTGAACAGCCCGTCGGCGATCATCGCCCGCGCGCCGCCCAGCCCTTCCTCGGCGGGTTGAAAGATGAACACGGCGGTTCCGGCAAAATCGCGGGTTTCCGCCAGATAGCGCGCCGCGCCCAAGAGCATCGTCGTATGCGCGTCATGGCCGCAGGCATGCATCACGCCCGGGGTTTTCGAGGCAAAGGGCAGGTTGGTCTGTTCATGGATCGGCAGCGCGTCCATGTCGGCGCGCAGCCCGATGCGCCGCCCCGGCCGGTTGCCGTGCAGCACCCCGACCACCCCGGTCTTGCCGATGCCGGTGGTGAGCTCGATCCCCAGCCGCGCCAGTTCGGCGGCGACGATCCCGGACGTGCGCACCTCTTGAAAGCCGAGTTCGGGATGGGCGTGCAGGTCGCGGCGGATGGCGGTCAGCGCGTCGGCAAAGTCGGTGATGCGGTGGGGAATGGTCATGGCGGCTCTCCTGTTGCGGCGATCAGGCTGCCGCGCGCGGGGCCTTTGTGCAAGGGCTTCGGCGCCCTGAACCGGCCTGATCCCGCCGCGCAAGGAGTTGGAAACCACTTGTTTCCGATTGCCCCACAATTGCCCCGATTCGGGCCGAGAAATCGCACAATCGACCGCTAATCCGTCTGGTGATGCCCCTGCACCCTGTTGGCGGGGGCCAAGACGTAACGGTTCACCGCCCTGCCGGGTGTATGCACGAGGACGAGACAATGAGCGACCTGACCAACCTGACCCTGAGCCTGACCCCGGATTTCATCACGGACGAGGGCTCGACCCTGCGGTACGGCGGCTTTGGCGATATCTCGCAGGGGATCCAGACCGATCAGGAAATCATCGAATCCGCGACCGCGGTGCCTGGTGTCATCGACGTCGGCGACACCATCACCATCAACGGCGTCGATTATCTCATCAATGACATCGAGATCTATTCGGCCTCGGTGACCTTTGACAACGGCGCCTCGACGGCCTCGGGCACGCGATTTGCGATCTTCGAACTGGATGGTGGCCGGTCGGTCGGCATGTTCCTCGATGGCAGCGGTGCGGCCTATGGCAATGCCTCGCAAATCGTGCTCGACGCGCTGGTCGCCGGTGGCCCGGTGACCGAAGCCGATGCCTCGCAGGTTGGCGCGGGCCTGGGGACGGGCGCCGGCGGCCCGGACGATATCGTCGACGGCACCGACACGGGCGAAACCATCGACAACAGCTATATCGATGCCGACGGCGATCAGGTCGACAACACCGGCAACGTGATCGAGGCCAATGGCGGCAATGACACCGTCTTTGCCGGCACCGGCAATGATACGGTCACCGGCGGCGACGGGCAGGACTGGCTCTTTGGCTCGGACGGCAATGACCTGATGTCGGGCAATGGCGACCATGACT
>CALESR010000313.1 GCA_937907485.1 uncultured Paracoccaceae bacterium | reverse complement strand
GCGGATGGTGCGCATGTTGTGCAGCCGGTCGGCCAGCTTGACCAGGATCACCCGCAGGTCGCGCGACATCGCCATCAACAGCTTGCGCACGTTCTCGGCCTGCTTGGCCTCGGTGCTTTTGGCTTCCGAGGGCAGTTGCAGGTTGGTCAGCTTGGTGACGCCTTCGACCAGTTCGGCGACTTCGTGGCCGAACAGCTTTTCAACCTCGACATAGGTCGAGCGGGTGTCTTCGATGGTGTCGTGCAGCAGCGCGGTGACGATGGTGGCATCGTCAAGCTGCATCTCGGTCAGGATCGAGGCGACGGCGACCGGATGGGTGAAATACCGCTCGCCCGAGTGCCGCATCTGCCCGGCATGCATGGCCTCGCCATAATCCCAAGCGCGGCGGATCAGCGCCTCGTCGCAACCGGGATTATAGTTGCGAACCAGCGCAACCAGGTCATCGGGCGTGATCACGTTGCGATCCTGCCCGCGCCATCGTCAGTCCTGTTCAACCTGGGCTGCCACCAATTGGCGCAGCATCTGCTCTTCGCTCATGTCGTCGAGCGCCGGGCGGTCGCCGTTGCCACCCATCCGCATCGCCATGTCGTCATCCTCGGGCATGTCCACCTCGTTCTGGGTGCGCATGCTTTCGATCAGACGCTCGCGCAGCGGGGCGGCGGCCTGGGTTTCCTCGGCGATTTCGCGCAGGGCGACGACGGGGTTCTTGTCGTTGTCACGCTCCAGCGTGATCGGCGACCCGGCGGCGATTTCACGCGCGCGGTGGGCAGCCAGGATCACCAGCTCGAAGCGGTTCGGGACCTTGTCAACGCAATCTTCGACCGTCACGCGGGCCATGAAGCACTCCATCTGGGAGAAAGGGGAGGATCAGCCCGTAGCCCTTAGCGGCATTTCCCGGCAATGACAAGCGCGCGAAACGGGGCATGGGTCAAATCGGGGCGATTGCGGCGATTTCCGCCGGGTCAAGCGCAGCCAGCATCTGCGTCACGCTCCGCCCGAGCAGCGGATGGTGCCAGTCTGGCGCCACCTCGGCCATCGGCACCAGCACAAAGCCACGCTGATGCAGCCTTGGGTGCGGCAAGATCAGGCCGGGCGGTGTCTGGACGGCCTGCGCGTCGGGCGGCAGGTCGATCCAGTGTGCGACGGTCTGGCGATCCGGCAGGACGGCATCCTCGGCTGCCAAGAGGTCGATGTCGATCACCCGCTGTGCCCAGCGGGTCGTGCGAACCCGGCCCATCGCCGCCTCGATGCCGTGCAGGACCGACAGAACGGCATCGGGCGGCATCGCGGACTCGACCAGTGCGCAGGCGTTGACAAAGTCCGGCCCGGCCCCGGCGGGAAAGGCCGGCGTGCGCCAGAAACGGCTCACCGCCTGCGGCGTCAGCCCGGCCTTCTTGACCCTTGCCAAAGCGTCCCTAAGTAGTATGGCATTCGACGCCACGTCCGCCGTTGCATTGCTGCCCAAGGCCAGTATGAAGCGGTTGCGAAGGGTCGGATGCACGGCTAGGTTCCTGACATGCGCGTTTGCGAATGGGTCCCCGGTGGGTGCCCGGCGCGTGCGCACGCTGGTAAATTACGAGTAACGCAAGGAATTTGAAAGGAAAATCGATGTTTTACAAAGATGAGCGTCTTGCGCTGTTCATTGACGGGGCCAATCTCTTTGCTGCAGGCAAGGCCCTGGGCTTCGACATCGACTACAAGCTCTTGCGCCAGGAGTTCATGCGCCGCGGGAAACTGCTGCGGGCGTTCTACTATACGGCATTGCTGGAGAACGACGATTATTCGCCGATTCGTCCCTTGATCGACTGGCTGAACTACAACGGCTATACGATGGTGACCAAGCCGGCCAAGGAATACACCGACTCGATGGGTCGGCGTAAGGTCAAGGGCAACATGGACATCGAACTGGCGGTCAACGCGATGGAACTCGCGAATCGCATCGACCATGCCGTGTTGTTCTCGGGCGATGGCGATTTTCGCCCGCTGGTGGAAAGTCTGCAGCGTCAGGGCGTTCGGGTGTCGGTGGTCTCGACCATCCGCAGCCAGCCGCCGATGATCGCTGACGAACTGCGCCGTCAGGCCGACAATTTCATCGAACTGGACGAGTTGCGCGACGTGATCGGGCGCCCCCCGCGTGAGCCGCGCCTGACGCGCGACGACATGGCCGAAGCGCCGACGGATACCCCGGCCTGAGCCTGATCGCCGCCCTTGCCGGGCTGTTCGCCGCGGCCTTTGTCGCGGCGACGGTGCTGCCGTTTTCCTCGGAGCCGGTGTTCGTCGGGTTGCAACTGGCGGGACTCGCCCCGGTCTGGCTGCTGGTCGCCATCGCTTCGGTGGCCAATACGCTGGGCGCGCTGGTCAACTATTGGCTGGGCTGGCGGCTGGAATCTGCGGGCGCGCACCGCTGGCTGCGTATCCCCGAGGCGCAATTCGCCCGCGCGCAGGGCTGGTGGCACCGCTGGGGCCATTGGTCGCTGTTGGGCAGCTTCCTGCCGGTGATCGACCTGACGACGGTGCTGGCGGGGGCCATGCGCATGGGACTTTGGCAATTCGTGGCACTGGTCGGGCTGGCCAAGACCGGGCGCTATCTGGTGTTGGCCGCCGTCACCGCGGGCCTGACGGGCGGTTGAGCCCCAGCAGCAGCGCGCCCAGATCCCCGGCCAAGGCCGCGCGGTCGGCCCCCCGCAGGTGCACGGCGCCGGTCTAGGCCATCAGCATCAGCCGTGGATCGCGGCGCTGACACTGGCGATGGGCGGTCTGTTTCCGGCCCTGCATCTGGCCAATCACGCGGCGCTGCTTGGGGATTACGCCTTGCACGGCACGGTCTTGCCGTCGCTGCGGCCAATCTGGTGATCGAGCGAGAGTTGATCGCCCGGTTCACCACGCAGACCGCCATTTGCCTGACGCTGCTCTGGCGATGCGGGCGGCCGCCGGGGGGCTGGGCGCTGACCGGTGTCGGTTGGCGTTTGGGGTGCTGATCGTTGCGGGGCTGAGGGGCTGGACCTGAGGCGCGTCTGGCACTAGGTCTGACCACAGGACGGAGAGCGCGATGACTAGACCCCCCCTGACCCTGTATCTTGCTGCGCCGCGCGGTTTTTGCGCCGGTGTGGACCGCGCGATCAAGATCGTGGAGATGGCGCTGGCCAAATGGGGCGCGCCGGTTTTCGTGCGCCATGAGATCGTGCACAACAAGTTTGTCGTCGACAGCCTGCGCGCGCAGGGCGCGGTGTTTGTCGAGGACCTGGACGACTGCCCCGATGACCGACCGGTGATCTTTTCCGCCCATGGCGTGCCCAAATCGGTGCCCGCTGCGGCGCTGGCGCGGCAGATGGTCTTTGTCGATGCCACCTGCCCGCTGGTGTCCAAGGTGCATATCGAGGCCGAGCGCCACCATGAGGTGGGCCTGCAGATGGTGATGATCGGCCACGCAGGCCACCCGGAAACCATTGGCACGATGGGACAATTGCCCGAAGGTGAGGTGCTGCTGGTCGAAACCGTCGAGGATGTGGCACATCTGGCGCCGCGTGATCCGGCGCGGCTGGCCTTCATCACGCAGACCACGCTTTCCGTCGATGACACTGCCGGGATCGTCGCCGCACTGCAGGCGCGCTTCCCTGCCATCATCGGCCCGCACAAGGAAGACATCTGCTATGCCACCACCAACCGGCAGGCCGCCGTCAAGGCGATTGCCGGGCGTATCGACGCGCTCCTGGTGATCGGTGCGCCGAACTCCTCGAACTCGCGCCGTCTTGTCGAGGTCGGCCGCGCCGCCGGTTGTGCCTATGCGCAACTGATCCAGCGCGCGGATGACATCGACTGGCGGGCGTTGAGCGGCGCGCGTTCGGTCGGGCTGACGGCGGGCGCCTCGGCGCCGGAACTGCTGATCAACGAGGTGATCGACGCCTTCGCCGCCCGCTATGACCTGACGCGCGAGTTGGTCGAGACCGCCGTCGAGGACATCGAATTCAAAGTCCCGCGTATCCTGCGCGCCTGACCGGAGCCCCCATGACCCCCGAATTCCTGCTGACCGCGTTCATCGTCTGCGTCACCCCCGGTATTGGCGTGGTCTATACCCTGTCGGTGACACTGGGTGGCGGCTGGCGGGCCGGTGTCTGGGCCTCGGTTGGCTGCACGCTGGCAACCGTGCTGCATCTGGCGGTTGCGTTGGCCGGGCTGGCGGCGGTGCTGCTGACCAGTGCGCTGCTGTTCCAGACTGTGAAATACGCGGGCGTCGCCTATCTGCTGTGGATGGCCTGGGCGGTGCTGCGCGGCACGGGCGGCATGGATATCGCCCCCGCCGCCCCTGCCCCAGCCGCCCGCATCGTCGGGCGCGGCGTGCTGCTGAACATCCTGAACCCCAAGCTGCCGCTGTTCTTCGTGGCCTTCCTGCCGCAGTTCCTGCCCGCGCAGGGTGCCAGCACCGCGATGATGGTCGAACTCGGCCTCGGCTTTGCCGCGATGACGCTGGCGGTGTTTCTGGCCTATGCCGGGCTGGCGGCCTCGGGTCGGCAGGTGCTCCTGGGCTCCGCGCGGCTGATGACCGGGCTGCGCCGCGCCTTTGCGCTGTCCTTTGCCGCCCTCGGCCTGCGCCTCGCGATGGAGCGCGCCTGATGGCTGAACTTTACGCCTGGACCGACGGCGCCTGCTCGGGCAACCCCGGACCGGGGGGGTGGGGTGTGCTGATGCGCGCATTGGACGGCGGGCAAGTCATCAAGGAGCGCACCCTGCAAGGCGGCGAGGCGCTGACCACCAACAACCGGATGGAGCTAATGGCGGCGATTTCCGCGCTGGAATCGCTGACCCGCGCCGCCGCCATTACCATCACCACCGACTCGGCCTATGTGAAGAACGGCGTCACCACTTGGATCCATGGCTGGAAGCGCAACGGCTGGAAAACCGCCGACAAGAAGCCGGTGAAAAACGCCGACCTCTGGCAACGCCTTGACGCGGCACAGCTTTCGCATCGCGTGACCTGGGCCTGGATCAAGGGCCATGCCGGTCATGCAGAAAACGAGCGCGCTGACGAATTGGCCCGCGCCGGGATGGCGCCGTTCAAATGACCCTGCTGGCGGTGCTCGATTACGTCGCGGTCTTCATCTTTGCGCTCACCGGGGCATTGGTGGCCAGCCGGGCGCAACTGGACATCGTCGGCTTTCTGTTCATCGCCGCGCTGACGGCCGTCGGCGGCGGCACGGTGCGCGACGTGCTGCTCAATCGCGACACGGTGTTCTGGATCGCCAACCCTTGGTATATCGGCACCGCCTGTGCGGCGGCCGTGCTGGTATTCTTTACCGCGCATCGGCTGGAAAGCCGCCGCCGGGCGATCGACTGGCTGGATGCCGGGGCGCTGGCCGTCGCCGTGCCGGCAGGAGTCGGCGTGGCGCTCAGCCTCGGGCATGGGCCCGGCGTGGTGCTCATCATGGGCATGGTCACCGGGGCCTTTGGCGGTCTGATGCGCGACGTGGTCTGCAACGAGGTTCCGCTGGTGCTGCGTCAGGGCGAACTTTATCTGTCGGCGGCCTTTGCGGGCGCACTGATGGCGCTGGGGGTGCAGCAGGTGATGGGGTCCACGCCGCCTGCACTGCTGGCCTGCGCCGCGATGACCTTTCTGTTGCGCGCGGGTTCGATGTCCTTTGGCTGGCGACTGCCGGTCTATCGCGCCCGCCCGCCGCGCGACCCCTCTTGACAGTGGGCCCCCTCGGCCCCATCTCACATTCAACCCGCTGAATGCATGAGGCCGCCATGACCCAGAAACTCCGCCTGACCTGCACCGACTGCGGACAGGTCAACCAGTTCCCCGCCGACAAGGCCGCCAGCACGCCAAAATGCGGCACCTGTGGCCACGCGCTGGTCGACGGCAAGGTGGCGCAACTGGATTTCCGCACGCTGGAAAAGGCGGCGAAATCCGACGATCTGCCGCTGCTGGTCGATTTCTGGGCGCCCTGGTGCGGCCCCTGCCGGGCGATGGCACCCGAATTCGAAAAGGCCGCCCGCGCCCTGTCGCCCCGCGTCCGGCTGGCCAAGATCGACACCCAGTCGAACCCTGACGCCACGGTGCGCTACAACATCCGCGGCATCCCGGCCTTTATCCTTTTCGCCGAGGGTCGCGAGGTCGCCCGGCTGTCCGGCGCCCGCCCGGCCGCCGACCTGATGCGCTTTGTCGAGGACAAACTCGCCCTGCTGGCCTGACCCTCTTTGCGCTGAAAACTATCCAGGGGGTTTCCAAAGGGGCCCGTGGGCCCCTTTGGCTGGGGGGTCGTCATTGTCGCGCCATTGGTCCGAGAGACAATGGCGACGGGGGGCGAGCAGCCCCCCAATCACGCCGGCGTCAGCCCCCGCAACCGCTCATTGCGCCGCCGCAGCATCTCCAGCGTTGCCAGCAGCAGGATCGACAGCGCCACCATCAGCGTCGCCACCGCCAGAATCGTCGGGCTGATCTGCTCGCGAAGCCCGATGAACATCTGCCAGGGCAAGGTCTGCTGTGCCGCCGAGCCGACAAAGATCACCACCACCACCTCATCAAACGAGGTGATGAACGCGAACAGCCCGCCCGAGATCACCCCCGGCAGGATCAGCGGCAGTTGCACCTTCCAGAAGGTCCGCAGCGGCCCCGCCCCCATGCTGGCCGCTGCCCGGGTCAATGAGCGGTCGAACCCCACCAGCGTCGCCGTTACCGTGATGATGACAAAGGGAATCCCCAGAATCGCATGTGCCAGCACGACGCCCCAGAACGTCCCCTGCAAACCAATCGCGGAAAAGAAGAAATACATCCCCGCCGCCGAGATGATGAGCGGCACGATCATCGGCGAGATCAGGATGGCCATGATCGCCCGACGAAAGGGAACATGACTCTGGCTCAGGCCAATCGCGGCCAGTGTGCCCAGCGAGACCGACAGCAGCGTTGCCACCGGGGCGATGGTCAGCGAGTTGCGCGTCGCCAGTTGCCAATCAGGGTTGGTAAAGAAATCGCGGTAATGCTTGAGCGAGAACCCGGCCGGGTCCAGCGCCAGCATCTCGCGGGTGAAGGTGAAGAAATCCTGCGCGTTGAACGACAGCGGCACGATCACCAGAATCGGGAAGATCAGGAAAAAGAAGATCAACCCGCAGAGCACGCGAAAGGTATAGTGCCAGACCCGCTGCAGGGGCGATGCGTAGCTTGGAAGCGCCATGTGCCTTACCCCAGCTTGACGTTGTCGATGCCGACAACCTTGTCATAGACCCAATAGAGCACCAGCACCGCCAGCAGCAGGATCGTGCCCAGTGCGCCCACCAGCCCCCAGTTGCCCGAGACATACCATTGGTGCGCGATCCGGTTCGAGATGAACATGCCGGACGGGCCGCCGACCAGTTCGGGCGTGATGTAATAGCCAACCGCCATGATGAAGACGAGGATCGCTCCGGCGCCGATCCCCGGCACGGTTTGCGGGAAATACACCCGCCAGAAAGCCGTCCAGTCGTTCGCGCCCAGCGACTTGGCCGCACGGACATAGGTCGGCGGGATCGTCTTCATCACCGAATAGAGCGGCAGGATCATGAAGGGCAGCAGGATATGCGTCATCGCAAGGATCACGCCGAACTTGTTGTTGACCATGGCCAACCGGTTGTCATCGGCGATCACGCCTGCCCAGACCAGCAACTGGTTGATGACGCCCTGATCCTGCAGCAGGACCTTCCACGACGAGGTTCGCACCAGCAGCGAGGTCCAGAACGGCAAGAGCACCAGAATCATCAGCAGGTTGGCGTTGCGTTCGCGGACATTGGCCAGAAGATAGGCAATCGGATAGCCCAACAGCAGCGCCAGAGCGCAGATCACGCCACTCATCCAGGCCGTGCGCCAGAACAGCATCTGGTGCAGCGACTGGTTGTCGGGCATCGGCGCGACATGGCCGCTGACCATCGTGTAATCCATCGCCGCGAGGTAATAGCCGGTGGTCAGGCTGCCGCTATAGGCCTTGAGCGCGCGCCAGGTCTCGACCGCGCCCCAGTCGCGGTGCTGGTCGATCATGCGGTCGCGGAACGGGCCATCGGTGTCCAGATTCCACGACGGCAACTCGCGCTGGGCGCGGCGCAGCATGGTGGTGAAACCCGCGGTCTCGAAATTCATTCGCCGCGCCAGAGTCAGCGCCGAGCGGTTCTCGATGGCGACCTGCAGGTCAGCCACCAGCGCGCGATAGGTCGATTCGGGCGGCAATTCGGTGCTGTCGATGTCCCAGTCGGCCAGCGCGGCGACGGTCAGCGGCAGCGTTTCTTCGACGACGGCGTTTTCCACCGAACGAAACAGCATCGTGCCAATTGGCAGCAGGAACCCCAACACGATGAAGGCCAGCAGGGGCGCTATCAGCAAGAGCGCGCGCATCTTCTGGCGGAACAGGGCACGGGCGAGGCTGCGCTTGAGCGGCTCGCCACCGCGCAGGATCAGGCTGTCGGCATCGGTGGAGGTCATCGGCGTATCCCTGTGGGTGCCGGTCCCCGTCGTTCGCTGCGGGAACCGGCGATGGCGTGATGACCGGCCCCGCACGGCGGCGGGGCCGGTCAGGCCGGATTATTGCGCCAGCCAGGCCTGGAAGCGGGCGTCGATCTCGTCGCGATAGTCAGCCCACCACAGATAGTTGGTGACAAAGGCGCCCGCGTTGTTGGCCGGGTCGGTCGGCATGTGCGGCGCCATCTCGATGCCCAGCGTGGCATGGGTGCCAACCAGCGGCGCCGACGAGGCACGGGCCGGACCATACGAGATATAGGCGGCCTGATCGGCCAGACGCTGGGTGTCGGTGCCGAAATAGAGGAAGTCCATCACGCGGGCCAGACGCTCGGGCGCGAGACCGGCCGGAACGACCCAACCGTCGAGGTCCATCATCTGATAGCCCCAAGCCATGCCGATCGGCTGGCCCTGCTCGGCGATCGCCGCGAACAGACGACCGTTATAGGTCGAGCCCATGAAGATCTCGCCATCGGCCAGCAGTTGCGGGGTTTCCGCACCGGCGGTCCACCAGATCGTATCGGCCTTGATGCGATCAAGCATGGCGAAGGCGCGGGTCAGGCCCTCTTCGGTTTCCAGCAGGTCATAGACATCGGCCATCGCCACGCCGTCGCACAGCAGCGCCCATTCCATGTTGCCGATCGGGCGGCGGTTCAGCGCGCGGCGGCCCGGATAGGTCGTGGTGTCGAATACCGCGCAGGCGTCGGTCGGCGGCGCAACACCGGCCGGCACCATGTCGGTGCGATAGCCAAAGGTCGTCGAGAACACGATCTGCGGGATGAAGCACTCGGACACGCGGGTCGCGCCAAAGTCCTCGTCAGCCGAGGTGCCATCGGGCGCCGGAGCCAGCTGGGTCGCGCCGTCGATCGGCATTGCCAGACCCTCGTCGCACAGACGCAGCGCGTCGGCGGCCTCGACGTCAACCAGATCCCAGGTGATGTTGTTGGCCTCGGCCATCGCCCGCATCCGCGCCACGGCATCAGCCGAGCTTTCGTCGGTGATATACGAGAATTCCGGGTGCAGCGCGCGGTAGGGGTCCAGATAGGCGTTCACCTGGCTGGCCTGATAGGCCCCGCCCCAGGACACCACGGTCATTTCGTTGGCCATCTGGGCCATGCCGGCGCCGGTGCTCAGCGCCAGTGCGCCGACGGCCCCTTTCAGAACGGTCTTCAGTTTCATCGGAAGTCTCCCTTGTCGAACCTGCCCGCTTGTCCAGCGTGCCATCCTGCGGGCGCGGACGGCGCGATACCTCAGGCGTCCAGCGCGCGGCAGTCCTCGGGACGCCAGCCGATGCGGATGCGATCCCCGGCAGCCACGCGGCGCTGATCTTGTGCATTGCGATATTTCATCACGAAATCCTCGTGCCCCGCGACGCGCAGGCGCACGCGGAACGTGTCGCCCATATAGATGAACTCCAGCACCTCGGCGTCGATCAGATGCGAATCCGCGGCCAGCCGGTCCGGGTTCGATTCGACGCGCTCAGGGCGGATCGAGACGCGGGTGCGCTCGCCGGGGCGAGTGACGTTCACCGGCTGCGCGTCGATCAGCGTGCCATCATCCAGCCGAACGGTGCAGCGCTGGCCCTCGATGGTTTCCACAACGCCGTCGAGCTTGTTATTCTCGCCGATGAACTGCGCGACAAAACTGTTGTCGGGGCGCTCATAGAGATCCTCAGGCCGCGCCAGTTGCTGAATGCGGCCGTCGTTGAACACCGCGACCCGGTCGGACATCGTCAGCGCCTCGCCCTGATCGTGCGTGACATAGACCACGGTGATGCCCAGCGAATCGTGCAGGTGCTTGATCTCGAACTGCATATGCTCGCGCAGCTGCTTGTCCAGCGCGCCCAGCGGCTCGTCCATCAGCACCAGTTCGGGCTCGAACACCAGCGCGCGGGCGAGGGCGACGCGCTGCTGCTGGCCACCAGACAGTTGCGAGGGGCGGCGCGTGGCGAAGGCGCCCATCTGCACCATCTCCAGCGCGCGGCGGATCTTGCCCTCGCGCTCGGACTTGCCCAGACCGCGCACTTCCAGCGGAAAGGCCAGATTTTCCGCGATCGTCATGTGCGGGAACAGCGCGTAGTTCTGGAACACCATGCCGATGCCGCGCTTGTGCGGCGGGATGTTGTTGATCGGTCGCCCGTCGAGCAGGATTTCCCCATGCGTCGCGGTCTCGAATCCGGCCAGCATCATCAGACAGGTGGTCTTGCCCGAGCCCGATGGCCCCAGCATGGTCAGAAACTCGCCCTTGGGCATCGACAGGTTCAGATCTTTGACGACCAGCGTCTCGCCGTCGTAACTTTTCTGCACGCGGTCAAATACGACGAATCCGTCGGTTCGGCCTTGAGTCACCGATCTTCCCCCTGTGGAAGCTTTTCTTGTTCTGACAGTCAGTAAACCGTCGCGTCCGCATCAATTCAAGCCATTAACCGCAGCGGGAAGCACGGCGCAGCCAAACGCGACGAATGTAGCGAGATTCGCGTCATTGGCGGGCGAAATGGCTGAAAATTGCCCATTCTTCAGGCGGATTGCCTGCAAAGAGCAAAATAAAGGCCCGCAGGGCGGGCGTTCATTCTTCATCGGGAAAATGGTGCGGTCGAGAAGACTCGAACTTCCACGGGGGTTAGCCCACAGCGACCTCAACGCTGCGCGTCTACCAATTCCGCCACGACCGCACTGGATTGGTGCGCCGCTGATAGCGGGTTCGCGCCGCGATGTGAAGAGCGAAAAGCACGCTCACACCGCGTTTCTGAACCGCCCGCGCCAGCGGAACCCGACCACGATCAGCAGCGCCAAAACTGTCAGCAGGGCAAAGCCCAGCGGCGTATCGCTGCCGAACACCACGCGGTGCATCACCCGGCCCGGCAGCAGCGTGAACAGCCCGGCCACCCCCAGCGACCACAGATAGAGCCCCTGCATCATGCGTCGGTGGGCCTCGATCCGCCGCTGGATCGCGGCGCGCAGCCCCAACGCCAGCATCACCAGCGTAAAGCCCGACAACAGGTGGATCGGGCCAAAGGGGCCGACCATCGCAAAGCCGTGGATGCCAAAGGACGACAGCGCGGTCATCACCATTACGGCAATCCAGACATAGCCGCCGATGCGGTGCCAGCGATCGCGTGAGCGACGAAACAGCACCAGCGGCCCGAGGGCCAAGGACAGCAGCGCACCGGCGGCATGCAGTTGCACCAGCGGCGCGGCGTCGAGAAGGGGGGCGAGTGTTGCCATCGGCAGGGCACCTTTCTATGCAGGGGGCGGATCAACGAACCTCGCCCCAGATGCCGCCCGGCGCCGAATGCTGCCAGCCCGGATGCGCAAAACCTCAGGAGCCCTGCGTGAGCGACACCGCCCTGCAACTCGCGCTTCGTGAAGTGATTCACATTTTACGCAATCCCGCCTATTGGGCGATCAGCGCGGCGGTGGCTGTCGTGCTGGGATTGTCCGGCCCCTTTGGCACCTATGAGACCCTGCAACCGGGCGCACGGTTGGCGTATTGGGCCGCAATCGTGCTGACAACGGCACCGACCGGCTGGCTGATCGGCACTTGGGTGGTTCTGGGGTTCGAACTGCGGGGCTGGCCATTCTGGATCGAGGCCTTGTCCGCAGGGGTCGCGGTCGGGGTCGCGGTCTCGCTGGTGGTGCACGGGGTCACCGTTCTGACGCGGGGCGGTGCGTTGCTCTCGTGGCAGGGGTTGGCACAACAATGGCCGGGAACCCCGCTGATCGGCGTGGCGGTGACCTGCGCGGTGGTCTGGACGAACCGGCGCGCCGCGGTGAAAGCGGCGCCCTCTGCCCCGACCTCGGTCAGCGAGCCCGCCGCCCGCCTGCTGGCCCGCCTGCCGTTCGAGCGGCGCGCTACGCTGGTCTCGTTGAGTGTGCAGGACCATTATACCGAGGTGACCACGACAACCGGGCGCGCGCTGGTCCTGTTGCGGCTGTCGGATGCGATTGCCGAGGCCGAGGGCGTGCCGGGCCTGCAGATCCATCGCTCGCATTGGGTGGCACTGGCGCAGGTGGCGCGGGTGCGGCGCGACGGCGCGCGGGCCGTGCTGACGCTGAAGGACGGGCACGCGCTGCCGGTCAGCCGGACCTATCTGCCGGATGTGAAACTGGCCGGGCTGCTGTAAAGCCCGGCCAGATCAAAGGCGTATCAGATCACTTGCTGGCAGCGGGGATCACCGGCTGCGGCACCAGCGGCTGCGGCGCGACCGGCGCGGCAACACCGTTGACCCCATCCACGGCCGCCAGAATCAGCGAGCCCCGCGCCGCCGGGCCCGGCTGGAAACCGACCGCGGTCAAGGACGCCCCGGCCGCCGGGACACTGGCGGTAAACCACTCGCTGGCCAGATCGCGGCGCTGCGCGGCGCCGATGCCCTGCATCAGGTGATGCGCCGGCAATTCGCCATAGGCTGTCTCGCCCAGTGCCACCAGAATCAGCGCCGAGCCGATGGCAACCGGCAGGCTGTCACTGGCATAGCCGTTCGACAGGCAGATTCGCGCGTTGGTCGCCAGATCGGCGGCGCTCATCCCGGAGTTCAGCACCGATTGCGTCACGCCCGCCAGCACCACATCGCGCGCCTGCAGCGACATCGCGGCGATGCTGGATTGCAGCGACGCGCTGAGCCCCGCGCATTGCTCGGCAACCGCCTGCGGGCTGATGCCGGGATACTGCGCCAGAATGGCCTCGCCCTCGGCGATGGCATGGCCGCGGGCCAGACAGAACTGCTCGTTCAGGGTGAAAACCGGGTCGCTCATGGTGTTGATGTCGGTCAGCCCGCCATTCGCGTTGCTGATGAGCGAGACGCGGTTGCAATGCGAGGCCAGCGAGACCTGCACCGGCGTCGCGCCGAAGAGGTTGGGCAACCCGGCGCTGGTGGTTTCGGGCGCGGGGGCCAGCGGCGCAGCCGGGGCTGCGACCAGCGTGTCGGTGCGCGGCGCGACGCCCAGCATCTCGTCCCGGACCAGCGGCAGCAAACCGCGCAGCCCGTCCTGATGGCTTTGCGACACCTGCGTCACCTGCGGCCCGCCATAGATCGCCCGCTGATACGCGGTAATCAGCACCTGCCGCTCGAACTCGGCCAGTTCGCCGGTGATCGGAAAGCCCATATAGCCCTGATACTGCGAGACCCCGGCGCGCGACTGGCGGCCCATCACGCCATCGGGGGTGCCGACGTGGAAATAGAAATGGTTGAGCGCGGTTTGAACGTCACGCGCCAGTTGCCGGGCTGCCGACGTGGCCCCCGAGACAACCCGCGTGCGCTGACGGTCGCGCTGGATGGCGCCGACGATGACGCCGCCGATGATGCCCCCAGCGATGGCGTCACCGATATCGGCGCTGGCCTGCCCGACTCCCGAGGTGATGATCGCAGCGACCAGTGCGGTGGTGGTCAGGATTTTCTTCGTCATGTTCAATACCCTCCTGGAAAAACGCAACCTTGTGGTGAGCAAGGTTAGACCGTGGATCGATTCGCGCCAAGCGCCGATTGACCGTGCCCATGGGTTCGTTAGGCTGCGGCCAAAGGTTCAAAGAAAGTTACGCGCCATGGAGTGGCAGCATCTGCCGGGTCTTCAGCCCTATGCCGAGACGCTGGCGGCGATGGAGGCGCGGGTGGCCGCGATTGCGGCGGGCACCGCGCCCGAGGCCGTCTGGCTGCTGGAACACCCGCCGCTTTACACCGCCGGCACCTCGTCCAAACCGGCCGATCTGGTGCAGCCGGACCGGTTCCCGGTGTTTACTGCCGGGCGGGGCGGGCAATACACCTATCACGGGCCGGGGCAGCGGGTGGCCTATGTCATGCTCGACCTCAACAAGCGCGGCAAGGATGTGCGCTGCTTCGTGCATGCGCTCGAGGATTGGGTGATCCGCACGCTGGCCGAGTTCAGCGTGACGGGCGAGCGGCGCGCGGGCCGGGTGGGCGTCTGGGTGGTGCGCAAGGACAAGGCGCCGCAGGCAGACGGAACCCCGCGCGAGGACAAGATCGCCGCGATCGGGGTCAAACTGCGCCGCTGGGTCAGCTTTCACGGCATCTCGATCAATGTCGAACCGGATCTGAGCCATTTTGGCGGCATCGTGCCCTGCGGCATTGCCGAGCATGGGGTCACCAGTCTGGTCGATCTGGGCCTGCCCGTGACGATGGCGGATCTCGACGCCGCGCTGATGCGCACCTTTCCCCTGTCCTTTCCTGATGGAGGCCTGTCATGCCCAGCCGCCGCAGTCTGATCGGGGCCAGCGCCCTTGCGTTGGGGGCTGCCGGTGGGGCGGGCTATTGGTTCGGTCTGCGCCCCTTGGCAGTGCCGCAACCTGCCGAGGTGGGGTTTGCCCTGAGCGACGCCGAACTGGCCGCGGCGCGGGACTTCCTGACCCGGCATCCGGTGGTGGACACCCATGCGCACCCCGGCCGGACGTTCCTGAAAGGCGCCGAAGGGCTGAGCTTTCTGCTGCGGCTTTATCGCACCATCGGCGGCACCTTTGAGGAGGCCAGCATCGCCGACATGCGCATGGGCGGGCTGGCGGCCTCGGTCTTCAACGGGGTGGGCGATGTGCAGGTCATCACGCTGGGTGACGGCGGGCTGCGGGCGTATCGCGATTTTTCCCCCGGCGAGGCCTGGGCCAGTTGCCAGCGCCAACTCGACCATTTGCAGGCGCTGGCGGATCGCGGGCTGGTGCGGCTGTGCCTGTCGCCGGACGACGTGCGCAGCGCTCATGCCGCAGGCATCCCCGGCATGATTCTGGCGATGGAGGGGGCCGATTTCCTCGACGGCGACGCCGGACGCATCGCACAACTGCAGGCGCGCGGCCTGCGCATGCTGACGCTGGTGCATTACCGCGACAACCAGATCGGGCCGATCATCACCGGCCAGCAGGCAAACGGACGCCTCAGCACCTTTGGCGCCGAAGTGGTGGCGGCCTGCGAAGAGGCCGGCGTGATGATCGACCTGACGCATTCCGCCGAACCGATGGCCTTTGACGTGCTGGCCGCCGCGCGCGGGCCGGTGGCACTGACCCATGCGCATCTCAACACAGAGCGGCTGAGCAATGCGCGCTTTGTCTCGGCGGATCTGGCGCAGGCGGTGGCCGCCAGCGGCGGCTTTGTCGGCGCATGGCCGGCGGGCATCGGCATCGACAGTCTGAGCGGCTTTGCCGACCGGGTGATCGAGTTGATCGAGGCGCTGGGCCCGGCGCATGTCGGCCTCGGCACCGACATGGACGCCAATTACAAACCGGTGCTGGAAACCTATGCCAAGCTGCCGCTGCTGGTGGGCGAATTGCTGCGCCGCGGGGTGGCCGAGGGCGTGCTGGCGCAGGTGTTGGGCGGCACGGCGCTGGCAATGTGGCAGACCTGTCAGGACCGCGCCGCCTGATCGCGCATCACCTTGGCGTCATGGGCCTGTCCCCGTGGGGCAAAGGCGGCTAGGGTTGGGGCTCTGCTCGCCTTCCCCCCCTCACATCGGTGATTCATGACACTTACCCTTCGGGGCGCGGCCGCACTGCGGCCCCTGCCCCTCGCCGCCCTTCTCGCCGCGCTGGCCATGCCCGCCTTGGCCGAGGGCGACCTGCACGCCGACAATGCGATGTTCAACCTGTTCAATGACTCGAGCATGACGATGGTCGAGTTCCGGATGGCGATGCCCGATGGCACGCAGAGTCACAACTGGCTGGAATCCCCGGTTGCGGCGGGCGAGGGCCTGACGCTGGAGTTCACCGACCCGCTCGACACACGCTGCGAGATCAAGTCGCGGGCGATCTTCGACACTGGAATGGTGCTCGAATCGCTGGTCACCTACTGCGGCACTGCGCGGGTGCTGGTCACCGACTCGGGCATCACCTTTGACTGACGCTTTTCGCGGCGGCGCGGCAAAATCGCGCCGCGCCGCCGCAGCCTGTCCTTGACCTGAATCAATTTTTTCACCGATGCGACATTACGAGCGTTGCCGCCGTGGCTTGGGCATTCTAGAACGGGAATAGGTGCCTGCCGGACTCTCACCAGTGCGGCCGGAAAAACCGCGAAAAAAATGATCGCAAGGGAACGGAGCAACCATGGCCAATGCAGCCGCTCATGGGCATGAGGACCACCGCGGGTTCTTTACCCGCTGGTTCATGTCCACCAACCACAAGGACATCGGCATCCTCTACCTGTTCACGGCAGGCATCGTCGGCTTCGTCGCCGTCGCGCTGACCGTCTACATGCGGCTGGAGCTGATGAATCCGGGCGTGCAATACATGTGCGCCGAAGGCTTCATGGCCGCCGATTGCAGCCCCAATGGCCACCTGTGGAACACCGTCGTCACCGCACACGGCGTGCTGATGATGTTCTTCGTCATCATCCCCGCGCTGTTCGGCGGTTTCGGCAACTATTTCATGCCGCTGCACATCGGCGCGCCGGACATGGCGTTCCCGCGGCTGAACAACCTGTCCTACTGGCTCTATGTCGCCGGGGCCTCGCTGGGCACGATCTCGCTCTTCGTGCCGGGTGGCGAGGGTGGCAACGGCTCGGGCGTGGGCTGGGTGCTGTATCCGCCGCTGTCGACCACCGAGGCCGGGTTCTCGATGGACTTCGCCATTTTCGCGGTGCACCTGTCGGGCGCCTCGTCGATCCTGGGCGCGATCAACATCATCACCACCTTCCTGAACATGCGCGCGCCGGGCATGACCCTGCACAAGGTGCCGCTGTTCGCCTGGTCGGTGTTCGTCACCGCCTGGATGATCCTGCTGGCGCTGCCGGTGCTGGCCGGTGCGATCACCATGCTGCTGACCGACCGCAATTTCGGCACCACCTTCTTTGATCCTGCCGGTGGCGGCGACCCGATCCTGTATCAGCACATCCTGTGGTTCTTTGGCCATCCGGAAGTGTACATCATCATCGTTCCGGGTTTCGGCATCATCAGCCACGTCATCGCGACCTTCTCGCGCAAGCCGATCTTCGGGTACCTGCCGATGGTCTATGCGATGGTCGCCATCGCGGCGCTGGGCTTTGTCGTCTGGGCGCACCACATGTACACCGTCGGCATGTCGTTGACCCAGCAGACCTATTTCATGATGGCGACGATGACGATCGCGATCCCGACCGGGGTCAAGATCTTCTCGTGGATCGCCACCATGTGGAAGGGTTCGATCACCTTCGAGACCCCGATGCTCTGGGCTTTCGGCTTCCTGTTCCTGTTCACCGTTGGCGGCGTGACCGGCATCGTGCTCAGCCAGGCGCCGATCGACCGCACCTATCACGACACCTATTTCGTCGTGGCGCACTTTCACTATGTGATGTCGCTGGGTGCCGTGTTTGCGCTGTTCGCGGGGGTCTATTATTGGATCGGCAAGATGTCGGGCCGTCAGTATCCGGAATGGGCGGGCAAGACGCACTTCTGGATGATGTTCCTCGGCTCGAACCTGACCTTCTTCCCGCAGCACTTCCTTGGCCGTCAGGGCATGCCGCGCCGCTACATCGACTATCCTGAGGCCTTTGCCTACTGGAACTGGCTGTCGTCGATCGGCGCCTTCATCGCCTTCGCGTCGTTCCTGTTCTTCCTCGGCGTGGTCTATTACACACTGCGTCACGGTGCCCGCGTCACCCAGAACAACTACTGGAACGAGCACGCCGACACGCTGGAATGGACCCTGCCCTGCCCGCCGCCGGAGCACACCTTCGAGCAGCTGCCCAAGCGCTCGGACTGGGACCACGGCCACGCCCACTGAGGCACTGACATTTGAAAAAGGCCCCGGAGCGATCCGGGGCCTTTGTCTTTTCACAAGGTTCACCATGCTGACGATCTGGGGCCGTTTCGATTCCTCGAATGTTCAGGCGCTGCTTTGGGCGGTAAACGAGTTGGGCCTGCCACATCGCCGCATCGAAGCAGGCGAGCGCTTTGGCGGCACCGATACGCCCGAATTCCGGGCGATGAACCCCAATGGCACGATCCCCGTGCTGCGCGACGACGATGGACCGGCGTTGTGGGAAACCGGGGCGATCCTGCGGTATTTGGCCAATCGCTATGCGCCCGAGGATTTCTGGCCCGCCGACGCCGTGGCCCGCGCGAATGTCGACCGCTGGGCGGAATGGGCCAAGATCAACGTCGCGATGGGGTTTACCGGACCGGTATTCTGGCGGGTCTGGCGCACACCTCAGCCGCAGCGTGACCCGACGGCCATCGCCGCCGCGCTGCAGGCGCTGGGCCGAAAGCTGGCGATTGCCGAAGAGCAACTGGCGCGGCAACGGTTCCTCGCCTGCGACAGGTTGACCCTTGCCGATATCCAGTTCGGGCATATCCTGTATCGCTATTACACCATAGAGATCGAGCGCCCTGCCCTGCCCCGCCTGCACGCCTATTACCTTTCGCTGACCCAGCGCCCGGCCTATCGTCGGGCCGTGATGGTCCCCTATGATGCCCTGCGCGACCAATGCCCTATACCCTGACCCATGACGGCCCCACCCATGCCCGGCTGCGGCTTTGGCCGCACAACGCGTTGAACCCGCGCGGGCTGGCCGTGGTCATTGGCATGACGGCGGCCACGCTGGCGCTGCCGCTGCTGGCAGTTCTGGCCTCGCCGGTGTTCTGGGGGCTGCTGCCCTTTGCACTGATCGCGCTCTGGGGTCTGTGGTTTGCGCTCGATCGCAACCAGCGCGACCGCCGCATACTGGAGGAAATGGACCTCAGCCGCAGCGCCGTGACGCTGTTGCGCACCGACCCCAAGGGGCTGCACGACTGGCAGGCCGATCCGCATTGGGTGACACTGCGGCTGATCCCGCGGGGCGGGCCGGTGACGCAGTATCTGACGCTGACCGGGGGCGGCCGTGAGGTGGAATTGGGCGCCTTTCTGGTCCCCGCCGAGCGCTTGCGCCTGCACGACGAACTGTCGGCGCTGCTGGTCCGGCTGAAGAGTTTCTCTGGCCCCCACAATTGATATTGACCGATTGGTATAAAAGGACATCCACTGGCCGGGCTTTCCCATGCACAGGAGTCCTTGATGCGCTTTACTGCCCCACTTGCCGCAGGCCTTGCGTTTGTGGCCTCGACCGCACTGGCTGACGAACAGACGATCCGTTTTCAGGTCGATGGCCAGTCGGTCGTCGGGACCCTGTCCTTGCCCGACGGAGGCCCGGCCCCGGTGGTCGTGATGTTCCACGGCTTCACCGGGTCGCGTGACGAATTGCCGGTGACCAACACCGAAGAGGGCGTATTCTCGCGCAGCGCCCGGCTGTTGCGCGAACAGGGGATCGCCAGCCTGCGCATTGATTTCCGCGACTCGGGTGAAAGCGACGGCGCTTATGAATTCACCACCTTCGAGCGTCAGGTCGAGGACGGCATCGCCGCACTGGCGACGCTGGCCGCCGATCCCCGCGTGCAAGGTGACCGCATCGGCCTGATCGGATGGAGTCAGGGCGGACTCGTCGCAACGGCCGTGGCTGGACGCAGCGATGCGGTGGATGCTGTCGCGCTCTGGGCAGCGGTGGCCGATCCGGAAACGACCTATGCGGGGCTGCTGGGCGCGGATACGCTGACCGCCGGACTCGCGGTTCAGGATGAGGCCCTGCAGGTCACGCTGCCCTGGGGCGCGGTCATCGGTTTGCGCCGGGAGTTTTTCGAAGGCGTCGCCAGCTTTGACCCGATTGCCGAAATCGCCGCGTATTCTGGCCCGTTGTTTGTCGCGCAGGGGACACGCGACGAGACCGTGAACCCGGCATCGGCCGACGCCCTGATCGGCGCCCATGAAGGCCCTGAAGAGCTTTGGACGGCGGACATGGACCATGTCTTCAACGCCTTTGGCGGCCCCGAGACGCTGGACACCATGGTCGCAGCCACGGCGACCTATCTGCAGGCCCATCTGTAAGGGGTTGGTTGCGTGTGGCTGGCCTCGCGGCTGGCCACACGGCCTCAGGTCAGCCGCGCCTTGACCATCGGGCCAACCGCGCCGAAGTCCATCTGGCCGGTGAAGCGCGTCTTCAGGGCGTTCATCACCCGGCCCATGTCACGGATCGAGATAGCGCCCAGTTCGGCGACCACCGAATCGATGGCGGCGCGGGTTTCCTCGGCGCTCAACTGGCGGGGCAGATAGCCCTCGACGACGACGATCTCTGCCTGCTCGCGCTCGACCAGTTCGAACCGCCCGCCCTCCTCATAGGCGCGGGCCGATTCTTGACGCTGGCGCACCATTTTTGACAGGACGGCGGTGATTTCCTCATCCGTCATCAGCCGGTCCTCGCCCTCGCCGCGCAGGGCGATGTCGCGGTCCTTGATGGCGGCGTTGATGAGCCGCAGCGTGGACAGCCGCAGCGTGTCCTTTGCCTTCATCGCGGTCTTGAGGTCGTCGAAAATGCGGTCGCGCAGCGACATCAGCCCGTCCTTAGTGGTGATCGGTCGCGCACCATACCCAAAGCCGCGGCGAAGGGCAACGACCCCCTTGGGCTGGCCAAATCGCGTGAGCCGGGCCTTGACACTGCGGCGCGAATCCCTCAGATACCGCCGCGTGGGGGCAGTAGCTCAGTTGGGAGAGCGCGTCGTTCGCAATGACGAGGTCGTCGGTTCGATCCCGATCTGCTCCACCAAATTCCAAGATTGTCAGCAGGACCGGCACGGGAACGCCCCGTGCCTTTGGGTTTTGCGCCATGGCTGTTGATTAGTTTTTTTCTAATCTAGGATGTTGAATCGCCTGCTTGCGCCAAATCGTCGCAGCGGCGAGGGTGGCGCGGGGCGCTGGGCCCCGGTCCGACGCAGGAAACGCCATGTCCGTTGAAACCACCCATACGTTGATTGTCGGCGGCGGTCAGGCCGGTGTGGCAATGAGCGCGCATCTGCTGCGCGAGGGTATCCCACATCTGGTCCTTGAACGCGGGCGGATCGCCGAGCGCTGGCGGTCAGAACGCTGGGATTCGCTGGTCGCCAATGGCCCGGCCTGGCATGACCGGTTTCCGGGGATGGAATTCGACGATCTCGACCCCGGCGCCTTTCCCGCCAAGGAGCGCATGGCCCGCTATTTCGAGGCCTATGCCGCGCAGATCAAGGCGCCGATCCGCACCGGGGTCACGGTAACCTCGGTGGAACCGCTGGTCGGGCGCAGCGGGTTTCGGGCGCTGACCTCAGCGGGCGAGATCGAGGCGCAGAGCATTGTTGCCGCGACCGGGGCGTTTCAAAAGCCGCTGATACCGCCGCTGGTGCCCGCCGATGCCGGGTTGTTCCAGCTGCATTCCGCCGCCTATCGCAACCCAGACCAGTTGCCACCGGGCGCGGTGCTGGTGGTCGGCGCGGGCTCGTCCGGGGCGCAGATTGCCGATGAACTCAACCGCGCCGGGCACCGGGTGTTCCTGTCGGTCGGCCCGCATGGCCGCCCGCCCCGGCGCTATCGCGGCATCGATTATTGCTGGTGGCTGGGCGTGCTGGGCAAATGGGAGGCCGTCGCCCCCGCCCCCGGCACCGAACATGTCACCATCGCGGTCAGCGGCGCGCGCGAGGGCGAGACCATCGATTTTCGCCGCCTCGCCAGTGAAGGCATCACTCTTGCCGGCCGCGCGCAGGGGTTCGAGGGCGGAACGATGCGCTTTGCCGCCGATCTGGTGGCGAATGTGCAGCGCGGCGATGCCGATTACCTGTCGGTCCTTGACGAGGCCGACGCCTATGCGAAGGCCAATGGCCTGAATTTGCCCGACGACCCCGAGGCGCGGCGTCAATGGCCCGAGCCCGACTGCATGACCAACCCGATCCAGTCCTTGGATCTGGCCGCCGCCGGGATCACCACGATCCTCTGGGCGACCGGCTTCGGCGTCGATTATTCCTGGCTCAAAGTGAACGCTTTTGATGCGCAGGGCCGCCCGGTGCATCGGCGCGGGGTCTCGGATGTGCCGGGGGTCTATTTCCTTGGCCTGCCGTGGCAATCGCGGCGGGGGTCGTCGTTCATCTGGGGGGTCTGGCACGATGCGGCCTTTGTCGCTTCGCAGATTGCCATCCAGCGCAATTACCTCGACCATCTCGCCACGATGGCGCAGCATGGCTGAACCCTTCAACCGTTGAGTCCCCGACATGGCCCACTACCGGCACCGCCCGTTCAATACCAAAGACACCTATCCTGAACAGAAACTGGACAACGACCTGTGTCAGGCCGTGGTCACCCAAGGGGGCCGCACGATCTACCTGCGTGGCCAGTGCCCGCAGAATATCGAGGATGCCAAGGACATCGGCAGCCATGACCCGGTCGAGCAGACCCACAAGGTGATGCAGAACATCCGCCAATTGATCGAGGAATGCGGCGGCACGATGGAGCATCTGGTCAAGGTGGTGGTCTATATCACCGACGTTCGCCACCGCGAGGCGGTGTACCGCACGATGGGTGAGTATCTCAAGGGCGTGCATCCGGTGTCGACCGGTCTGGTGGTCAGCGCCTTGGCGCGGCCGAACTGGCTGGTGGAAATCGACGGCACCGCTGTCATTCCGGATTGAGCGCATGACCTTTTCCCTCGTCGCGCGCTGTGCCCGCACCGGGCAATTCGGGGTGGCCATCGCCTCGTCCTCGCCCGCTGTCGCCGCGCGCTGTTCGCATGCGCGGGCGGGTGTGGGCGCGGTGGCCTCGCAGAATGTCACCGACCCGTCGCTGGGGCCGCTGGTGCTGGACCTGATGCAAGGGGGCCTCGGCGCGGCTGAGGCCATCGCCCGGATGCAGGAACAGGCGCGGTTCCCGGAATACCGGCAGGTGCTGGCGATTGACGCACAGGGGCGAACGGCGATCCATTCCGGCCCCCGGTCGCTGGGCATCTGGACGCAGGCGCAGGGGGTCGATGTGGCCTCGGGTGGGAACCTCTTGGCCAATGACGGCGTGCCGGCGGCGATAGTCGCGGGGTTTCAGGCGGCGAGCGGGCCGCTGGGCGACCGGCTGATCGCCGCGATGCGCGCCGGGCTGGCGGCAGGGGGCGAGGCCGGGCCGGTGCATTCGGCGGGGCTGAAGATCATGGACAAGGTGTCTTGGCCGGTCGCCGATCTGCGCGTGGACTGGACCGAGGGCTGCCCGATTGCGGACCTCGCCGCGCTCTGGGCGCTGTATCAACCGCAGCTTGACGCCTATGTGCAGCGCGCGCTCGACCCACGGGCAGCGCCCAGCTATGGCGTTCCGGGCGACCTGTGAGCGCGCCGCCGCCCCCTGCCCCTCGGCGTGACGGCCGGGCGCTGCCGTTGCGCTTTACCCTGCGCCAGCTCGAATATTTCATCGCGGTGGGTGAGGCAGGCAGTATCGCGCTGGCGGCGCAGCGGGTGAATGTCTCGTCGCCGTCGATTTCCACCGCGATCAGCCAGCTTGAGGCGGACTTCGGCCTGCCGCTGTTCGTGCGCAAACACGCGCAGGGGCTGGCGCTGACCCAGGCCGGGCGGCAGATGCTGGCGCAGGCCCGGCAGGTGCTGGCGCAGGCCGAGGCGCTGAACCGACTGGCAGGCGAGGTGTCGGGCAGCGTGCAGGGGCCCTTGGCGGTCGGCTGCCTGTTGACCTTTGCGCAGTTGCTGCTGCCGCAATTGCGCCGCCGGTTCGAGGACGACTTTCCCGCCGTGCGCATCCGTCAGTTCGAACTGAACCAGCAGGACATCTTTGCCGGGCTGCTGGGCGGCACAATCGACGTCGCGCTGACCTATGATCTGGAGATCCCGCCGACCCTGCGCTTTATCCCGCTGGTCGAACTGCCACCCTATGTGCTGGTCGCGGACACGCACCCGCTGGCCGGGCTGGACAGCGTGACGGCCGGGCAGTTACGCGAGCATCCGATGGTGATGTTGGACCTGCCCTTCAGTTCGGACTACTTCCTGTCCCTGTTGGCCGCCGAGGGCGTCACCCCGCGTATTGCCGAGCGCACGCGCGACATGGCGGTGATGCGCTCGCTGGTCGCCAATGGCTATGGCTATGCCATCGCCAACATCCGCCCGCTGCATGACCTCGCCCCCGATGGCCGCAAACTGCGCTTTGTGCCGCTGGTCGGTGCGGTGCGGCCGATGATGCTGGGGTTGGCGCTGGTCGAGGGCGCGGATGCCTTGCTGACCCTGCGCGCCTTTGTCGAGCATTGCCGCGCGCTGATTACCGACGCCAGCATCCCCGGCATGAACATGCGTCCCCCGCCAAACCGTTGAACACCCCTCGAATCCCGCCGGAGGCCCCCTTGCGCGATCCCCGCCATGACATCCTGTTCCAGCCGCTGGCCATCGGGCCGCTGATGGCCAAGAACCGCTTCTATCAGGTGCCGCATTGCAATGGCGGCGGCTATCGCGACCCTTCGGCAGCGGCCGAGATGCGCGGGATCAAGGCGCAGGGCGGCTGGGGGGTGATCTTCACCGAACAAACCGAGATGCACCATTCCTCGGAAATCACCCCGTTCATCGAACTGCGGCTGTGGGAGGATCAGGACATCCCCGCCTTGCGCAAGATGGCCGAGCGGATGAAGACCCACGGCGCGCTGGCGGGGATCCAGTTGGCCTATTCGGGGATCAACGGGCCGAACCTCTATACCAAGGAGGTGCCGCTGGCCCCTACGGCGCTGCCGATCCGCACCTTTACCAACGACCCGGTGCAAGCCCGGGCGATGGACAAGACCGACATCACCAACCTGCGCCGCTGGTTCGTCAACGCAGCGAAACGCTCGAAGCTGGCCGGGTTCGACCTGATCTGCCTGTACGGCGCGCATGGGTTCGGCATCTTTCAGCACTTCCTCAGCCGCGCCACCAACCAGCGCAGCGACGAATACGGCGGCAGTCTGGAGAACCGCTCGCGCTTTGTGCGCGAGGTGGTGGCCGATATGCGCGACGCGGTGGGCGGCAGCATGGGCCTGACGCTGCGGGTCTCGCTGGATGAGCACATCGGCGCGCTGGGGTTTTCCAACGCCGAGGTCCGTGATTTCATCGAGATGCACCGCGACTTGCCCGACCTGTGGGATCTGGCGCAAGGCACGTGGGACGAGTGTTCCGGCCCCTCGCGTTTCAAGGGTGAGGGCGCGCAGGAGGCGCTGGTCACCGGCATCCGGCAATTGTCGGACCGGCCGGTGGTCGGCGTCGGGCGCTTTACCTCGCCGGATGTGATGGCGCGGATGATAACCTCAGGCACGCTGGATTTCATCGGCTGCGCCCGCCCGTCAATCGCCGACCCCTTCCTGCCGCAAAAGATCGAGCAGGGCCGCCCTGAGGACATCCGCGAATGCATCGGCTGCAACATCTGCATCACCGGCGACATGACGATGTCGATTTCGCGCTGCACGCAGAACCCGACCTTCATGGAGGAATGGCGCAAGGGCTGGCACCCCGAGCGGATGAACCCAAAGGGCCCCGGTGGCCGCGTGCTGGTGGTCGGCGCCGGGCCTGCCGGGCTGGAGGCGACGCGGGCGCTGGCGCTGCGCGGCTATGACGTGGCGCTGGCCGAGGCGGGAACAGTGCTGGGTGGCCGGGTCGCGCGCGAGCGACGGTTGCCGGGGTTGTCGGCCTGGGGCCGGGTGGCGGATTACCGGACCTATCAGATCTCGCAACGGGCGAATGTCGAAACCTATCTCGACTCGCGCCTCGATGCCGCGCAGATCCTCGACTTTGGCTTTCAGCATATCTGCATCGCCACCGGGTCGACATGGCGCGCCGATGGCGTCTCGCGCCAGCATGTCGTGCCGATGCCGATTGACCCGGGCATGGCGCTGTTCACCCCGGATGACGTGATGGACGGGCGGCTGCCCGCGGGCCGGGTGGTGGTCTATGACGACGATCATTATTACATGGGCGGCGTGCTGGCCGAATTGTTGGCGCAAAAGGGCTGCGATGTCACGTTGGTGACGCCTGCGCCCTATGTCTCGGACTGGGCGCGCAACACTTTGGAGCAAAAGGCGATTCACCTGCGGCTGGTTCAGGCCGGTGTCGAAATCGTGCTCAACCGGGGTGTCACCGCGATCCTGCGCGACAGGGTCGAGACCAATTGCAGCTATACCGACCGCCGCGCGTTGACCGGTTGCGACGCTGTGGTGATTGTGGCCTCGCGCCAATCCGACGACGCGTTGTTTCATGCGCTTCGGGCACGACAGGGTGACTGGGCCGACGCCGGGATCGCCAGCGTGCAGCGCATCGGCGATGCCGAGGCGCCGGGGCCGATCGCCTGGGCGACCTATGCCGGGCACCGCTATGCCCGCGAGTTGGAAACGCCGCCCCTTGGCGACGCCCTGCCTTTCCGCCGCGAAGTGACGGCGCTGGCGCCGGACTGAAGCCACCCTCAACCCAGATGGGCCGCGACGCCTTCGATCACCTGCCCCTCGGACCCGGCGCCGATGCCCGCCGCATTGGCCTCGTCGGTGTCGATGTGCATCTCGGTAAAGGCGTTCGGCTGCACGCGGATCAGCGTGCGGCCAAAGGTCAGCGCCCGCTCACCCTCGCCAATGCGAACCGAAACCTCCTCGCCATCCGCCAGGCCCATCGCCGCCGCATCCGCCGGGTTGATGTGGATATGGCGCGCGGCGACGATCAGCCCGTCGCTGTCGATCTGCCCGGCAGGGCCGAGGATGCGCACCTGCGGCGTGCCGTCCAACTGCCCGGAATCGCGCACAGGCGCGGCGATGCCCAGCGCAAAGCTGTCGGTGCGCGAGACCTCGATCTGCGTGCGTTTACGCAGCGGGCCGAGGATCGCCACCTGCTCCAACTGCCCCTTGGGGCCGACCAGCGTCACCCGTTCACGCGCCACCCAGTTGCCCGGCTGGCGCAGTGGCTTGTCCGGCGTCAGCGTGGCGTCCGCCCCAAACAGCGCGGCCAATGTGTCGGCGCTCAGATGCACATGACGACCCGAGACCGCCACCGGCAGCGGGCGCCGCAGCGGTTCGGGCCGCGCCAGATGCGCCGCCACGGCGCGGGCGATCTGCAATTGCTCGGCGGTTTCGGTCACCAGCACTGCCACGCGCGAGCCATAGGCCTGAATCTGCGGCGCCGCCCGGTCGGACAGATCGACGGCCAGATTGCGGTCGTGGTCCAGCCTGAGGCCCATGAAATCCAGCCCGTCGCAGACCCGTCGCCGCATCGAGGCCGAGTTTTCACCGATCCCGCCGGTGAACACCACCGCATCCAGCCCGCCCATCGCCGCCGCATAGGCGCCGATGTATTTGCGCACCCTATAGGCATAAAGGTTGATCGCCAGTTGCGCCTCAGGGTCGCCCGCTGCCGCGCGCTCCTCGACGTCGCGCATGTCGGAACTGCCGGTCAGGCCCTTGAGCCCGCTGTCGTTATAAAGCCCGGCCTCGATCTGCGCGACGCTCAGACCCAGTTGACGCGCCAGAAAGCCAAAGGCGCCGGGGTCCACATCGCCCGAGCGCGTGCCCATCACCAGCCCCTCCAGCGGCGTCAGGCCCATGGAACTGTCCAGCGAGCGCCCCAGATCGACCGCGCAGGCGCTGGCGCCATTGCCCAGATGCACCGAGACCAGCCGCAGATCGGACAACGGCCGCCCCAGCGCCTCGGCGGCGCGCTGCGCGACATAGGCATGTGACGTGCCATGAAAGCCGTACCGCCTGAGCCCGGCCTCGCGCCAAAGCTTTGGCACTGCATAGGTCGTCACCCGCGCCGGGTTGGTCAGATGGAACGCGGTGTCAAAGACGCCGACCTGCGGCAGGTCGGGCCAGACCGCCTGCGCCAGCCGCACCGCCGCCAGATTGGCCGGGTTGTGCAGGGGCGCCAGCGGCGTCAGCGTCTCGATCCGCGCCAGCGTTGCCGCGTCCAGCAGCGCCGGGCCCGTGAACCCGTCGCCACCATGCGCGATTCGGTGACCGACAGCCTCGGGTGCAGGGATGCCCCATTCGGCCAGCAGACCCGGCACCGCCGCCGTCGCCGCTGCCAGATCGGCCAAGGGCAGGCGGAGCGCCTCGCGCCGCACCCCGGCCTGCAACCGCGCCTCACAGGAACCGCCCTGAAATCGATCGAAACTGCCCTTGAACAGTTGGCGATCGCCTGCCTCGAAGACCCCGAACTTCAGGCTGGACGAGCCCGCGTTGAACACCAGTATCCGCATCCACCTACCCCGTTTTGCCGTCCGATCCTGCGACAGAACCGGTAACAGAACCTTGACGCAGGTCAGCCCGCCTGCATCCGCCGCGCCGCCAGCCCGGCCAGTGCCGCGGCGATCAGACAATAGACCACCACACCCCAGCCCTGCCGCGCATAGTCGACGCCCGCGTCGATCAAGACCCCGGTCAGCCCCGGCCCCATCGCCGTGCCCAGCACCATCACCGCGCCCAGCATCGCCCGGATCGCTCCGATGTGCTGCGTGCCATAGGCTTCGGCCCAGAGCGTCGCCATCATCGTGCCATGCAGCCCCGCTGTCAGCCCCATCAAACCCAGCGCCAGCGCCCCGGCCACGGGGCTCGCTGCCGGGGCAAAGACCGCATAACCCGCCGCCATGCCCAGCAAATAGAGCGGCATCAACCGCGCCGAGCCCAGCCGGTCGATCAGCCACCCTGCCCCGAGGGCTCCGGTAACCCCCGCCAGCGTAAAGGCCGGAAACAGCCCCACCAGCGCGGCATGGGTCCAACCCTTGACCTCGGCCAGATGGACCTGATGAAAAAAGAACGCGGTGTTCCACAGCGGCGGGCCCAACAGCGCCGGCACCATCAGCCAGAACATCGGGTCCTTGAGCACATCGCCGCGCGTCCACATCCGGCCCCGCCGCCCCAGCGCGCCGTGGCTCTGCGTGAAACTCTGCGGCGTGCGCTCCTGACGCATCAGCAGCGCCACCACAGGCGCCGCCAGCAGCAGGATCACCGCCACCACCACCCATGCGCCGCGCCAGCCCAGCGCGCCCATCACCAGCACCCCGCTGAGCGGCAAGAACGCCTCGCCCAGCGAGAACCCCAGCGTGACCAAGGCCACCGCCCGCCCGCGCGAGGCGACAAACCAGCGCGCAACGGCGGTAATCGCCGTGTGGCTCATCATCCCCTGACCGAAAAACCTGAGCAGGAACAGGGCCATGCCCAAGGTCCACAGACCTGGTGCCCAAGCCATCGCCAGCGCCGCCAAGGCCAGCCCCAGCATGACCACCGGTCCCAGAACCCGCACGCGCAGCCGGTCGCTCAGCCCACCGGCAAAGACCATCACCGCCGCCGACGCCGTCGTAGCGGCGGCATAGAGGCCGCCCCACCCGGCATGGCTCAACCCGAATTCCCCCCGGACGGCCCCGGCGAAGACGGCGATGAAAAACGTCTGCCCGAAACTCGACAGGAACGAGATCAGCGCGCAGACCCCCAGCCAGCGCGCATTCTCGCGCACGAACCCGCTTATCGGCTGCATTTGCACCCTCCCCTGCCCGCTGGCAGCGAATCAAGCTTGCCGCGGAACCACAAGCCCCAACCTCATCTTTGCTCTTGAAATATCCACGGGATCTTCAAGGGGGCGTGCCCCCTTGAACGGCGTGCGGGGCCGCCCCCGCGCGCGGCGACGGGGGCTCAATGCCCCCGAGCCGCGCCCTCCCGGTCTTCGCCTTCATCCGTGTCCCCCGGTGCCTCGTCCACCACCGGGATCGCGTAATCGCCCCTCAGCCAGCGCGCCAGATCGACATCGGCGCAGCGCTTGGAACAGAATGGCGCATAGTCCTGCACCACCGGCTTGCCGCATTGCGCGCAGCGGCGGCTCATGCCCACCAGCCCGCCAGCGCCTCGCGGTCGCGGCGCCGGGTCAGCTCGAAGTTGCCCAAGGGGGTCCAGCCCGCCATTGTCGCCTCGCCCGCATCGGCGCGAAAGGCCTTGGCCAGCACCTGATCCAGCACATGGCGATCCCGCTTTGGACAGGGGGCGAAGTCGATCACCACCATGCCGCCCAGACCGCGCAGGCGCAATTGGCGCGGCAATTCGCGCGCAGCGGCGATGCTCGCCTTCAGCCCGGCGGCGGGGGAGGTATCGGCGCCGGTGTTCACATCCACCGCCACCAGGGCGCGCGTGCCCTCGACGCACATCGAGGCGCCGCCCTCCAGCGCCACCTCAGGGGTCAGCAGCGCCTCGATCTGGTCGAGCGCGCCGCAATGCTCCAGCGCACCCTCGCCGTCATCGACCTGATCCGCATCGCCCCAGTCGCGCCACGCCAGTTCATGCGGGCCGGGGGCATCGACCAGCAATTCCGGGCCGCCGCTGAGATCCGCCAATACGGCCTCGGCCAGCGCGCGCATCTGCGCGATATCCTCGGCGATGGCCTCATCGACCGCCGCCTCGCAAGCCGAGCGCAGGATCAACCCCAACGATTCATCTGCGCCCGCCATGCCTTCGGTCGCCAGCGCGGCCAGCGCGGCCCGTTCATCGTCGTCACGGATCGACCGGCTGATGTTGAGGCCCGGCGCCTCGGGCGTCAGGATCGCATAGCGGCTCTTGAACAGCAGGCGCTGGGTCAGCGGCAAGGCCTTGCCCGGCTCCGAAACCCCGGCGATCTGCACCAGAATGCGCTGCCCGGGGGCCAGCCCCTTGGGCGCGCGCAGAAACCCCGATTGGCCGTCGGGCAGATCGACAAAGACCCCACCCAGCCCCTTGATCGGACGGCCCACCACGCCGCGCAAGATGGCGCCCGGCGCCAGCCCTTCGGTCTGCAGCGCCAGATCCTGCAAGACGCCGTCCACCATCAAGGCCGCCACTTCGCGCCCGTCGATCTGGCCCAGCGCAATCACTGACCCCTTCATGCCTGCCACCCCGCCGCGGCCAGCAGCGCCGCTGTCTCTGCCAGTGGCAGGCCGACAATCGCGCTGAAACTGCCCTGAATCCACGGGATAAAGGCCCCCGCCCGGCCCTGAATGCCATAAGCGCCGGCCTTGCCCTGCCATTCGCCACTGGCGAGATAGCGGTTCAGTTCGTCATCCGAGAGGCGCTTCATCTTGACCGCGCTTTCGACAACCCGGCTGAACTCGCGCTCGCCGAGCCGCACGCAGACCGCCGTCAGCACCGTGTGCCGCCGTCCGCCCATCTGCATCAGGAACTGCGCCGCCTCGGTCGCATCGGCGGGCTTGCCCAAAATCCGGCGGCCCAAGGCAACCGTGGTATCCGCCGCCAGCACGATCTCATCTGGTCCCGCAACCACCGCACGCGCCTTTTCCAGCGCCATGCGGGCGACATAAGGGCGCGGCAATTCCCGCGGGAGGGGGGTTTCGTCGATATCAGCCGGGCGCACCGCATCCGGCACGATGCCCAACTGCGCCAGCAGGTCCAGCCGCCTTGGACTGGCCGAACCCAGGATCAGCCGCATCACTTGAAGCGATAGTTGATCCGGCCCTTGGTCAGATCATAGGGCGTCATTTCAACCTGAACACGGTCGCCGGCCAGAACACGGATGCGGTTCTTGCGCATCTTGCCTGCCGTATGTGCGATGATGGAGTGGCCGTTTTCCAGCTCGACCCGAAACGTCGCATTCGGCAGGAGTTCCTTCACGACGCCGGGAAATTCGAGCAGTTCTTCCTTGGCCATGGTCACTCCAATAGGACTTCGCCCGCATCGAGGCAGGCGCGGGTCATATGCGCCCAACGCGCGGGAAGTTCAAGATTTAACTTGCACCCGCCCGGCGGCAAGGCGGTCCAGCTGTTCCGGCCAGTGTGCAAAGGGCATCACACCGCCATCGGCCCGGCTTTGCGCGATCTGCGCGCGCGAGACCTGCGCCAGCACCCAGCCCGGCGTGGCCATCGCGCCTTCGGCCAGAATGCCGGTGTCGGGCCAGCCGCGATCCGGTGGGCCATAGATGCTGGCGCGGCCGGTCTGCGCCTCGCACCCCACGCACCAGGGCGCGTCGCCGATCAGCGGCGCATGGACCACGGCGCATTGGTTCTCCAGCGCGCGCGCCATCGAGCCGATGCGCACGCGGGAAAACCCGGCCAGTGCCTCGGTGCAAGACGGGGCCAGCAGGATCTCGACCCCGGCCTCGGCCAACGCGCGCGACAGCAGCGGGAATTCGCTGTCATAGCAAATGACCACGCCCAGCTTGCCCAGGGGGGTGTCAAAAACCGCCAGCCCATCCGCGCCAGGAATCACGTCCCAATCCTCGCGTTCAAAGCGGGTCATGATCTGCTTGTCCTGATGGCCGATGCGCCCGAACGGCCCATGCAGACTGGCGCGGTTCACCGGGCGGTTGCCGGGGAAGGCCGGACCCGAGGGCGCCAGGATATGCACCCCGTGCAGGGCTGCGAGCCGATCAAACAGCGCCTCCATCGCCGGACGGTGCCGCGCGACCTCGGCCAGCGCGCCTTGCAGATCGGCGGCGACGGCGGCACCGCCCAGCGAGGCGAGCTCCATCGCGGCGTATTCGGGAAACACCAGCAGGTCGGCCCCCTGCCCGGCGGCCTCGGCAACCCAGCCCGAGGCCTTGTCGGCATAGGCGTCAAAGCTGTCGAACCAGTCGAGCGGATAGGCCGCGGCGGCGAGGGTGATGAGGTCTTTCATGGCAGGCTCCGCATCCAGAATTGCAAGGGTTTGGCGGTTTCGGCGGGCTCGCCCAGATCGCGCCAGTGAAACCGCGCGATCACGCCGGGCAAGGGTGCATAGCCCCGCGCCCGCCAGAACGCATCAAGCGGGCGATAGCTAGCAGGCCGCGACGGGTGATCGACTGGCCGCTGAACTGCACAAAAAGCAACATGACGACGGCCCAACGCCACTGAATGAGCCTCGCGCATGTCAAAAAACCGATGCCCGATGCCTTGGCCGCGATACTCGGGCAACAGCACGGACTCGGCGCAGTAAAAAATGTCTGACAATGAATACCCGCTGTCGGCAAAGGCCGCGGCGAAATCCCCGGCGTGGTCCTCCATCGGCGTGCCGGTCGCAGCACCGACCAAAGCGCCTTCAAAGGCACCGACTACCATGGCGCGTGCATTGTGGCGGTAGGGCGTCAGATAGCGCCGCTCGTAATCCAGATCGCCGTCATAGAGATAGGGCCAGTCGCGGAACACCGTGATGCGCAGTCGCGCCAGATCGTCCAGCGCCGAGTCCAGCGCCGCCCCACGCAGCGCCTCGACCCTCATGCACTGACCTGCCGGATCCAGTCTTGCAAGTTGTAATAGGTGGTCACCCGGGTAATCAGCCCATCGCGAAGGGCAAAGAACCCCCCTGCAGGCAGAACATAGCTCTGGCCCCTCGCCTCGGGCAGGCCGGGGTCGGTTTGCAGATAGGTGCCCTGCACGGTGAACTCGGCCGCGCCGCGGGTGCCGTCGTCATTGGCATAGACCACCAGATCGGCCAGATGTTCGCGGTACGTCGCGCTCATGTGGCGGCAAAAGTCGCCAAAGGCCGCCTTGCCCAGCCGCACCGCGCCCTCGTTGACGTGATGGGCGAAATCCTCGTGCAGGCAGGCCAGCATGCCGTCGATGTCGCCCCGGTTGAAGGCGTCGTAATAGGCCTGAAGGATGGCGCGGCTCATGGGGTCTTCTCCGGATAGGGACGCGGCGCGCCGAACCGTTCGTTCAACCGCTTGATGATCTGGTCGCGGGTCTGGCGATAGGCCTGCAACTTGGCCTCGCGGCTTTCCCCCAGACCTGTCGGGTCCATGATCGGCCAGTATTCGACCTCGGTGTGGGCATAGCGGGTCAGTTCCAGCGCGGCACGCTGGCTGGCCGGGCTGAGCGCAACGATCAGGTCAAAGCCCGACAGATCATCGCCCCAGCCGATCATCTCGTCAAAACTGCGCGAACGGTGGCGGGCCAGTTCGACCCCCATCTCGGCACTGACGCTGACGGCGAAACCGTCGATTTCCAGATCGTTGTGGACCCCGGCCGACTGCACATAGGCCATCTGGCCATAGAGCTTTTTCATGAACCCCTCGGCAATCGGCGAGCGGACGGCGTTGTGATCGCAGCAGAACAGCACCGATTGAGGAAGCGGCTGGCCCAAGATCACGCCCCGTGATTCAGCACGGAAATCAGGGTGAACAGGCGCCGCGCGGTGTCGAGATCGACCTCGGCCTTGCCGTCAAGGCGTTCTTGCAGCACGCGTGCGCCCTCGTTGTGGATGCCGCGCCGGGCCATGTCGATCGCTTCGATCTGGCTGGGCGGCAGGCGTTTGACGGCCTCGAAATAGCTGGCGCAGATCTGGTCGTAATCCTTGATGACCTGCCGCAACGGACCCAGCGACAGGTGGAATTCGGTCACCTTGTCGCCCGACTCCTGCGTGATATCGACCACCAGCCGCCGGTCGCGGATCGCCATCAGCAGCCGATAAGGACCGGGCGGCGCCGCGCGTTCCCCCCGCGGCGGCAGGGCAAAGCTGTTGTCTTCGAGCAGGTCGAACACGGCGACGCGGCGCTCTTGCTCCATTTCCGGCGTGGGAGCGGCCAGCGAGGATTCGTCGATGTCGATATGGCAGATGCGGTTCATACAGGCAGGCTTTCGTCAGGTCCGCCTCGGTGATGCCCCAGCGCGCGGCGCGGATCAAGCGCCCCCTTGCCCGATGCGGGCCGCCGCGCTAATTTTACGGTCGAGCGCGTGGCGATGGCGTCGCCACCGGGCCAGAAGGTCCGAGCTTGCGGTGAAAACCCGCACCTCCTGTACGCCGGGATCTTTCGGGGTCCCCTGTGGGCCCTTCATGAGGCCCAAACCATGACCGACCGTCCCGCTTCCTATCGCCTGCATCAGGGCGAGCGCTGCCTGCCCTTTGCCCCCGCCGAATATGACGCCCGCCTGAACGGGCTGCGCGCGATCATGGCGCGTCAGGGCCTGCAGGCCGTGGTGCTGACCTCGATGCATAACATCGCGTATTATTCCGGGTTCCTCTATTGCAGCTTTGGCCGGCCCTATGGGCTGGTGGTGACGCCCACGACCAGCGTGACGATCAGCGCCGGGATCGACGCAGGCCAGCCGTGGCGGCGCGGGCATGGCGACAACCTGACCTATACCGACTGGGCGCGCGACAATTACTGGCGCGCGGTGGCGCAGGTCGCGGGCACAGGCAAGGTGATCGGTTTCGAAGGCGACCATCTGACGCTGCTGCAAAGCCAAAAGCTTGACCATTTCCTGACACCCAAGGGCCGGGTGGATATCGCGCCGGACACCATGCGCCAGCGGATGCACAAATCGCCCGCCGAATTGGCGCTGATCCGCGCGGGGGCGAACACCGCCGATGTCGGCGGCTATGCGATCCGCGAGGCCGTGGCGCTGGGGGCGCGCGAGATCGACGTGGCAATGGCGGGCCGCGACGCGATGGAGCGCGAGATCGCCCGGCGTTTCCCGCAGGCCGAATATCGCGACACCTGGGTCTGGTTCCAGTCGGGGATCAACACCGACGGCGCGCACAACCCGGTGACCTCGCGCAAGCTGGGGGTGGGCGATATTCTGTCCCTGAACACATTCCCCATGATTTCAGGATATTACACGGCACTGGAACGCACGATGTTCCTGCGCGAGGTGGACTCGGCCAGTCTGGCCTATTGGCAGGCCAATATCGCCGCGCATGAATTCGGCATGAGCCTGCTGAAGCCCGGTGTCAGCTGCGCTGCCGTCACCGCGCAGATCAACACCTTCTTTGCCGAGCGTCAGCTCTTGCAATACCGCACCTTTGGCTATGGCCATTCGTTTGGCATCCTCAGCCATTACTACGGTCGCGAGGCCGGGTTGGAACTACGCGAGGACATCGACACGGTGCTGGAGCCCGGCATGGTGATCTCGATGGAGCCGATGCTGACCATCCCCGAGGGGCAGCCCGGCGCGGGTGGGTATCGCGAGCACGACATCCTCATCATCACCGAGACCGGGGCGGAAAACATCACCCACTATCCCTATGGGCCGGGGTTCAACGTGGTGGGGTGACCCGCACGGGGATGATGCGTGCGAGCACGCACCCTACGCACGTCGCGTGTAGGGTGTCGTGCTTGCACGCACCTTCTCACCCCAGAACACTCATCCAGCCCCAGGCGGTAAAGATGCACAGGCCGGTGGCGATCAGCACGGTCGAGGCCGCCACCCGCCGCGCCCGGCCATACATGTTGGCGAAGAGATAGGCGTTGACCCCCGGCGCCATGCCCGAGGTCAGCACGGCCGAGCGAAACGGCCCCGGCTCGAGCGCCAAAAACCGCCCGAGGCCAAAGGTGATCGCCGGGTGCAGCAGCAGCGAGACCGCCACGGCATAAAAGATCAGCCGCAGGTCACCATCAGGGCGATAGCGGTGCAGCACGCCGCCGAGGCCGAACAGCGCCGCCGGCAACCCCGCCCGCGCCACCAGCGACAGCGCGTCGTGGGCGATACCCGGCAGGCCCAGCTCCGACAGGTTGACCGCGACACCCACCGAAATGCCGATCACCAGCGGGTTCGAGGCGAGGCTTTTCCCCACCCGCCCGGTGGTGCGCAGCAACCCGGCGCCGCGCGCCCGCACCCCCTCCATCGCCAGCACACCGACGAGGTAACAGAACGGCGCATGCAGGGCGATGATCGCATAATTCGGCCGCAGCGCCTCGGTGCCCCAGGCCCTCTCGGTGATCGCCAGCCCCAGAAGGACAGAGTTCGAGAACAGGCAGACAAAGCCGACCGCGACCGAATCCTCCCAGTCGCGGCCAAAGAGGTAGTGGGCGCCCAGAAGCCCCGCCAGAAACCCGGTAAAGGCCCCGGTGTAAAAACTGACCAGCAACCGCCATTCAAAGATCGCCCGCAGATCCAGCGTCGCCAACGCCAGGCACAGCATCATCGGAATGGCAAAGCTCTGAGCGAATTTCATCAGCCCTTCGACGCCCGCCTCGCTCATCCAGCCGCGCCACGCCGCCAGATAGCCCGCGCCGACCACCAGAAACACCGGCAGGATGACGTCGATCAGCGCCTGCATGTGGGCGCTCTCACAGCGCGACCTCGACCACCATGCCGTCATAGGCCGGGGTGACATGGGCCGGTGTCTCGGCCTCCAGCCGCGCGTGGTCGAGATCGACATGCATGTTGGTCAGCACCGCCCGGCGCGGCGCGGCGCGGGCGATCCACTCCAGCGTCAGCGCCAGATGGGCATGGGTCGGATGCGGTTTATAGCGCAGCGCATCGACGATCCAGCACTCCAACCCCTGCAGGGCCGCCCAGCTTTCCTCGTAAATCCGCACCGCGTCGGGCAGATAGGCCAGCCCGCCGATGCGAAACCCCAGCGCATCCATACTGCCGTGATCGACGCGGAACGGCACCAGCGGGATGCTGCCACCTGCCCCGCTGATCTCCAACGGCCCGGAGATGGTGTTCAGATCGAGGATCGGCGGATAGGGCGACCCCGCGGGCTGGACAAAGGCATAGCCAAAGCGGCTGAGCAGGGCGTCCTGCGTGGCGTGGTCGGCGTAAACCGGCAAACGCCGGCGGCTGTTGAAGACGATCATCCGCAGATCGTCGATGCCGTGGACATGGTCGGCGTGGCTGTGGGTATAGACCACCGCATCCAGATGGCCGACACCGACATCCAGCAGTTGTTCCCGCATGTCGGGCGAGGTGTCGATCAGCACCCGGGTCACGCCGCCCTCGCCAAACCGCTCGAGCAGCAGCGAACAGCGGCGGCGGCGGTTCTTCGGGTTTGTCGGGTCGCAATCGCCCCAGTCCCCCCCCAGTCGCGGCACCCCACCCGACGACCCGCAGCCTAAAATCGTCGCGCGCAGGCTCATGACACGGCCTTGGTGAACAGACGGTCGAAATTGGCAGTGGTCTGGCGGGCGAAATCCTCGAAACTCATCCCCCAGATCGCCGCCGCGGCGCGGGCGGTGTGCGCGGTATAGGCGGGCTCGTTGCGCCGCCCGCGAAACGGTGGCGGCGCCAGATAGGGCGCGTCGGTTTCAACCAGAATGCGCTCGACCGGGGCGGCGGCGAAAATCGCCCGCAACTCGGTGCTTTTGGGAAAGGCCGCGATGCCCGAAACCGACAGATAGAACCCCAGATCCAGCGCGGCGCGCGCCAGATCGGCGCTGGAGGAAAAGCAGTGCATCACGCAGCCGAACGCCCCGGCGCGGTGTTCCTCGGTCAGGATGCGCGCCATGTCGTCATCGGCGGCGCGGGCGTGGATGATGAGGGGCAGGCCAGTGATGCGCGCCGCCTCGATATGGATGCGCAGGCTGTCTTGCTGGATGCCTGCACTTTCAGGCGTAT
>CALESR010000312.1 GCA_937907485.1 uncultured Paracoccaceae bacterium | reverse complement strand
AGAACGGCGGCCGCGAGCGCGGCGAGCTTGTCGGCGAGCAACGCTTTTTTCGCGTGCCCTTCCGCGATCAGTCGCGCCGCCACCTCGGGGGGCGCAACGAAGAGTTCCCCCCGCTCGCGTTCGACTGTCGCAAACTTCACCTCGGGCGAGCCGTCGGGCCGCGCTCCCGACACTTCTGCACCGCCCACGCGATACACCGTGAACCGCCCCGCTTGCAGAACTTCAATGCTCATTGGACTCTCCGTTCACTTTCGCCGCGATTGCACGCGCGCCACGTTCGATCCCCTCTGCCCACCCGTCCGGCATGAGCCGAGGAGGCATCGCCGCGACCAATGCCGCGACCAGCGGGCGAGGCTGCCACAGTTCGGCGGGCGGGTGCCGCGCCGGATCGAACGCGAACCTGCGGCCGGTGAGGGCTTCGCGCGCCAGATCGGCTGCAAGAAGGCGGGCGAGCGCGAGCCCGAGAGCATCAACAGCCGCCAGCACCTCAAGGTGCTTCGCGTCCCGTTCCGCCCGGAACGCGGTCAAGGCCGCGTCCACAATCTCGCACTCAGCATCGGCAAGGGCACTTTCCAACGCTGGAATCTCAGCCTCGGCCAGTTCTGCCGCCCGGCGTGCGGCAACGGCTTCGCGGTCAGCATCCGCGCCCGGGTCCGCCTTGCGCGCTGCCGGTTTCCGGTCTTCGGCCATCGCCAGCGCATCCGCTTCGGCAGCAATGGCACGCTCGGCCGTGGCACGGGCTTCCGCATTCTCGGCGCGGGCTTGCAGATCGGCGGCGCGCTGGCGATGCCCTGCGATTTCGGACGCAATGCGATCCCGTTCGGCGAGCTTCGCCCGAAGTTCGGCCCGGCCGGTCATTGGGCCGACTCCCGATCAGCCGCCCATGCCTCAAGATCGGAGACACGATAGCGAACGGCACGCCCGATACGCACGAACGGCGGCGCATCGGGAACACGGTGAAAGCGATACTTTTCGAGAGTGGAAAGAGACAGGCCGAGCCGTCGCGCGGCCTCTTGCGTGTCAACGAATATCGGGTCTGCGGGCATTGCCGGGGCTCCTTTCAGGGATCACCCGGGCAACGAAACACGAATCAGCAGATTTACATAACCAGCGCCAGCACTTAGAATTTTGGTCTAGCACTCAGAATTTTGCGCCGTGGTCCTGCGCCGCTTCTTTAGCTCGGCATTCCAGCCATACACCGTCTTGTCAGGTGGCGGGTCAGAGTAGGTCTCCGCGAGATAGGCAATGATCTTCACAACGCTCTTGCCCTCTGCCGCAAGCCTTTCGACCTCGGGAAAGAACTTCGCACGTTGCGGGTCTTTATCGCGTTTGGCCTTCCCGCCCATTGACGCAACCTCTCTCACGGGCGTTGTGCCCCTTGCGGGCGCGTGTCCCTCAACTGCCCCGGGTGGAAGAAGTGCACGCGCTTCGGCATCGGCCCGGGCAGCGTCCAGCCAAGGGGGATTCCTGTCGAGTTTTGCCGCGAGAACAAGAAACTCCTGCGGCGTGGCGCGGCTTGGCACACGTTCTTGCAGGAGTGCACTAAGGTGCCTGATTTCAGAGGCAACGATTTCCCGCCATGCCTCGCGTGCGTTCTCCCAACCCTCGCGCCCCGGCAAAACGCCGCCGAAGTCGCTTGTGTCGCCCATGCGTTCGGGCGGCAGAACGCCCGCAATCAGGCAAGCAGCCTCGGGCACAGTCCAAGGGCCAGCCCGAAGCCAATCTTTCAATGCGTCCATCTGCCGGACCTTCAAATCCCGAACTGGAAAACCCCGAGCCCGCTGCCGAGGCAACTTCACCGGAGACTCTGTCATGCACGCCCCCGCCGTTCTGCAATGTCGATCACCTCTGCCCCGCCGAGCCCGAGCGCGGCCGCAATCTCGTTGCCGATCAGGTCTGCCGCCCGGCGTTGCGGATCGGCCGCGAGGTGCGCATAGCGGCGGGTCGTGCTGGCCTGCGAATGCCCGAGCAAGCCGCCGATCTGGTGCAGAGACAGTCCGGCCCCGGCCCCTACTGCGGCGTTGGAATGCCGCAGGTCATGCAACCGGGTGCCTTCGATCCCGGCCACCCGGCAAACGGCCCGCCAAAGCCGGTTTACATCGGCGCGGGGCTTCTCCTCCTTGGTCCCGGCCGAGGTGCTGGCGATCACATAGCGGCCGATCCGGGGCAGCCCGTCCAACACCGCCAGCGCCGCACCGCCCAGAACGATCACTTTCGCCCCGGTCTTCGAGTCGGACAAGCGGAGCATTCCCCTTTCCCAATCCACATTCCGCCACTCAAGGTCCAGAATTTCCCGAACGCGCGCGCCGGTCAGAAGGAGGAGCCGGATTGCCGCAACCGCGTGGGCATCGAACTTGACGCGGCGAAACTCCGGCGCGGGCAGATGCTTCGCCCCGGGTGCGGCCTCGTCAACCTGCCACGGCAGCCCCTCGCCCTCGGCCAGCGAAAGGGCCTCGCCGAGCCGGGCCATCTCCTCGGAAGACAGAAACCGTTCGCGCCCCTTCTCCTTGAAGGCTTCCACGCCAACGGCCGGATTCTCGCTTCCCTTCGGCAGAAGGCCGAGGTCGATTGCCCATGAGAGCATTGCCTTGAGCACGGCAAGGGCACGGTTGGCGATGATCGGGCCGCCCCGGACCTTCTGCGGCGCGGTGCGCTTTGCGCCCGCCTTCTTCGGGCCTTTGGCCTTGTTCGCAATGGCGCTGTGCATCTTCGCCACGTCCTGCCGGGTCAGGGAAACGGCCTTGCGGGTGCCGATAGCGGGCAAGATGTGCGTATCCAGAACCGCCCGATAGAGCGTTGCCGTTGCGGCCTTGCGCTTTGGCTCCACATGACGGGCAAGCCATTCGGCCGCCAACTCGGCAACCGTGTCCGCCGCGCGTTCCTCGGCCCGGGCGGCCGCAGGGTCCGCGCCGAGGTGAACACCGGCAAGCATCTCTTTTGCTGCCGTTCGGGCCTGTTCTGGCGTCATGGTCTCCGGGTCGCCAAGCACGATCCGTCGCTTTGCCACGCCACGCCCGCCCGCGCCCGGGCGATATTCGATGATCCACGAGCGCGAGCCCGTGGGGCGCACCAGAAGGCCGAAGCCCTTCAACGCCTCGTCATACCAGATCACCGGCCGCTCCGAGGTCGGGATTGCAGCTATCGTCCGGCGTCCGATCTTGATGATTGGCATTCGCTGCCTCCCTCTTGTGGCCGGTGGCGATTCAACCGCATGAATCGCCACCGAGTCGCCACCGTGACCTGAAAACGGAGGATACACGTTCCGGCAGAGTGAGGCAATATGAAAGCAATATCAGATGCTTGATGCAGAACAATCCGGCTCCATGAAACCCCATGAAAGGGCATTTCCACGCCTTTTAATCAATTGGTCGTAGGTTCGATCCCTACCGCCGGAGCCAATAAGATCAAGGCGATAAAGGGCGTCCTGCGGGGCGCTCTTTCGTTTTTGCGGCGGGCTACGTGCGGTTGATTTTCGCCGTTCGGCGTCAACATCCTCGGTGCGCGCCGCCTGTGGGGCGGGTATGCTGGCCGCGTTGACCTGTCCCCGGAGGTGCCATGCCCGCTCACCTGCTGACGCCGTTTTCGGAACTCGCGCTGCTGCTGACCCTTGCCGCGACGGTCGGGGTGCTGGGCACGCTGTTGCGTCAGCCGCTGATCGTCAGCTTCATCGCGGTCGGGTTGCTGGCGGGGCCTTCGGTGCTGGATGTGGTGCATTCGGGCGAGCAGATTGATCTGCTGTCCGAACTGGGTCTGGTGGTGTTGCTGTTTTTGGTCGGCATCAAGCTGGACATCAAGCTGATCCGCTCGTTGGGTTCGGTGGCAGTGTTGACCGGGCTGGGGCAAGTGGGGCTGACCGCGGCATTGGGCTGGCTGGTCGGGCTTGCTTTGGGGCTGGGGCCGCTGACCAGCCTGTATCTGGGCGTGGCGCTGGCATTTTCCTCGACGATCATCATCGTCAAGCTGCTGTCGGACAAGCGCGAGATCGACGCGCTGCACGGCCAGATGGCACTGGGGGTGCTGATCGTGCAGGATCTGGTTGTCGTGCTGGCGATGATCGTGCTGTCGGCCATCGGCATCGGCGGGGCCGAGGGGCATGGCGGCGGTTCGGTGGTGGTGGTGCTGGCGTCGGGTGTGGCACTGGTGGGTGCGGTGGTGCTCTTTGTGCGCCATCTGGCCAATCCGCTGACCGAGTGGCTGGCCCGGGTGCCCGAGTTGCTGGTGATCTTTGCCATAGCGCTGGCGGCGATGGTGGCGGCGTTGGGCGATCTGTCCGGGCTGGGCAAGGAGGTCGGCGGTCTGCTGGCCGGTATCGCGCTGGCTTCGACCCCCTACCGCGAGACGATTGCCGCACGACTGGCCCCGCTGCGCGACTTTCTGCTGTTGTTCTTCTTCATCGCGCTGGGGGCCGGGCTGGACCTGTCGATGCTGGCGGCGCATCCTTGGGCGGCGCTGGCGTTTTCGGCCTTTGTGCTGCTGGTCAAACCGTTGATCGTCATCGGCATCATGGGCCTGATCGGCTATCGCAAACGCACGGCCTTTCTCACCGGGCTGACGCTGGCGCAGATCAGCGAGTTTTCGTTGATCCTGATGGCGATGGGCGCCAGCCTCGGCCATGTGACTGACGAAGGTCTCGGGCTGGTCACCATGGTCGGTCTGGTGACCATCGCCGCCTCGACCTACATGATTACCCTGTCGCACCGGCTTTATGCCCTGTGCGAGCCGCTGCTCGGGGTTTTCGAGCGCCGCAACCCGTCGCGCGAGGGGGCTGGCGACCCGGCGGCGATTGCCGCCAATCCGGAGGTGATCGTGCTGGGGCTGGGGCGCTATGGCGCGGCCATCGGGCTGCGGCTGCAGCGGCGCGGTATCCGGGTGCTGGGGGTCGACTTCAACCCGCAGGCCGTGCGGCGCTGGCGGGTGCTGGGGATGGAGGCGGTCTTTGGCGATGTCACCGACCCGGAGTTTCTGGCCGAATTGCCGCTCGGCCGCGCCGACTGGCTGGTGATGACGGTGCCGGGCCTGCCCGCCGGCCTCAGCCATGACGACCCGCGCACGACGCTGGTGCAATTGCTCAAGGGCGCCGGACCGGGGGCACGGCTGGCCGTGACCTCGCATTCCGCCGCCGATACCGCGGCCTTGATCGGCGCCGGGGCGGATCTGGTGCTGGAACCGTTTCAGGATGCCGCCGACCGCGCGGTCGAGATCCTCTGCGGCGCGGCGGTTGAACGGCGCGTTGCCATCCCGGATATCGAGGTCACCCCCACCGAGGCCTGGGGCCCCGAAAGCGGCGAGGATCGAGGATGAGCGCGTCCATCGACCGGGTGGTTCTGGAGGAGTCCGGCGTGCAGGTGGCCGTGTTGTCGCTGGGCGGCGCGGTGCAGGACTGGCGGGTGCCGCTGGCAGGTGCCTCGGTGCCGGTGGTGCTGGGGCTACAAGACCCCGAGGCCTATCGCCAACACCGGGCGTTTCTGGGCGCCTTGGTTGGCCGGGTGGCGAACCGGATCGGCGGCGCGGCCTATATGCAGGGCGGGCGGCGGGTGATGCTGGCCGCCAATGACGGCCGCCACCAGTTGCATGGCGGCGAGCACGGGCTTTGGTCCGTGCCCTTTGACATCGAGCGCAACGGGCCCTCGGCGCTGCGTTTGCAGCATGTCTCGCCGCCTGGCGCGGGCGGATTTCCGGGGCGTGTCGCCTTTACCATCGACATGACGCTGCGCGCGGGCCGCCTGACCTGGGACATGCGCGCCACACCGGACGAAGAAACCCCGATCAGTCTGGCGCAGCACAATTACTACGCCCTGACCCCAGCTCTGGCTGACCAGTCGCTGCGGCTGAACAGCACGCAGCGACTGGCACGCGACGCCGAGGGGATCATGACCGGCGCGGTGCTCGACGATGCCCAATTGCAGGCCGGGCGCGCGCTGTTGACCGACCCAGCCTCGCTGCTCGACGACTTTTTCCTTTTTGATCCGGCGCGCGACCCCACCCGCCCGGTGGCCGAGGTCACGGCGACCAACGGTCTGCGCCTGCGGATGTGGTCCGACCAATCCGGCGCACAGGTCTATACCGGGCAGTGGCTGCCGCAGGGGCCGGGGGGCCACGCCGACCGCCCTCTGGGCCGCTGCGCCGGGTTCTGCATCGAACCCTCTGGCCTGCCCAACGCTTTGAACATCGGGCATTTCCCTTCGATTCTGTGCTCGCCTGACCGACCTTACCGGCAGGTTCTGAGTGTCGAGATCGCCGCCACAACAGGTGGCGCGGACTGAGCCTGCCACCGGGCAAGGCACAGCGCTGAATTGTCCGGCACTGGCGGTTTCCCCGCCCCTGCCCCTGTCAAGGGTGCAAGAATTTCTGGACCAACGGGGCTTCGCGTGAAAGTCTTTGATCAAATCCGGGGAAAACACCCGGCCAACGGCCGATTCGCCAACAGGAGCCGCCATGACCCAAGCAACCCTCGTGGTGTTCAACGCCCGCGTGCTGACGATGGACCCGGCCAACCCGCGCGCCGAGGCCGTTGCGCTGGCCGGTGATCGCATTCTCGCGTTGGGTGACAGCGCCGCGATGCAGGCGCTGGCCGGGCCGGGCGCGAGGCTGATCGATGCGCAAGGCGCGACGCTGCTGCCCGGCTTCATCGAAAGCCACCTGCATCTGTTCATGGGCGGGGCCGAACTGGCGCATCTGCAACTCTTGGGCGTCGAGGGGCCGCAGGGTTTGGGGGCTGCGTTGTCAGCCTTTTCCGCCGCGCATCCCGAACGCCCGATGCTGATCGGTCAGGGCTGCGATTATGCGATCTATGGCCGCTCGCTGACCCGGCACGACATCGACGCCATCGTCGCCGATCGCCCGGTGTGTCTGGTCGCTGCCGACCACCACACCGCCTGGGCCAATACCAAGGCGCTGGAACTGGCGGGCGTGCTGCAGGGCAAGGTTCTGGGGCCGGGCAACGAGATCGTCATGGAAAATGGTCTGGCCACCGGCGAATTGCGCGAGTTCGAAGCCTATGCTCCGGTGCTGGCCGTAGCGGGCGAGACGCGGATACTGGCCGGCATCGCCACCGGAGGCGAACCCGTGCCCACGCCGACCGAGACCGACAGGATCGCCGATATGGAGCCGATGGCGCGCGGGCTGGAGCATTGCGCGAGGAACGGGCTGACCAGCCTCGTCAACATGGACGGCAACCGCTATACGCTGGAAATCCTTGCGAAACTGCGCAGCGCCGGCCGACTGACCGCCCGTGTGCGCGTGCCCTTCCACTATCGCAACACCCGCAAACCCGCCGAACTGGCCGAGGCCAGCGCGATGAGTGCCGATTACAACGACGACTGGTTGTCGTCGGGCTTTGTCAAACTGTTCATGGATGGGGTGATGGACAGCGGCACCGCCTATATGATCAACGACTACCCCGACCAACCCGGCTGGCGCTGCGAGCCCCTGCACACCCCCGAAGAGTTCAACGCCGTCGCGATCGAGGCCGACCGGCGCGGCCTGCAGATTGCCGTTCATGCGATCGGCGACGGCGCGGTGCGGCAGGTGGTCGACGGTTATGAGGCCGCCGCCAAGGCGAATGGCCGACGCGACAGCCGCCACCGGATCGAACATATCGAGTTGATCGACCGCGCCGAAATCCCGCGCATGGTCGATCTGGGCATCATCGCCTCGCTGCAACCCGCGCATCCCCCGGGCGCGATGGATTTCCCGGTATTCCCGACGATGAACAAGATCGCCCGCGACCGCTGGCGCGACGCCTATCTGCACAGCAGCTTGGCCGAGGCAGGCGTGCGCATCGCCTATGCGACCGACTGGCCGGTGTCCGATGTGAACCCGCTGCGCAGCCTGCAGGCGGCGGTGACCCGCCCGCCCTATGACGGCGCGCAGGATGAGACCCTGACCCTGCATGACGCGCTGGCGGCCTATACCATCGGCGGCGCCTATGCCGAACACACCGAGGACCGCAAGGGCATGCTCAAGCCGGGCTATCTGGCCGATCTGGTGCTGCTGTCGGGCGATATCGAGGCGACGCCGCCCGCCCAGATCGGCGCGATGAGCGTTGCGATGACCCTGTGCGGCGGCCAGATCGTCTGGGAACAGGCATGAGCGCCGAGATCGAGATCAGCGGCCTCTCCAAGGTCTTTGGCCAAGGGGCGGGCGCCTTTCATGCCCTCAGCGGCATTTATCTGACCATCGAGACCGGCGAGTTCTTTACCCTGCTGGGCCCGTCGGGCTGCGGCAAGACCACGCTGTTGCGGATGATCGCCGGGTTCGAACAGCCGACCGCCGGCACCCTGCGCATCAACGGCGAAGAGGTGGCCGGCAAGGGACCGAACGCGCGCCCGGTCAATACGGTGTTCCAGAACTATGCGCTGTTCCCGCATATGAGCGTGCGCGACAACATCGGCTTTGGCCTGAAAATGCTGGGCCGCCCGCGCGCCGAAGTGGCCGCGACGGTCGACGAGATGCTGCGTCTGGTGCGGATGGAGGCGATGGCGACGCGCAAGCCTTCGGAACTGTCGGGCGGCCAGCAGCAGCGCGTGGCGCTGGCCCGCGCGCTGGCACCGCGGCCGCGGGTGCTGCTGCTCGACGAGCCGCTGTCCGCGCTGGACCTGAAGCTGCGCAAGGAAATGCAAAGCGAACTCAAACGCTTGCAGGTGGAAACCGGGATCACCTTTGTCTTTGTCACCCACGATCAGGAAGAAGCCCTGACCATGTCGGACCGCATCGCGGTGATGAATGCCGGGCGTATCCTGCAACTGGGCACGCCGCATGAGATCTACAACACCCCCAGCGACCGCTTTGTCGCCGGGTTCATCGGCGACACCAATGTGCTGTCGCTGGCAGTGGCGTCCAGCGGGGTTGACGGGGTGACACTGGCGGTGCCCGGTGCTGGCACCCTGCCCGCCGCCAGCCTTGATGGGTTGACGCTGCTGGTCGGCCAGACGGTGACGGCGGTGGTGCGGCCCGAACAGGCGCGGCTTTGCCCGCTGGCCGAGGCTGACCTGACCGCGACGCTCGAGCAGACGGTTTTCTTTGGCACCGACACCCATCTGCATCTGCGCCTTGCCGATGGTCAGGGCTTTATCCTGCGCCGCCAGAACGCCGCTGACGAGGTTGACCCGGCCCCCGGCGACAGGCTGGGGCTGCGGCTGGCACGCGGCGCGCTGCGCGTGCTGAGGGATTAGGCCGATGCACAGCACCCGACATGGCTGGAAATGGCTGCTCTCGGCCCCCGCACTGGTGGTGCTGGTGCTCGCGGCCTCAGGGCCCTTGCTGATCGTGCTGGTCTATTCCTTCCTCACCCCCGGCAACATGGGCGGAGTCGCCTGGGTGCCGACCGGCGAGGCGTGGTTTCGCGTGTTCTTCAAGCGCGACCTGTTCGAACCCGACGTCATCACCTGGAACGACGCCAACCTGATGGTGCTGTGGCGCTCGGTCTGGTTGTCGCTGCAAACCACGGTGATCTGCGCGGTTCTCGGCTTTCCCACCGCCTGGTTCATCGCCACGCGGCCGCCGACCAACCGGCCCTTCTGGCTGTTCCTGATTACCATTCCCTTCTGGACCAACATCCTGATCCGCACCTTTGCCATTCAGGAGATGATCCGCAACAACGGCACGCTGAACACGCTGCTCGACTGGCTGGGGCTGATCTCGGCGCCGCTGGACCTGCTGTTCACCGATTTCGCCATCCTGCTCGGCATGGCCTATGTCTTTCTGCCGCTGATGGTGCTGCCGCTGTATGCCGCGATGGAAAAGCTGGATTTCCGGTTGGTCGAGGCGGCCTATGACCTCTATGCCAGCCGCCGCCGCGCGCTGTGGCATGTGATCCTGCCGATGGTCAAGCCGGGCTTCATCGCGGGCTCGATCCTGGTGTTCATCCCGGCCATCGGGTCCTATGTCACGCCGCGCGTGCTGGGCGGCGGCCGCACGATGATGCTGGGCAACCTGATCGCGCTGCAATTCGGCCAAGGGCGCAACTGGCCGCTTGGCGCGGCGCTCAGCGTCATGCTGCTGGTGATCGTGACAGCGGCGCTGGTGCTCTATCTGCGCACCGTCAGCAAGGAGTCAGGGGGTCCGCGTGGCTAAGGGGTTCGACGTCCGCCGCCTGCCGGGATTCGCCAGCGTCGCCCTGCTGACGATCGCCCTGCTCTATGTGCCGATCGTCATTCTGGTGGTGTTTTCCTTCAACGATTCCATCTCGCAGTCGCAATGGGCCGGGTTCTCGATGCGCTGGTACGAGACGGCGATGAACAACGCCACCGTGCGTGATGTGTCGATCCGCTCGCTGTGGCTGGCGGGGGTCTCGGCTGGCTTTGCCACCGTGCTGGCAACGCTGGCGGCGCTAGGCACCACGCGGGTCGGGCGCTTTCCGGGGCAGACGATGATCTATGCCCTCATCAACCAACCGCTGATGGTGCCCGAGATCGTCACCGGCATCGCGCTGCTGATCGTCGTCGCCTTCGTCAAGGTGCAGACCGGTTACACCGGCATGGGCTATATGGTGCTGGCGCATACCGCGTTTTGCATCCCCTTTGCCTATCTGCCGATCCGCGCCCGGCTCGAGACGCTGGACCCCAATCTGGAAATCGCCGCCGCCGATCTTTACGCCGGGCCGGTGCGCGCCTTCTGGCACATCACGCTGCCCCTGCTGGTGCCGGGGATCATGGCGGGGTTCATGCTGGGCTTTGTTACCTCACTCGACACCGTGGTCATCACCGAATTCGTCAAATCGGCGGGACAAGAGACCCTGCCGACGTATATGCTGGGCCAGATCCGGCGCTCGACCACGCCCGAGATGAACGCCGTCGCCACGCTGTTCCTTCTGCTGTCGCTTGTGTTCGTGACAGCCTTCTTCCTCATCACCCGAAAACGCGGATGAGCCAACCAACAGGGAGTCCTCTGATGACGAGATACTTTGCAACCGGGGTTGCGGCCCTTCTGGCCTCGACCGGGCTCGCGCAGGCGCAGCTCAACATATACAACTGGGGCAACTATACCAGCCCCGAGGTGATCGAGCGCTTCACCGCCGAGACCGGCATCACCGTCACCATCACCGATTTCGACAGCAACGACACCGCGCTGGCCCGCGTGCGTCAGGGTGGTCATGGCTTTGACATCGTGGTGCCGACGCATCACACCATCCCGACCTGGATTGCCGAAGGACTGCTGCAACCGCTGGACCCGGCCATCGTGACCGACCGCGCCAATATCGCGCCGCAGTGGCTGGACGTGGCCTTTGACCCCGGCCGCGAATACACCGTGCCGTGGCAGTGGGGCACCACCGGCGTCATCGTCAACACCTCGGTCTATGCGGGCGACATCAACACCGCTGACGTGATCTTCAACCCGCCGCCGGAACTGCAGGGCCGCATCAACGTCATCCCCGAGATGTCGGACGTCATGGCCATCGCCGTCTATCACGCCGGCGGCGAGGACCTGTGCACCAATGACATGGATGTGCTGCGCCGGGTGCGCGACACGCTGATGAACGCCCGTCAGCACTGGCTGGCGCTGGACTATGGCACCATCGAGGCCTTCGGCGCCGGGGACTTCAGCGCCGGGCTCTACTGGAACGGCGCCTCGATGCGCGCCCGCGCGCTGAACGCCGATCTGGCCTTTGGCTATCCGGCCACCGGCTACCCGCTGTGGATGGACAACGCCGCCGTGCTGGCCGATGCGCAGAACCCGGAAAACGCCATGCGCTTCATCAACTTCATCCTGCAGCCGGAAAACGCAGCGGGTCTGTCGAACTTTGCCCGTTATGCCAACGGGATCACCGGCTCCGAGGCCTTCATGGACCCCGACATGGCCACCGCTCCCGAGATCGTGATCCCCGAGGCGCTGATCGCCGCTGGCCGCTTCAGCACCGCCTGCCCGCAGGAAATCACCGATCTGCACACCCAGATCTGGACCGAACTGCTGCAATAAGCCGGTCGCAATCGAAACAGGAAAAGGGGCCTCATCCGGGGCCCCTTTTTGCTGCAACCCATGGCGCAGACAGCAAAAAGCCCCCACGAAGGGGGCTTTGAAAAGACTGGCGCGGTTGACGGGGCTCGAACCCGCGACCCCCGGCGTGACAGGCCGGTACTCTAACCAACTGAGCTACAACCGCGCGTGGGGGGTGGAATAGCCGCGCCCCCGGCCAAGGTCAAGCCGCTTTCGCAGCCGCGCGCCGGACCCGAATGGCCGTCCACAGCGCCAGCGCCAGATAGGCCGCGTCGGTCAGCACCAGCACCTGCCAAGGCCGCGTTGCCAGCGCCACCGCATAGAGCGTCACCGCCAGCAGCACCGGCATCGCCGCCGAACGCGGCACCCGCATCGCCTTGAGCGAGGGCGTGGGCAGGCGCGAGATCATCAGCACGCCGACAAACGCCAGCCAGACCGCCACCACCAGCGGCCAGTCGCGGCTGTCGGCCCAACCGGCCAGCGACAGATAGACCGGCATCAGGCCCAGCATCGCCCCGGCAGGCGCCGGAACCCCGGTGAAATGCGCCTTGGCCCCCGGCGCGGGCGGGGCGTCGCGGTTGACGTTGAACCGCGCCAGCCGCAGGCAGGCCCCCAGCGTGAAGGACAGCGCCAGCAGCCAACCCAGCCCGCCCAGATCCTGCAGGGCGAAATGATAGACAAAGAACCCCGGCGCCACGCCGAAACAGACGAAGTCCGACAGCGAATCGAGTTCGGCGCCAAAATGGCTGGCAGCGTTCAGCTTGCGCGCCAGCATACCGTCCATGGCATCGAACAGCGCCGCCAGCACGATCAGTGCCGCCGCCGTCTCGTAAGCGCCCAGCATCACATACCGCAGCGAGGTCAGCCCGGCGCACAGCCCCAGCAGCGTCACCAGATTGGGCACCAGCGTCAGCAGCGGCATCGAACGACGGTCCGCCTGCCCGCCTGACGGGTCCGGATCGACAGGCGCCATCGCTCAGCGCACCTCGGCCAGACGGGCGGGCTCGGTGGCGGCCAGATCGGCCAGCACCGTTTCGCCCGAGACCATCGTCTGCCCCAGCGACACCAGCGGCTGCACACCCTCGGGCAGATAGACATCAAGCCGCGAGCCAAAGCGGATCATGCCGAACCGCTCGCCGGTTTCCAGCACCGCGCCCGGTTTCACGTCGCAGACGATGCGCCGCGCCACCAGACCGGCGATCTGCACGACAGCCAGCTTGCGCCCATCGGCCAGTTCCACCGCCAGCGCGTTGCGCTCGTTGTCCACGCTGGCCTTGTCGAGCGAGGCATTGAGGAATTTCCCCGGACGATAGGCCACCGCCGTCACCGTCCCGGCGATCGGCAGGCGGTTCACATGGCAGTTGAAAACATTCATGAAAACACTGACCCGCGTCATCGGCGCCGGGCCCAGCCCCAGTTCCTCGGGCGGGACGGCGGGTTCGATCAGCGAGATCACCCCGTCGGCCGGGCTGATGATCAGCCCCTCGCGCTGCGGCGTGTGGCGATCGGGGTCGCGAAAGAAGTAATAGCACCAGACGGTCAGCACCACGCCGACCCAGCCCAAGGGCTGCCAGATCAGGAACAGCACTGCCGTCACCGCGGCAAAGACGCCGATAAAGGGATAACCCTCGCGGTGGACGGGCTTGATGACGGTAGACAGGAGTGAGTCGGACATCGGGTTTCCTGTTTTGGGCTGCAGACCGTCTTAGCCGATCCGCGCCCCAAGGCAAACCATTGTCCGCCAAGGGGCCTAGAGGATCAGCGACGAGTAGCCGGGCCAATGCGAATAGGCGCTCCAGTCGGTGTCAAGCGCCTCGACCGAACAGGCAACCAGCGACCGCTCGAACTGCATGCGCGAGTGGTCCGGGTCATTCGGATTGCTGACCCAGTATTCTGAATCGCCATATTCCAGCAGCGCGATTCCGGGGTTCGTGCCGTAATAGCCGCCGCCGGTTTCCGCGCCGTTCAGCAGGTCGTAATACTCGCTGTCCTCCCAGTCGGTGGAAAAGCCGTATTGCCCCCAGGGCGTCAAGGTGCCCGAGTTGCGCAGCGTCTCGTAAGTCGCCGCCAGCGCCGCCGGACCGGGACAGGCGCCGTCGGTGATGCCTTGGCCGGGATAGGCATCCCACGCACTGTCGCCCCCACCGCCCATGCTGGCAACCGAGGCATTGGTCAGCGAGACATTGATGTCCTCGCCCAACGCCGAAGTGCCCGAGCGCACCGAGGCAGCCGCCCCCAGACCGATCCCGGTGACCGCGGCCGTCAGAACCACCCAATCCACCGTGACCGCACCCGAAGTGTCGCGGGCAAACCGGGTCAGGGCCGCGGGCAGACAGGCCGAAAGGATCTTGAGCGCGCTAGGCGGGGTTGGGGCAAATCGGGACATGGAATCCTACGCACGGTTGACACAGGCCCAGTCTAGCCGGCGTGGATGGCAAAAATAGGGCGCGATCCCGCCAGCGTTACGACAGCCGCGCGGCGACCAGTGCGGCGGCGGCAGCCAGTGCCTGATCGGCGTCCAGGGTCGAGGTATCGAGGATCACCGCATCCACCGCGGGTTTCAGCGGCGCCTCGGCGCGGCCCATGTCGCGCGCGTCGCGGGCGCGCACCTCGGCCAGCACCTGCGCCGGGTCACCGCCAACCTCCAGCCAGCGGCGATGCGCGCGCACCTCGGGGCTGGCGGTGACATAGAGCTTCACTTCGGCCTCGGGGCAGATCACCGTGCCGATGTCGCGGCCATCCAGCACCGCGCCGCCTTCGCGCCGGGCAAAGCGGCGCTGGAACTCGGTCAGCGCGGCGCGCACGTCCGAGAGGATGGCCACACGGCTGGCCGCCTCGCCCGCCGCCAGACTGCGAAGATCGTCGCGCGCAAGGTCGGCCGGGGTCAGCCCCTGCGCCGCTGCCACCGGGTCACCGCCCTTGACGCCCACCGCGCGATACAGCAGCCCGGTGTCCAGATGGGCAAAGCCGAAACGCGCGGCCAGTGCCCGGCTGATCGTGCCCTTGCCTGCCGCCGCCGGGCCATCCACTGCCACCGTGAAGATCATGCGCCCCTCCTGCCTTTGATCCGTCCTAGCGCAGCCGATCCGGGGTTGAAACCCCCAGACCCCGCGACATATGCGAGGGCATGGACAGGCGACGATTTCTCAAGGGGGGTGCCTGGCTGGCAGCGCTGGGCGCGGTCGGCCTGAGCGCGGGCAAGGTCATGGCGGGCAATCGGTATTATCAGGGGCCGCGCAGCGACCACTTCGATGGGCTGCGGTTCTTCAACCCCGGCGGCGCGGCACCCAGCGGCTTTGGCGACCTGATGCGCTGGCGCTTCAACAGCGAGCGTGCGCAATGGCCCGCCTCGGTGCCGGTGACCCCGACCCGCCCGGCAGCGCAGGTGGCTGACCTGACCATCACCATGGTCGGCCATGCAACGATGCTGGTGCAGATGGCCGGGTTGAACCTGCTGACCGATCCGGTCTGGTCTGACCGCGCCTCGCCGCTGTCCTTTGCCGGGCCGCGCCGTGCGACCCAACCGGGGATCGCCTTTGCCGACCTGCCGCACATCGACGCCGTGCTGCTCAGCCATGCGCATTACGACCATCTCGACCTGCCGACCCTGCACCGGCTGAAGGCCGCGCATGACCCGCTCGTCATCACGCCGCTGGGCAACGATGCGATCCTGCGCGGCACCGGCCTGCGCTGCGCTGTGCTCGACTGGGGGCAGTCGGCCGAGGTGGGGCCGCTGACCACCCATGCTGTGCCCTGCCACCACTGGTCAGCGCGCGGCCTAGGCGACCGTTCGCATGCGCTCTGGGCGGGATTTGTGGTCATGGGGCCGACCGGCGCCCTGCTGCACATCGGCGACACCGGATTCGATCAAGGACGCCCCTATGCCACGCTGCCCGAGCGCTTTGGCCCGCTGCGCGCCGCCATCCTGCCGATCGGCGCCTATGCCCCGCGCTGGTTCATGGCAGCGCAGCATCAGAACCCGGATGAGGCGGTGCAGGGCTTTCGGCTGAGCGGCGCGCGCTGGGGCATCGGCCACCACTGGGGCACCTTTCAACTGACGGACGAGGCGCGCGACGCGCCACCGACCGACCTTGCGCAGGCGCTGGCGGCCCAATCCGTCGCGCCGGACCGCTTTCGCGCCCTTGCCCCCGGCGAGGCCTGGGCGGTTCCCGCCTGATCCGGCCTTCAGCCCGCCGTCGGTGGGGCGGCGCGCCCCGTCACCCGCCGCCACGACTGCCGCGCAGCCAGCACCGCCGCCAGCGCAAAGGCGGCGAACTTGCCCTGTGTCAGGGCACTCGCCCGCACCACATCCACCGGCTGCACCCAGTCCGGCCCGGCCTGCAACATGCGGCCCACGGCCCAGTTCTCGCCCCAGTCGAGGGCCACATAGCTCATCGCCGCCAGCACGCAGACCATGCCGAAGACCCCGGCATAGGGTCGCATCCACCACGCGAAACACAGGCCCATCAGCGCGGGAAACAGCGTGTCGACCCATCCGACCGGCCCCTGATACAGCGCAAAACCCGCCGGAGTCAGCGCCCGCAGATAGGCCCGCGCCTCGCCCAGGTCATAGCCGGTCAACCGCAGGTCAAAGGGCAGCAGCCCGCCCGAATGCCCCGCCAGTTGCCCACCCAGCCAGACAGCCAGCCAGCCATAGACCGCAGCGGTCACCAGTGGCAGGCCCCAATTGACCGCGCGGATCATCGCTCAGCCCAACCGGCTGATGTCGGCGCCAAGGCCCGCCATCAGCCCCTCGAAGGCCGGGAACGAGGTGGCGATCGGCGAGCCGTCGTCCACGCTGACGGGCGCGTCGCTGACCAGCCCCAGCACCAGAAAGGACATCGCAATGCGGTGGTCGATATGCGTCTGCACCGTCGCCCCGCCCGGCACCCGGCCGGTGCCGTGCACGATCAGCGTATCCTCGTCCTCTTCGATGCGCACGCCGCAGGCCTCAAGGCCCCGGGCCATCGCGTCGATGCGGTCACTCTCCTTGACCCGCAACTCCTTGACGCCGCGCATGATCGTGGTGCCCTGCGCCAGCGCGGCGACCACCGACAGCACCGGAAACTCGTCGATCATCGAGGCCGCGCGCGCCTCGGGCGTCTCGATGCCGCGCAGGTTGGGCGAGTGGCGCACGCGCAGGTCGGCGACCGGCTCGCCGCCCTCTTCGCGCGGGTTTTCAAAACGGATGTCGGCGCCCATTTCCAGCAGCGTGACATAAAGCCCGTCGCGCGTCGGGTTGCGGCTGACGCCGGGCACGGTGATTTCCGACCCCGGCACCAGCAGCGCCGCGCAGACCGGGAACGCCGCCGACGACGGGTCGCGCGGCACGGCGACGGTCTGGCCGGTCAACTCGGGCTGGCCGGTCAGGGTGATGATCCGCCCCTCGGGGGTTTCCTGCACATCGACGCTGGCACCAAACCCGCGCAACATGCGCTCGGTATGGTCACGCGTCGCCTCGGGCTCGACCACGACGGTCTGCCCCGGCGCGTTCAGCCCCGCCAGCAGCACCGCCGATTTCACCTGCGCCGAGGGCATCGGCAGCACATAGCGCACCGGCACCGGATCGGCGGCGCCGACCAGCGTCATCGGCAGTTTGCCACCCCGCCGCCCCACCGCCTTCGCGCCGAACAGCGCCAGCGGATCGGTCACCCGGCCCATCGGGCGTTTGACCAGACTGGCATCCCCGGTGAAGGTGGCGCTGATCGGCGTCGTCGCCATCGCCCCCATGATGAGGCGAACCCCGGTGCCCGAATTGCCGCAGTCGATGACCTGCGAAGGCTCGGCAAAACCGCCGACACCGACGCCTTGCACCGACCAGGCGCCCTCGCCATGCCGCGTGACCGTGGCGCCAAAGGCCCGCATGGCGCTGGCGGTATCGAGCACATCCTGCCCTTCCAAGAGCCCGGTGATGCGGGTCTCGCCTACCGACAGCGCCCCCAGAATCAGCGCGCGATGGCTGATCGATTTGTCACCGGGGATCGCGGCCTCACCGTGCAGGGGGCCAGACCGGCGGGCAATCATGGGAATCGGGGTCGCATGGGCAGACATGGGGGCCTCATCTGAATGACCCGCGGGTGATAGCGCAGCCGCCCTGCGTGGTCCATCGCTATCCCAGCGCGTGCAGCGCCAACCCGGCCAGCGCGCCGCCCAGGATCAGAGCGCCGGTCGGCACCCGCAGGACAAAGGCCGCCAGCAGCGCCAACACCGTCAGCCCCACCGCGCGCGGATCGAGGCTGGACCAGACCGGCAGCGGCACACCGCCCCAGACCCCGGTCTGCGCAAACAGCGTGTGCAGCGCGAACCACAGCCCCAGACTGGCGATCACCCCGACGACCGCGGCCGTCACCGCCTTCAACGCCCCGCTCAACGCCGGGTTGGCGCGCAGCCGCTCGGCCTGCGGCGCCAGCGCGAAAATCCACAAAAAACAGGGCGCAAAGGTGACCCACAGCGTCACCAGTGCCGCCAGCACCGCCACAACCAGCGACCCGCCCGAGGCCTGAAACCCCGCCATGAAGCCGACGAACTGCAAGGTCAGGATCAGCGGGCCCGGTGTCGTCTCGGCCAGCGCCAGCCCGTCCAGCATCTGCCCGGCGCTCAGCCAGCCGCGCCCCTCGACCGCCGCCTGCGCAACCCAGGCCAGCACCGCATAGGCGCCGCCAAAGGTCAGCACCGCCATCTGGCTGAAAAACACCGCCACCTGCGCCAGAACCACCGGCACGCCGGGCAGAACCAGCAGCGCCGCCACCGGCACCAGCCAGACCGCCAACCAGACCAGCGCCACCCGCCTCCCGCCCGCCGCGCGTGGCAAGGCGACAGACGGCGCATCACGGCCGCGCGTCGCCGCATAACCCGCCAGCGCTGCCGCCAACACCACCAGCGGAAACGGCACGGCAAAGACGAAAAGCGCGACAAAGGCCAGCCCCGCCACCAGCGCGCCAAACCGACCCGTCACCGCCCGCCGAGCCAGGCGCACCAGCGCCTGCGCCACCAGCGCGATCACCACGGCCTTCAGCCCCAACAGCGCCGCCGCGACCAGCGCCAGATCGGCGCCCTGCACATAGATCACGCTCAGGGCCAGAATGACCATCGCGCCGGGCAGAACAAACAGCCCCCCGGCCACCAACCCGCCGCGCCAACCGCCGCGCAACCAGCCGACATAGGTCGCCAGTTGCATCGCCTCGGGGCCGGGCAGGATCATGCAGAAATTCAGCGCATGTAGAAACCGCGCCTCGTCGATCCAGCCCTGGCGCTCGACCAACTCGCGGTGCATCAGCGCGATCTGCCCCGCCGGACCACCGAAGGACAACAGCCCGATGCGCGCCCAGACCCGCCAGTCGCTCATGCCCGCCGCCCCGGACCGGGCCACGAGTGGCTTTCGTCCTGCGCATCGCGCGCCCAGCGGTAAAGCGCGTCATAGACCGGCATCGCAGCGTCAAGCTGCGCCAGATCGTCGCTGTGCATCCGCGACAGACCCAGCGAGATCGCCAGCAACCCCGCCGCCTGCGGTGCCAGATCAGGCCGCGCGGTATCGGCGCCGCGCACGATCAACGCCAGCGCGTCCAACGCGGGTGTGTGCAGGGCGAAATCATCCAGCATCGCGTCAAAGGTGCAGCCCTCGCCCCGGTGGCTGAACCGCACGCCCTCGATGTCGAAGGCTGTGCCGCCGGTCAGCTCGGCCACTGCCTGCACCTCGGCAGGGGCCACGAACAGGAACACGGCCCGCGCATCGACAAAGCGGCGGATCAGCCACGGGCAGGCGATGCGGTCGATCTTTGGCCGGTGCCGCGTGACCCAGATCGTGCGGCCCTGCATGTCGGACGCGGGCAACGCCAAGGAGGTCAGCAAGGGCAGACCGGCATCACGCCAAGCCTCGAAGCCACCCTCCAGCACCTGCGCCGCAAAGCCCGCCGCACGCAACTGCGCCGCCCGCGCCTGCGCCCGCTTGGCACCGCGCTGGCAGATCACCGCAATGGGGCGGTCCGGGCGCATCTGCGCCCATGCAACCGGATCGCCGTCGAGAATGCTCTCGGCCGCGGGCAGGCGGCGCGGATCGGCAGCCGTGTCGGCGGCATCGCGCACATCGAGCACCTGAGGCGCACGCGGCGTGCCGATCAGCCGCGAAAGTTGGTCAAGGGAATAGCTGTCCGGCGCCGGCATCGGGCGTTCCTTTCGATGGTCAAGGGCTGGAACGCGATCTTTGGCCGTGGCCTCGTGAGGTCATCGCAAACCCCATGCCCCGTTGTGCCGGAATTTTGCCGACGTCGTCAAGCCCGCTCGTCCTTGGGCGAGCCCATGACGACATAGGTGGTGATTGCGGCCACCTGCGGCAGGGTGCCCAGAATTTCCGTGTGAAAATGCTTG
>CALESR010000311.1 GCA_937907485.1 uncultured Paracoccaceae bacterium | reverse complement strand
TCGACAGCGCCGGTTGCGCGTGCGGCGACGCGGTCGATCAGCGCGCCCAGATCCTCGCCCCGCGCGCGGGCCGCGAAACTCAACGCCATGCGGTGCACAAGAACCGGCCGTGCCAGCGCGGCGACATCCTCGGTCGAGGGGGCCAGCCGCCCCATCAACAGTGCCCGCGCCCGCACCGCCAGCATCAGCGCCTGCGCTGCGCGCGGGCCCGGACCCCAGGCCAGACTGTCGCCAAGGCTGGCGTCAGCCTCGGGCGTGCCGGGGCGGCAGGCGCGCACCAGCGTCAGGATCGCCGCCACCACCGTTTCACCCACTGGCATCCGGCGGATCAGCGTCTGCGCCGCCAGCAGATCAGCGGGGCCAAAGACCGCGCCGACCGCGGCGTCGTCGGTGCCGGTGGTTGCCAGCAGGATCGCACGTTCTGTCGCGCGGTCCGGATAGGGCACGTCGATCTGGACGAGGAAACGGTCCAGCTGCGCCTCGGGCAGGGGATAGGTGCCCTCTTGCTCGATCGGGTTCTGCGTCGCCAGAACGTGAAACGGCACGCCCAGCTTGCGATGCTGGCCAGCGATGGTGACCTCGCGCTCCTGCATCGCCTGCAGCAGTGCCGATTGCGTGCGCGGCGAGGCACGGTTGATCTCGTCCGCCATCAGAAGCTGGCAGAACACGGGCCCTTCGATAAAGCGAAACGCCCGGCGACCGGTGTCGTCGGTGTCGAGCACTTCGGACCCCAGAATATCCGCCGGCATCAGGTCTGGCGTGAACTGGATGCGGTTCGAGTGCAGGCCCATGACCGTGGCCAGCGTATCGACCAGCCGGGTCTTGCCCAGACCGGGTAGCCCGACCAGCAATGCATGCCCTCCGCTGAGCAGTGCGGCCAGAGACAGGTCGACCACCGCCTCCTGACCGATGAAGCGCGGGGCGATGGCGGCGCGGGCCTGCGCCAGCCGTTCGGCCAGTGCCTCGATCGCCGGGACCAAATTGTCGCTCATGTGCGCATCCTCCGGGGCGTGATCTTTCTGTCTGGGGGGTTATATGCCACGATGAACCCCTTCGCCCAGACCAGTTTGGACAAAATGCCAAAGCCACAAGACAATGTGACACCCAGTGCCGATTCCCTCGCTGCGGCGGCGGGCAAGGCGGCGAAAGGGGGCGGTTTGCCGCCGGTGCACCTGTGGAACCCGCCATTCTGCGGCGATCTGGACATTCGCATCGCGCGTGATGGCACCTGGTTCTATCTGGGCACCCCGATTGGCCGTGCGCCGCTGGTGCGACTGTTCTCGACCATCCTGAAGCTGGAAGAGGGGCGCTATTATCTGGTCACCCCCGTCGAAAAGGTCGGCATCCGCGTTGATGACGCGCCCTTTGTCGCTGTCGATTTCACCGCCACCGGGCAGGGCGAGGGCCAGAGCCTGACCTTTCACACCAATGTCGGTGACAGCGCCGAGGCCGGACCCCTCCATCCGATCCGCGTGGTGCGCGACCCGGACAGCGGCGAACCCGCCCCCTATGTGATGATTCGCGCCGGACTCGAGGCCTTGATCGACCGCAAGAGTTTCTACCGGCTTGTCGACCTTGCCATGCTTGGGCGGATCGAGGGGCAGGAGTGGCTGGGCCTTTGGTCAGGCGGGCAGTTTTTTGGTCTGAGCCCCGCCGATCAATTGACGTGAGGTCCGTGCCAGACTGCGTGACAACACTCGCCAACTTCTCTAAAGTTTCGCTCAAGGCGGCCAGAGAGGGTCGCAGACAGTGTTTTCAACGAATGGGTCGGATAATGAAGCACGGTTTTTTTGCAAATAGCGCCCTGCGAGGGCTGGGCGCGTTGGGGCTTCTGGCGACCGGTCTGATCGCGCCACTGGCCGCATCAGCGCAGGCGCCTTCACTGGCGGCAGCGGCGTCGGCCCTTGTATCCCGTGCGGAATCACTGGGTCAGGTCCGGGTGATCGTCGGACTCAACGTGCCCGCCGCGCCCGAGGGCACGCTGGACGCCAGTGCGGTGGAAAGCCAGCGTCAGGCGATTTCGGCGGCGGCGGCGCAGGTTTCGGCAGTGTTCGGTGCCGATTCGGTCGTCCGCAGTTTTGAGACCATTCCCTATACCACCCTGTCGCTGACCGCGGCCGAGGTGCAGCGCCTTGCCACCACCCCCGGCGTCACCTCGATCCACGAGGATGTTCCGCTGCCGCCGCTGCTGGATACCAGCACCGCGGTGATCGGGTCGCGCGGCCTCTGGCGGCGGGGCGTCGATGGCACCGGTTGGGCGACCGCGGTGCTGGATACCGGCTTCTACTATCGCCACCGGGCCTTTGATGACGCGGTCCTCTCGTCGGCCTGCTATTCGTCGAATGATGCGTTTTATGGCGCGACCTCGTTGTGCCGCGGCGGTGTCACCTCGGAAACCGGCGGCCGGGTCGCCCCCAATTGCGACGCGTCGATCTCTGGCTGCGGGCATGGCACCCATGTCGCCGCCACGGTGCTGGGTCGCTTCCCGCGGGCCATGCGCGGTGTCGCCCCGGCCGCGCAGTTGATTGCCATTCAGGTGTTCAGCCGGTTCCCGTCGACCCAATGTTCGGGCGCGAGCGACTGCGTGCTGGCGTTCCAGTCCGACCAGATCGCCGGGCTTGAGCGTGTCGCGGCCATGGCGCCGTTTTATGACATCGCCTCGGCCAACCTCAGCCTCGGTGGTGGGTATTACTCGTCCAATTGCGACAGCGAACTGCCCGCCTATACGGCGGTCGTCAACCAGTTGACCTCGCTGGGTGTTGCCGTGGTGATCGCCTCGGGCAACAGCTATTACACCGATGGCGTGGGTTTTCCGGCATGCATCAGCAACGCGGTCACGGTCGGCGCGACCGATGACAGCGATGCTATCGCCAGCTTTTCGAATCAGGCCAGCGGTCTGGTCGACTTGATGGCGCCGGGCGTGAATATCGAGGCCGCCTATATCAACTATCGCCGTGAGACCGCCGTGCTCAGCGGCACCTCGATGGCGACGCCGCATGTTGCCGGGGCCTTTGCCCAACTCCGTCAGGCCAAACCCACCGCTACCGTGGCCGAGATTCTGGCCGCGCTGCAGTGCACGGCCACCTCGGTGAGCCGTGTCGGCACGGTCGGCACCTTCCCGCGGATCAACGTCGGACTGGCGCGTCAGGAACTGCTCATTGGTGGCCTTTGCCCGTGACCTGAGCGGCGCCATGTGCGTGTGACACCCCCATCCCAGCAAGGGGCCGGTTGTGCACCGGCCCCTTTTGCATGTCTCGCACAGGAGAGCCCATGCTGCGCGCCCGTCTGGCCGTTTCGGCGATGTTTCTGCTTAACGGCGCCCTCTTTGGCCTCTGGGCCTCGCGCATTCCGGCCTTTGTGCAGGCCTTTGCGCTGGAGCCCGGCGCGCTGGGGCGCATCCTCTTGTGCCTCGCTGCCGGGGCGATCCTGTCCTTTCCACTGGCCGGGCGGCTGAGCGACCGGATCGGCGCGGCGACCGCGACGCGCGCCATTGCCCTGATCTATGCGGCCGCGCTGCCCTTGCTGGCGCTGGCCCCCTCGCCGCTGGCGCTGGGGGCGCTGCTGGTGCTGTTCGGCGCGGGGCACGGGGCGATGGATGTCACGATGAACGCCTGGGCCGCCGAGGTCGAGCGTGCGCTGGGCCGCACCATCATGCCCGCCTTCCACGCGATGTGGAGCCTTGGTGCCGGGCTGGGCGCGCTCTCGGGCTGGGGCGCGGTGGCGTTGGGTCTCGGGGTCGGCGTGCATTTCACCGTCGGAGCCGCGGTCTTTGCCACGCTGGCGCTCTGGGCGGCGGCCCTGCCTTGGCCCTCGGCCCGCAGTGCTGCCGGGGCAGGCTTTGCCCTGCCGCCCAGGGTGCTGGTGGCGGTGGGGGTGGTGGCGTTGTGTTCCTCGGTCGGCGAGGGTGCGATGGCCGACTGGTCGGCCGTGTTTCTGATTGACGTCGCCGGCACCACCGAAGCCCGCGCCGCGTTGGGTTATGGGGTCTATTCCGTGGTGATGATGGCGGCAAGACTGGGCGCCGGGCGGGTCATCAACCGGCTGGGCGCGGTGAAGGCGGCGCAGATCGCCGGGCTGCTCGCCGCTGCCGGGCTGGTGACGGCGCTTCTGGGCGCCACGCTGGCCACCGGCCTTGCCGGTTTCGCGCTGGTAGGTCTGGGGTATTCGGTCGTCGTGCCGCTGGCCTTCTCTCGCGCCGCGAACGACCCGCATATCCCGCCCGGCCGCGCGATCGCTGGCGTGGCGACGCTGGGTTATGGCGGCATGGTGCTGGGACCGGTCGCCATTGGCGCCGTCGCGCAGGCCACCAGCCTGCCCACGGCCTTTGCCCTCATCGCCCTGATGGCGCTGGGCATCAGTGCCTTGGCTGGTTCGCTGCGCCCGGAGTCCTGAGGGGCTTCATCGAGGCTCAAATGCTCCAAGGGGCGGAGAGGGGGCTGAAACCCCCACTCCGACGCACCCGCCAGCGCGGCCTTACAGGGCTGCGAACCCCGCATCCAGCGCGTCGAGGATGATCTGCGCGTCAGCCGCCGTCAGCACCAAGGGCGGCGAAAGGATGATGTTGGCGCCCGAGACCCGCACCATCGCCCCGGCCTGATACGCCACCGTTTGCACCTTGCCCGGCAGTGCCTTGTCCGGGGCGGCCTTGGTGCTGCGATCGGCGACCATCTCCAGCGCCAGCATCAGCCCGTGGCCGCCGCGCACATCGCCGATCAATGGGTATTTGGCCTTCAGCGCGTTGATCCCGGCCCACAATTGCGCCCCGCGAGCCGCAGCGTTTTCAACCACGTTCAGCCGCTTTGTCTCGGCGAGGCAGGCGATGGCCGCTGCTGCGCCGACGGGGTGACCCGAGTAGGTATAGCCATGCCCGATGGCCGCCTTGCCGGTGGTGTCCTTTTCGAAGACCTCGACCACCCCCTCGGCGATCATCACCGCGCCAAAGGGAAAATAGCCATTGGTGATCGCCTTGGCGGTGCACATGAAGTCCGGTTTAACGCCCCAAAGGCGGCTGCCGCTCCACGCCCCGGTGCGGCCAAAGGCCGTGATGACCTCGTCGGCGATCAGCAGGATGCCGTTCCTTTTGCAGATCTCGGCCACGCCCGGCATGAAGCTGGCATGCGGCGGGATCACCCCGCCGGCGCCCAGGATCGGCTCCATGATGAAGGCGGCGATGGTGCCCGCGCCCTGAAAGGCGATCTCGTCTTCGAGCGCGGCGAGGCACAACTGCGCCAGTTTTGCCGGATCGGTCTCGTTGAACGGGTTGCGATAGGGGAATGGCGCGGGGATGTGGAAGCACCCCGGCAGCATCGGCTCGTACGCGGTGCGGAAATTGGCGTTGCCATTGACCGAGGCGCCGCCGAAATGCGTGCCGTGATAGCCCTTTTTCAGGCTCAGGAACTTGGTGCGCCCGGCCTCGCCCCGGATCTTGTGATACTGCCGTGCTAGCCGCAGCGCGGTTTCGACGCTGTCGCCGCCGCCCGAGGTATAGAAGGCGCGTGTCAGCCCGTCGGGGGCAAAGAAGTCCTTCAGCTCTTCCGACAGTTCGATCACCGCATCGTTCGATGTGCCGCGAAAGATCGAGTAATAGGGCAGCCGGTCAAGTTGTGCGGCGATGGCGGCCTTCACCGGCTCGCAGGAATAGCCGAGGTTGACGTTCCACAGCCCCCCCACGCCATCGACCACCTCATGCCCGTCGACATCGGTAATGCGCACGCCCTTGCCGCCGGTGATGATGGCGGGCGGGTTGGCTTTCATGTCGGCCGGATGCGCCATCGGGTGCCACAGGTGGCGGGCGTTGTTGGCCTTGAGGAAATTCTCGTCCTTGGGCATCGGTTACTCCTGATCGCTGATCTGGTGATGGGGGGGCACGCGCCCGCCCAGACCCCGTGTCGCATCCAGTGCGGCAGGGGCGAGGGCGGACAGGATGTTGCGCTCATAGGCGGGCGTCACGCGTGACGAGGGCACGGCAACGGCCAGCGCGCCACAGGCGAAACCATCGGCGCCAAAGATCGGCACAGCCAGGCCATACACCTCGGATTCATAGGTCTGGTCGGCCACCGCCCAGCCCCGTGTGCGGGCGCGCTGGATCTGGAGGGCCAGCGCCTCGCGCGTGGTCGGCGTGGTGCCGGTGACGGCTGTCAGGCGGCGGGCGAGCGCGCGTTCGGTCTGTTCGGGTCGGGCAAAGGCCGAGAACGCAATGCCCGACGCCGTCGCGTGCAGCGGCAGCGCCAGCCCAGGTTCAATATGCACGCGGTTGGCGCGGGTGCTTTCGACGACGCCGACATTCGCCAGATCGCGCCCCGACAGGAGAGAGACATGCGCCGTTTCGCCCGTTTGTTCGGCGAGGCGCTCCAGAATCGGTGTCATCACCTGCGTCACCGGCTGCGCCGCCTCGCGCAGGCGGGCCAGCCGCAACACCCCGGCGCCAAGACGCCAGCGGCGACTGTCGGGGTTCTGCTCGACAAGGCCGCTTTCCGCCATGTCGCCCAGCATCCGCAAGACGGTCGCCTTGTCGATGCCCGAGTGTCGCGCAAGGTCGGACAGTCCGATCTCGACAACCTTGTCCGAGAAAACCTCCAGCAATTTCAAGGCTTTTTCGACGGTTCGCATGGGGCTTTGCCGGTTTGGAGGGCGGGCAGGGGAAAGGTTCATTGCATTCACAAGAAAAGTCTTGACCGAATCCCGACCATCGCGCAAGCTATTTTTGAAACATCGGTGTATATAATGAACCGACAAGGAGATTTTGGATGAATAGCCCGCTTTCCCTTGCTCTGGCGGCGGCCCTTGCCCTGCAGGCCGGCGTCGCGCTGGCCGAGTATCCCGAAGGTCCGGTGACCTTTGTGGTTCCGTGGCCGCCCGGCGACCTCGAGGATGTGCTGACCCGCATGATCGCCGAGGACTTTCAGGCCGCTTATGGCCAGCCCGCCGCGGTGTTGAACCGTCCGGGCGGTGGTGGCGGCCCGTTTCCCGGCGCGGTCGAGGTGGCGAATGCCCCGGCGGATGGCTCGGTTATCGGGTCCTTCGTCATCGGGGTGCCGATCATCGGCCCGCAATTGGGCATTCCCGAACTCAGCCCCAACCCGTTCGAGCCAGTCGGCATCTTCCTGACCTATCCCTTTGTCCTCGCGACCTCGGCCGAGTCCGAGTTCCAGACGATGGAAGAACTGGTCGCCCACGCGCAAGACAATGACGTGCTGCTGGGCCATTTCGGCGCCGGACTGGAGCCGACGCGGGTGTCCTTTGCACTGGCGGCGCGGCTGGGCTTCGACTGGGGCGCCGATGCCGCCTATGATGCGCTCGACTGCAACACGCTGGCCTCGGGCGATGTGGATGTCATCAACACGACCATCCAGCTGATCCTGCCCTGTCTCGACGATGTGACCATCCTTGCCTCGATCACGCCTCAGCGGCTGGCGGCCTCGCCCGATGCGCCGACGGTGCAGGAGCTGGTGCCGGAACTCGACCTGTCGCTATGGAACGGCCTCTTTGTGCACCGCGACACGCCGCCCGACGTGCGCGCGCGTATTGCGGCGGTCGCGCAGGCGACCATTGCCTCGGATCGCGCCCAGACCTTTGCCGCCGAGACCGGCGCGCAGATCTACTGGCTCGAAGGCGAGGCCGCGGCGGCACGCATGGCCGAGGATACCGCGATCCTCGCCCGTATCGACGCCATTCTGGCGGAATGACTCCGAATGCGGGGGCCCCGGTATCAAATCCGGGGCCCCTGTGCGCGAAAGGGGCGGCGATGACCAACAGCCACGACCTGACCGAGTTGATCGCCCCGCCACATCACCGCGCCGAGGTGGTGTTCGCTGTCGCCTCGTTTCTGGTGGCCGTGGCGCTGGCAACACAGTGGAGTACGCAGACCACCTGGGCCGAGGGCCAGCCCTGGAGCCGCCAGCCCGGCCTCTGGCCCTTGGTGGCCATTGTGGGGATGCTGATGTTTGGCGCGGGCGAGTTGGTCGCCTGTCTTGTCCGCAACTTCCGGCGAGGCGGGGGCGACACACTGGCCGAGGTGCTGCACTGGCTGGCGGCGACCGAATACCTAGTCTGGTACATGGCCTATGTGCTGGCGGTGCCGCGCCTCGGCTATTTGCCCGCGACAGTGACCTTTGCCGCGCTACTTGCGTTGCGACTGGGCTATCGCGGGCGGCTGTTGCTGTGGGCGCCGGTTTCGGGTGCGCTGATCGTCGTGCTTTTCAAGGCAGTGCTGCAGGTGCGTATTCCGGGCGGCGCGCTGTACGAGGTTTTTCCGCAGGCGATCCGCAACGCCCTTGTCATCTATCTCTGAGGGCACTGCATGGACACGCTGCTCGCCGCCCTCGCCATTGTGACCCGCTGGGACGTGATCGCGGCCTTGCTGGCCGGGTCCGTCGGTGGCGTGCTGATCGGAGCGATCCCGGGTGTCGGCCCGCCGGTGGCCATCGCCATCCTGTTGCCCGCGACCTTTGGCTGGGATCCCATTGTCGGGCTGACGCTGCTGTTGGGCATCTATGGCTCGTCCCTGTATGGCGGGGCGATTCCCTCGATCCTCATCAACACGCCTGGAACCGCGGTCAACGCGCTGACAACCTATGACGGCTATCCGATGACCAAGGCCGGGCAGGGGCCGCGGGCGCTGGGTCTGGCCTTTGGCGCGTCGTTCTGGGGCGGCATGTTCAGCGTTGGCTGCCTGATCCTGTTGGCGCCGGTGCTGGCGCGCGTGGCGCCGATGTTCGGCTCGCGCGAGATTTTCCTCGCTGCCTTGCTGGGCTGCGTGATGGTCGTGGTGGCGCATCGCGGGCAGGCGCTGGCAGCCGGCGCGCTGCTGTTCTTCGGCCTGTTCCTGAACACCGTGGGGATGGAGCCCAACACCTATTCCATGCGCTTTTCCTTTGGGCAGGGCTGGCTAACGCAGGGAATCGACCTGATCGTCGTGGTGTCGGGCCTGTTCGCCGTGTCGCAAGGCCTGATCCTGCTGGCCGGGCGCGATCGTGTGGGGCCGGTGCCGACGCTGAACGGCTCGATCGCCGCCGGTGTGCGCGAGGTCTTTGCCCACAAGCGGGTGGCGACAGCGGGTGCGGCCTCGGGCACGGTGATGGGGATCATCCCGGGCGTGGGCGAGTTCGTCTCGCAATTCCTGTCCTATTCTTATGCCCGCGCCAGTTCCAGACGGCCGGACCTGTTCGGCAAGGGCAGCCCCGAGGGGTTGGTCGCGTCCGAATCGGCCAACAATTCCGTCCCGCCTGCCGCGATGGTGCCCCTGCTGGCGCTGGGCATCCCCGGCGAGGAACTGACAGCGATGATGCTGTCGGTCTTTTATGTGCACAACGTCATCCCCGGACCGGGGCTGTTTCGCGACCACATGGATTTCATCGCCGCGCTCTATATCTGCCTCGCGCTGTTGAATGTGCTGGCGCTGGCGGTGCTGCTGATCGGCACGCGGCCCTTGCTGAAAGTGTTGGCGATTCCAGAGCGGTTTCTGGGCCTGCTGATCCTGATCTTGTCCTTTGTCGGGGTCTATACCCTGCGCAATTCGGCAGTGGATTGTCTGACGGCAGGGGCCTTTGCCCTGCTGGGCGTGGTGCTCAAGCGATTGAATCTGCCGACGGTTCCGATCATTCTGGGCATGGTGCTGGGCGGGATCATCGAGGCCAAGTTCCGCACATCGCTGCCGCGCATCCGCTCGGTTTGGGATTGGATCGACAGGCCGGTGGCGCAGGTGGTTTTTGCGATGATCTGCGTGGTTTTGCTGATGCATGTCTGGGCGCTGTGGCGCGACTGGAAGGGAAAGAAGAATGGATCAATCCAGCATTGACGCGCTGGCCACGGTGCCGGTGGCAGCGCAAGGTCTGTGGATCGGTGGACGGCGGGTCGCGGCGCAAACGGGCGCGGTGATGGCGGTCACCTCGCCTATCGATGGACAGCAACTGACCACCATCGCTGATGCGGGCAAAGTCGATGTCGAGGCTGCGGTCGCCAGTGCGCGGCGGGCCTATGATAGCGGGGTGTGGTCGCGCGCGGCGCCAGCCCAGCGCAAGGCTGTGCTGCACCGCATCGCCGACGCCATCGAGCGCGAGGCGTTGGCGCTGGCCGTCCTTGGCGTGCGCGACAATGGCACCGAGATTTCCATGGCGATCAAGGCCGAACCCGGCAGCGCTGCGGGCACCTTCCGCTATTACGCCGAAGCGTTGGACAAGGTTTACGGTGAGATTGCCCCCACGCCCGGCAATGTGCTGGCGCTGATCCACCGCGAACCCGTGGGCGTGATCGGCGCCATCGTGCCGTGGAACTTCCCACTGATGATCGGCGCATGGAAGATCGCGCCTGCGCTGGCGATGGGTAACTCGGTGGTGTTGAAGCCGTCCGAGGTGGCCTCGCTGTCGCTGCTGCGGCTGGCCGAGATCTGCAGCGAATGTGGCTTGCCCGATGGTGTGCTGAACGTGGTGACGGGGCAGGGCGCGGTTAGCGGTGAGGCGCTGGCGCTGTCGATGGATGTGGATGTGCTGGTTTTTACCGGCTCGGGCGGGGTGGGGCGGCGGCTGCAGGAATACTCCGCGCGCTCGAACCTGAAGCGGGTCTATCTGGAACTGGGCGGCAAATCACCCAATATCGTCTTTGCCGATGCGCCTGATCTGAAACAGGCGGCCAAGGTGTCCGCGGCGGGCATCTTCCGCAACTCGGGTCAGGTCTGTGTCGCTGGTTCACGCCTGCTGGTGCAGCGCGAAGTGGCCGAAGAGTTCACCGCGCTGCTCGCGGCCGAGGCGACGGCGATGAAGGTCGGCAATCCGCTGAAGCTGGAAACGCAGGCCGGGGCGATCTCGTCCGAGATGCAACTGGCCCGGATCGCGGGGATGGTGGCGCAGGCCGCCGAACAGGGCGCCGGTCTGGTCACAGGAGGGGCGCGCATCCTGCCCGAAACTGGCGGCAGCTATTTCGCGCCGACCATCCTGCGTGCCGTCAAGCCCGAGATGACCATCGCCCGCGAAGAGGTCTTTGGCCCCGTCGTTGGTGTGATCCCGTTTGAGAGCGAAGAAGACGCCCTGCGCATCGCCAATGGCACCGATTACGGGCTTGCGGCTGCGGTCTGGACCGGCAACCTGTCACGCGCCCACCGCATGGTGCGGGCGATCGACGCCGGGGTCGTCCATGTCAACACCTATGGCGGCGCCGATGGGACCGTGCCCTTGGGTGGCCATCGCCAGTCCGGCAACGGCCACGACAAGTCACTGCACGCGCTGGACAAATACACCAATCTGAAAACCGCGTGGATCCAGTTGTGACCGAGTCCCTGCTGCAACGGCGCGAGCGTCTGCTCGGCCCCAACATGAGCACCTTTTACGAGGACCCCGTGCATCTGGTGCGTGGGCAGGGGGTGCATCTGTGGGATGCCGAGGGACGGCAATATCTGGATTGTTACAACAACGTCCCGCATGTCGGCCATTGCCACCCCCGCGTGGTGGCCGCGATCTGCGAACAGGTGGGCACGCTGAATACCCATACGCGATATCTGCACGAGGGAATTCTGGACTATGTCGAGGCGCTAACCGCGACGTTTGATGCGCCTTTTGACACGGCGCTGTTGTGCTGCACGGGGTCCGAGGCGAATGACGTCGCGCTGCGCATGGCGCAGGCGCTGACGGGCAAGACCGGGGTGATCGCCACTGACCACACCTATCACGGCAATACGACGGCTGTGCATCAACTCAGCCGCACCAATGCCCCGCCGGGGGGCTATTGGGACTCGGTCCGCTTTGTGCCTGCGCCGGACAGCTATCGCCCCCTGGGCGGCGTGCCGGGGATGCCGCACGCGGTGGCCTTCGCCGCCGCGGTGCAGGCGCAGATCGACGCGCTGGAGGCCGCCGGACATGGCTTTTCGACGCTGATCCTGTGCCCGTTCTTTGCCAACGAGGGGTTCCCGGACCTGCCCCCCGGTTGGCTGGACCCGGTGCAGGACGTGGTGCGCAAGGCGGGTGGTGTCATCATCGCCGACGAGGTGCAGCCGGGCTTCGGGCGGCTGGGCAGCCATTTCTGGGGTCACCAAAAGATCGGTCTGCGGCCCGATATCGTCACGCTGGGCAAGCCGATGGCCAACGGCCACCCGGTCGCCGCCGTGGTGGCCCCCGCCGAGACAATGCGCGCGTTTCGCCAGAAGTTTCGCTATTTCAATACGTTCGGTGGCAATCCCGTGTCTTGCGCCGCGGCGATGGCGACGCTGCGGGTGGTGCAGGACGAGGGGCTGCAGGCCAACGCCGCCGATGTGGGGGCCTATGCCGTTCAAGGGCTGCGCGAACTGGCACAGCGCCATGAGGCGATTGGTGATGTGCGCGGGTCTGGCCTGTTTTTTGGCGCCGAGATGGTGCTCGACCGCGCCACAAAGGCGCCCGCGAGCGCCTATGTCAAACGGCTGGTCAATGGCATGCGCCGCCGCGGGGTGCTGCTGAACTTCCTTGGGATCCATTACAACGTGCTGAAAATGCGCCCGCCGATGCCCTTCAGTCGCGCCAACGTCGATCAGGTGATCGACACGCTGGACGCGGTTCTGGCCGAGACCCCGGTGGCATGAGCGTCGCGGCGGCACGGGCAGCGGCGCTGTGGGGCTTTGCGCCCTCGGGGCTTGTTCTGGCAGCACAGCGCGAGAACGCTGTCTGGAGGGTCGAGGGGCGGTATGCCTTGCGGCTGCACCGGCCCGGGTATCGCACGCTGGCCGAGCTGCAATCCGAACTCGACTGGATGGCGATGCTGGAAAAAGGCGGCCTGACCGTGCCGCGTCCGATTCCTTCACGGAACGGGCGGCTGGTGGAGGTGGTCGAGGGCACGCCGGTCAGCGTGCTGACTTGGCTGCCGGGGCGGATGGTGGGGGCGCAGGGGGCGCTCGATGGCATCACCGACCGCGCGGGATATATGCGGGCGCTGGGCGCGCTGTTGGCCCGGCTGCACGCCCTGTCCGACGCCTGGACCCCACCGCCCGGCTTCATCCGCCCGCGCTGGGACCACCCCGGCCTGACCGGTGACGCCCCGCTGTGGGGGCCGTTCTGGCGCAACCCGGACCTGACGTCAGCGCAACGCGCGGCGGTTCTGGCGGCGCGGTCCAAGGCCGATGCAGCGCTCACGCGTATGGGCCAAACTCTCGACTTTGGCCTGATCCACGCCGATGCCATCACCGAAAACGTGATGATCGACGGCGAGACCCTGATGCTGATCGACTTTGACGATGGTGGCTGGGGATACCGGGTCTTTGACCTTGCCACTGTGCTGATGCGCCAACTGGCAGCGCCTGATTACCCCGCCCTACGCGCCGCGCTGCTGGAGGGCTATGGCCGTCCCACGCCCGCCCTCGATCTCATGCTGATGCTGCGTGCGCTGACCTATCTGGGTTGGGTCATCCCCCGGATGGACGAACCCGGCGGACCCGCCCGCAGCGCCCGCGCGATCGCCACTGCCCTGCCCCTTGTCACTGCCTATCTGGAGGCCCCCGATGACTGACCGCACCATCCTCATTGTCGGAACCTATGACACCAAGCAGGATGAACTGGGCTATCTGGCCCAAGTGATCCGCGCGCAAGGCGGCGGCGTGGTGACGATGGATGTCAGCGTGCTGGGCGATCCGGCCACGCCGACCGACTGGTCCAAGCATCAGGTGGCCGAGGCGGGCGGATCGAGCATCGCAGCGGCGATTGGTGGCGAGGATGAGAACCTCGCCATGCAGATCATGGCGCGCGGCGCGGCCACGTTGGCCGCGCGGCTGTGCGCCGAGGGGGTGTTCGACGGGGTGATCGTGATGGGCGGATCGATGGGCACTGACCTTGCGCTCGATCTTTGCGCGGCGCTGCCGTTGGGCGTGCCGAAGTATGTGGTCTCGACAGTCAGCTTCAGCCCCATGATCCCGCCCGAACGGTTGGCGCCGGACATCCAGATGATCCTCTGGGCCGGTGGGCTTTATGGGCTGAACCCGGTGTGCAAGGCCTCGCTCAGTCAGGCTGCCGGGGCGGTTCTGGGTGCGGCGCGGGCGGTGGAAAAGCCGCGTGGACTCAGGCCGCTGATCGGCATGACATCCTTTGGCAAGACCGTTCTGCGCTATATGGTCAGCCTGAAACCGGCGCTGGAATCGCGCGGGTTTGACGTCGCGGTGTTCCACGCCACCGGCATGGGCGGTCGTGCGTTCGAGGCGCTGGCCGCGCAGGGCGCCTTTGCCGCCGTGCTGGATTTCGCACCACAAGAGGTGGGCAATCACATGTTGGGATCGGCCATCAGCGCCGGGCCGGACCGCATGACTGCCGCGGGCAAGGCGGGCGTGCCGCAGATTGTGTCGATCGGCTGTTACGATCTGGTGGATCTGGTCGGCTGGCATCCGCTGCCCGAGGCGCTCAAGGACCGCCCGGCACATGCGCATAACCGACTGCTGACCTCGGTGGTGATGACCCCCGAGGAACGTCGCGCGATGGCGCGCACCATAGCCGAGCGGTTGGCAATGGCGCAGGGGCCGGTGGTGGTGATCCTGCCGACACGCGGCGGCAATGAATGGGACCGGCCCGAGGGGCCGCTGCATGACGCCGAGGGGCTGGCGGCCTTTGTGCAGGAATTGCGCGCCGCCTGCCCGCCGAATGCAAGGTTGATCGACCTCGACGCGCATATCAACGACCCCGAATTCAGCACGGCGGCACTGGCGGTGGTGGATGGCTGGCTGGCCGAGGGCGTGCTGGCGCGGCCCTGAACCACGGCCCGCTAGGCCTGCTGGTCAAGGCGCTGGCGAAAGGAGCGCGGCGACAAGCCGGTGGCGCGGGTGAAGACGCGGGTGAAATAGGCCGGGTCATCGAACCCCAGCGCATAGGCAATGCGCGAGACCGGCAGGTTGGTGAACACCAGATTACGCCGTGCCTCGCGGATCAGCCGGTCCTCGATCAGCCGCGAGGCCGGGCGGCCGCGGGCGGCTCGGGTCAGGCGGCTGAGATGCGCCGCGCTGACGGCCAGTGCGGCGGCATAGTCGGTGACGCTCCAGTGTTCCAGCAGATGCGCGTCGAGCAATTCTTCAAACCGCGCGACCAGATCGGGGGCCGCGCGGCGTTCCCCGGTGACGCCGGTTTCGACGATGGTCCGCGCGATCTGTCCAAGCAGAAGACCGGCCAAGGACCGCAGGATCTGCGCCCGTCCATAGCTGCGGCTGGCAAAGCCTGCCGAGAGCCGGGCCATTGTCTGCGCGGCCTCGCCCTCGGCAGGCAGGATCGCCGGTTGCGCCAGGACTTCGCGCAGCCCCTCGCCGGGACGCAACGTCTGGTCCAGCATCTCGGCCGCAAAGGTCACCACCAATCCGCGCGTGCCGGGCTGAAAGCTGAAGCCATGCACCACACCCATGGGCACATTGACCAGCGTTTCGGGCGGCAGGGGGTGGCGCAGGCCTTCGAGCAGCAGGGTCCCCTGACCCGCTTCCAGCAGCAACACCTGATGCAGCCGCGGATGGCGGTGCGCCGCCAACTCCCAGTCATGCAGCCGCGAGCGGGCCTCGATCGTTTCGCAATGCACGACGTCGGGCAGATCGCCGACCTCGCCAAACAGGTTGTAGGTCGGCACATGCGGGGGATGGGGGGCTGACTGTGTCATGTTCGAATCGTACAAGAAATCCGCAGCGCGGTCCATTCCCTCGATGCCCCGTGGCTGGCAGTTTGGCCAAAAGCTGTGGAGGAAGCACATGAATACCGGAACCACCAAGACACAGGTCTGCATCATCGGCGGCGGCCCTTCGGGCCTGATGTTGAGCCAGCTTTTGCACCTGAAGGGCATCGACACCATCGTGCTGGAAAAGCACAGCCGCGACTATGTGCTTGGCCGCATCCGCGCCGGTGTGCTGGAGCACGGCTTTGCCGAATTGATGCGCGAGGCCCAGTGCGGCGAACGCATGGACCGCGAGGGCGAGATCCACGACGGCTTCGAGATCAGCGACAACGGCGCGCTCAGCCGGGTCGATCTGCACAAATACTCGGGCGGCTCTTCGGTGGTGGTTTACGGCCAGACCGAATTGACGCGCGATCTTTATGACGCACGGGCCAAGATGAACGGCGTGGTGATCCACAATGTCGAGGACGTCGCGCTGCATGATCTGAACACCGCGGGCAAGCCTTGGGTGACCTATCGCGCGGGGGACGAGATCATCCGCATCGACTGCGATTATGTGATCGGCGCTGATGGTTTTCACGGCCCCAGCCGCAAGGCGATCCCCAAGGACGTGCTGCGCGAATACGAAAAGGTCTATCCCTTTGGCTGGCTGGGTGTGCTGAGCCGCACCAAGCCGGTCAACCCGGAACTGATCTATGCCAAGCATGACCGCGGTTTTGCCCTGTGCTCGCTGCGCTCTCAGGTGCTCAGCCGCTACTACATCCAGGTGCCGCTGAGCGACACCGTCGAGGATTGGTCGGACGAGGCCTTTTGGGACGAGTTGAAAAAGCGCCTGCCCGCCGAAGTCGCCGCGCGGCTGCAAACCGGCCCGTCGATCGAAAAATCCATCGCACCGCTGCGCAGTTTTGTTGCCGAGCCGATGCGCTGGGGCAATCTCTTCCTGGCGGGGGATGCCGCGCATATCGTGCCGCCGACCGGGGCGCGCGGGCTTAACTCGGCCGCGTCGGACATCTATTACCTCTATCACGCGATGGTGGCGCATTACCTGAAGGGCGACGACACCGGTCTGGAGCAGTATTCCGCCAAGGCGCTGGCGCGGGTCTGGAAGGCGCAGCGCTTTAGCTGGTGGATGACGACGATGCTGCACACCTTCCCGGACAGCCTGACCTATGACCAGAAGCTGCAGGAAACCGATCTGGCCTATCTTTTCAGCAGCGAGGCAGCGATGACTTCGCTGGCGGAAAACTACGTCGGCCTGCCGTTCTGAGGTCACTCAGGGGTTCGGCACGGGCAGCCCGCTGGGAACCGCAGCGGGCACGCCCAGCCGGCCGGTCACTGCCACCGGATCGGTGAGCGTGCCGAGAAACGCCACCAGCGCGGCGATCTGTTCGGTGTCGGGCTGAAAGCCGGGCGTGGCGGCGGCGGCGATGGCCTCGGTCTGCGCCGCATCGTCGAGCACCCGCCAGTCCTGCACCGGCAGTGCGGGCAGCACGGCCTGCGCGCGGTCATAGGCCAGAACGGCGCGGCCCGTGGTATGGTCGCGCAGGAAACTCTCCAGCGTCGCATGGGCGCCCGCGTGGCCATAAGGCGCGGTCAGTGCGACATTGCGCAGGGCCGGGGTTCGGAACGCATACCAGTCGGCCGGATCGCCGGTGACGCGGAACCGCCCCTCGTCGCGGGCATGGGTTTCGAATCGCGCGCCCTTGCCCGGCCCTAATTGGGGCGCGGCCATGGCGTGAAAGCCGTGGTCGGTCAGGAAGGGGCCGGAATGGCAGTCCGCACATCCCGCCGCGCCATAAAACAGCGTCAGGCCTGTCGCGGCCAAAGGCTCCAACGCGGCCTGCCCGCGCAACAGGGCATCAAAGGGGGCAGTGTCCGAGCGGAACTCGAACTCCATGAAGGCGGCGATGGCGTTCGAGATGTCGGTAAAGGCAATCGGCCGACCTGCCGCGATTTCAGGGTAAACCTCGGCAAAGTCCTGCGCATAGGCCGGAATGCCCGCCACCCGCAGGGCGATCAGATCCCAGGCGCCGCCCTCGCCGGTGATGATCCCCAGCCGCACCGCCTGCGCGATCGGGTTTTCGGAATAATGCCCGGCCATTTCATCGGGTGACAGCACGGGGAACATCGTCTGCGCCGACAGCATGCTGGCAAAACCCTGCATCATGTCTTCGTCGAGCGGCGTGCGCATGCCACCAGGCCGAGTGACGTCGATCTCGACCCGCCCGTCATGGAACAGCGAGGCATACTCCAGCGCGCCCAGATTCCACAGCGCCTGAGCATTCCGCGGAATACGTTGCTCGGGCGGATTGGCTGGGTCGGCGCGGCGGTCAGGCCCCAGTCCTGTGCCGCCGTCGCCCAGCCCCAGCGACAACCCGTCGCCGGTGCCAAAGGCGGGATGGTGACAGGTAGCGCAGGCGACCTCGTGGTTGCCTGACAGGATCGGGTCATAGAACAGCAACTGCCCCAGCGCCGCCTCGGCGGCGTTGACCGGGCGGAAATCGGCGTCACTCAGCGGTGGCGGCAGCGGTATCTGCGCCGCGGCTTGTCCACCACTCGCCGCCAGCAGCAGCGCTATCCCCGCGAATCGCTCCATCGCACACCCCTCCGTTAGCGCCAACGTCTCATGCGTGGTGCCTGCAAGCAATGCTAGAGCATCAGCGCCAGCACCGCCGAGACCGTCAGCACCGACAGCCCTGTCGAGACGATCAATGCCGTCGAGGCCACCGCACCAAGCCCAAAGGGAGCTGCCAGCAAGGGGTAGATCGTCAGCATCGGCACTGCGGCGAACAGGATGCCGACCGGGATCAACGCGGGCGGCACACCGGGCACGGTGAACAACGCCAGCGCCACCAAGGCCGGATGCAGCGCCAGCTTGCCAAGGCTGACGGCCCCGACGCGTCGCCAATGGCCGCCGACCCGCGCCTGTGCCATCGCCGCGCCGATGACGAACAGGGCCACCGGCGCCGCCGCGGCGCTCAACATGGTGATCGTGCGGCTGATCGGCGCGCCCAAGGGCAGACCGCTGACCCGCACCAGCAGTGCCAGCGTCACGGCGATCATCAAGGGGTTCGTGACGATCCGCCGCCCGGCCTGTGCCAGCAACGCGCCCAGCCGACCGCCTTGCCCCGCCGCCCCGGCCAGCAACACGGCCAAGGGCAGCATCACTGCGTTTTCAACCGTCATCGTCATGGCAAAGACCACCGCGCCATCCTGGCCAAAGACCAGCGAGGCGATGGGAAAGCCCAGAAACCCGCTGTTGGAACAGGCCATGCCCATCGCCAGCACCCAGCCGTCCGGCGCGGGCTGGCGCAGCGCCAGCCGCACAAGTGCAAAGCCGACCCCCAGCGTCGCCAGCGAGCCCGCCAGATAGGCCGCCAAGAAAGGGGTGTTCAGCGATGAATCGCGCGGCAGGGCGATGGCGGAAAAAATCAGCGCAATCAGCGCGATCTTCAGGGTGAACTGGCTGAGCGCGCCGATCAGCGCGGCGTCCAGATAGCCGGAGCGCACCGAGGCAAAGCCGACAAGGATCATCAGATAGATCGGCAGGGTGGTCAGAAAGATGTCCAGCATCGCGCGCCCTCGGCTTTGCCCCGGCCTAGCACGCGGGTGCGGCGGGGGCGAGTGGGCGGCGCTATTCGGGCTCGGCCCGGTTGCGGAACTGGCGTAGTCGCGTTGCATGGGCAGCCGTCACATGCGCCCGCATCGCCGCCTCGGCGCTGTCCTCGTCGCGCAGGCGCAGCGCAGCCAGAACGGCCTCATGCTCGCGCCCGGCGGCCTCGGCGCGGTCGGATTCGGACAAGGTCGAGGGGCCGAGGATCAGCAGCGTCTTTTGCAGCCCCGCGACCGAGCGCGCCAGATAACGGTTGCGCGCTGCCGCCAGCAGAGCGGCATGGAACTGCCGGTTCAGATCATACATCCGCGGCGCATCGCCGCGTGCGGCGATCATCTCGGCGTTGAGAGCGGCGAGTTCTGCCAGTTCCACCGGCGAGGCGACCCGCGCTGCCAGCCGCGCAGCCGTGCCTTCGAGCACACCGCGCATTTCATAGAGTTCGGTCACTTCGCCGGAATCGAGGCTGCGCACCGTGGCGCCTTGCCTTGGCGCATGGGTGACCAGCCCGTCGGCTTCGAGTTGGCGGATCGCTTCGCGCACCGGGGTGCGGCTGATGCCCAGCCGTTCGGCAAGGTCGGTCTCCAGCAGGCGGTCGCCGGGTTTCAGGGCGCCCGTGCGGATTTCCGCCACCAGACGACGATAGGCATCCTGGCCCTGAGGCAGGTCGGCGGGGTGGTCCTGGGCGGGTGTCTTGCGCATTGTGTCCAAAGGTATACAATCGGACGCAACCAAGGTCAATCGAGTCGCGCCATGCCGATGCTGTCCACCCTGCCGCCCTGGGCGCGCACCTTGCTGACGCTGGCCCTTTCGGCGCTGGGGGCAGGGCTGTTCTGGCTGATACAGATGCCGCTGCCCTTTCTTTTTGGCCCGATGTTCGCCTGTCTGGCCGCTGCGCTGGCCGGGCTGCCGCTGCGCAGTGCCGGACAGATCGGTATTGGCGCGCGCACCATTCTGGGCGTGGCCGTGGGCGCCGCGCTGACCCCGGCGGTGCTGGCTCAACTGCCGTCGATGCTGGCCTCGGTCGCGCTGATTCCGATCTATATCGGGCTGATTGGCCTCGTCGGTGTGCCGTTCTTTCGCCGCGTCTGCGGCTATGATGCGGCGACGGCCTGGTATGCGGCGATGCCGGGCGGCCTGCAGGACATGGTGGTCTTTGGCACCGAGGCGGGCGGCAACGGGCGCACGCTGTCGCTGATCCACGCGACGCGCGTTCTGGTGATCGTCACGCTGGCGCCGATCTTGATGACGCAGTTGTTCGGTGCCTCGCTGACCCAGCCGATCGGGGAACCCGCCCGCGACCTGCCGCTGCACGAGATGACGCTGATGGCCGCCGCCGCGCTGATCGGCTGGAAGGGTGGCGAGCGCATCGGCATGTTCGGCGCCTCGATTCTGGGCCCGCTGGTGCTGACTGGGGTGCTGTCGCTGTCAGGCCTGATCCATCACCGCCCACCGGCCGAGGCGATTCTGGTGGCGCAGTTCTTCATCGGTGCAGCGATTGGCGTCGGCTATACCGGCATCACCTTGCTGGAACTGCGTCGCGACGTGTTGGCCGGGGTGGGATTCGTGTTGCTGCTGGCGGCGCTTGCGGCGCTGATGTCCGAGGTGGTCTATCAACTGGGCCTTGCCCCGGCGGTCGAGGCTTTTCTGGCCTTTGCCCCCGGCGGGCAGGCCGAGATGACAGTGCTGGCCATCGTCGCAGGCGCCGATCTGGGCTATGTCGTGGTGCATCACCTGACCCGGATTTTGCTGGTGATTTCGGGCGCGCCCATCGCGGCGCGGCTGGTGGGGGCCGGACGAAAGGGACAGAAATGAAGGTTCACATCCTCGACGACTGGCACGACACCCTGCGCGGGTTGCCCTCGTTTTCGCGTCTGGCCGGGCATGAGGTGACGATCCACACCGACCATTGCCCCGATCCCGCAGCGCTGGGCGACCGGCTGCGCGACGCCGAGGCACTGGTGCTGTTTCGCGAGCGCACGCCGATCACCGACGCGCTGCTGCAGCGGCTGCCGAACCTGCGGTTGATCGCCATGCGTGGCGTGCATCCGCATGTCGATGTCGCGGCCTGCACGCGGCACGGCGTGACATTCTGCTCGAACCTCAGCGCGGGCGGGCCGTCGGTGGCCACGGCGGAACTGACGTTGCTGCTGATGTTGGCCGCCGCGCGTGATCTGCTGGCGCAAAACGCGCGGTTGAAGGCCGGGCTGTGGCAGGGTGCGCCGGGGCGCACTCTGGCCGGGCGGCAAATGGGGCTTTACGGCTATGGCCGGATTGCCCGGCAGGTGGCGGTTTATGCGCGGGCGCTTGGGATGCAGGTGGTCTGGTGGGGCTCGGATCAGGGCCGGGCGCGGGCGCTTGCCGATGGCGAGGCGGTCGCCGCCAGCCGTCAGGATTTTTTTGCGCAAAGCGATGTGGTCTCGGTTCATGTGCGCGCCAATGCGCAGACAAAAGGGCTGATTACCGCCGCCGATCTGGCGGCGATGCGGCCCAGCGCGATCTTTGTGAACACCTCACGCGCCTCGTTGGTTGAACCCGGTGCGCTGTTGGCCGCGGTGCAGGCCGGGCGGCCGGGCCGTGTGGCGATCGATGTCTTTGACACCGAGCCCTTGCGCGACCCTGCCGACGCGCTGGCGCATCACCCGCGCGTCACGGCCTCGCCGCATATCGGTTTCGTCACCGAAGAGGAACTGGACCGCCAGTTCGCTGACGCCTATGGACTGGTCACCGCCTTTGCCGAGGGTGCACCCGTGCATGTGGTCAACCCCGAGGTGCTGCCCTGATCGATCTGATCCTGCCGCCGGACACCTCTGGATGGGTCACGCTGGGGCTGATGCTGTCCAGCTTTGCCGGGTCGTTCATCACCATCGCGTTCGGTATCGGCGGCGGCGGGCTGGTGCTGGCGGTGATGGCCAGCCTCTTGCCGCCTGCCGCACTGATCCCGGTGCATGGCGTGGTGCAATTTGGCTCGAACGCCGGGCGGTCGGTGCTGATGGCGCGGCATCTGCATGTCTCGGCGCTGGGCTGGTTTCTGGTGGGTGCCGGGCTGGGCACGCTGGGAGTGGCGCGTATTGCAGTGACCCTGCCGCCCGCTTGGGTGCAGATCGGCGTCGGCGGGTTTCTGGTCTGGACGGTTTTGGCGCGGGCTCCTGACTGGATGCGCAACTGGCCCTTTGTCACCGGGCTCATCACCGCCGGGGTCTCGATGGTCTTTGGCGCCTCGGGGCCGTTTGTCACCACATATCTGAAGGCGCTGAATCTGGGCCGTCACGCGCATGTCGCCACCCTGGCGACGCTGCAGACCCTGTTGCATCTGATGAAGGTTCTGGCCTTTGGCGCGCTGGGTTTTGCCTATGCGCCCTGGGCCGGATTTTTGTTGGCGATGGTGGGCTGCGGGCTGATTGGCACCTGGGCCGGAGGGAAGGTGCTGAACCGGATCAGCGATGCGCGGTTTCGACAGGTGTTGAACGCGCTATTGTTGGTGCTGGCGGTGCAACTGGTTTGGTCAGGGCTGCGCGGGCTGTTGGCAGGCGACGCGCCTTAACCCTCGGGCAGGTAACTCGCAAAGCGGGTCTGCTGGGCAATCAGCACGGCTTGGGTGCGGCTTTGCACGCCCAGTTTGCGCATGATCGCCGTGACATGCGCCTTGACCGTGGTTTCGGCGATCGACAGTTCCCAGGCGATCTGCTTGTTCAGCCGCCCCATGCACAGCAGTTCCAGAATCTTGGCCTGCTGGCGGGTCAGTTGCCCCAGCCGGGCGACGGCCTCCGCGCTCGAGTCGTCCTCGTCGGGCGGCATGCCTTCGGGCAGCCAGCGTTCACCCTGCCCCAGTGCCAGCAAGGCGGCGCGGAAACTGTCGCGCCCGGCGTGCTTGGGCACAAAGCCACTGGCCCCGGCGGCTAGTGTCGCGCGGATCAGCCGGGCCTCGGCCATCGAGGAGACCACCAGAACCGGAACCTCTGGCCGCGTCGCGCGCAGCCGCAGCAAGCCGTCCAGACCCTGCACATCAGGCAAATCGAGGTCCAGCAGCAGCAGGTCGGGGGCGCTGCCCTGCTCCAGCCGGTCAAGCGCCGCGCCCAGCGAATGGGCGCAATCAACCTCGGCCACGCCGGCAACACCGCGCAGGGTCAGCGTCAGAGCATCGCAAAACAGCGGGTGGTCGTCGATGATGAGAACATGCGCAAAGCGGCCATCGAGAGGCGCCGGGTCGGGGGCTGGGGCGGACATCGGCTGGCACTCCCTGTTGTCAGGTGCAAGATAGCAGCCCGCCGCCCGCCCGCAAAGCCGCCGCTGTGCACTGTCTCTGCGACCAAGGTCTGAGAGACGAAAGCCGCCTTTCGCCGCGCGTCGCCTGCCCCTATGGTGCGACGAAATCTGCCAGGGAGGGCCTGCCATGGACATGACCGACAGCCGTTTGATCGCCGCGCCGCCTGCCGTGGTCTGGGCGGCGCTGCTGAACGCCGAGGTGCTGAAATCCGCCGTGCCGGGCTGTGAGGAAATCTCGGGCTCGGTGGAAACCGGCTATGAGGCGGCGGTCGTGCAGAAGGTCGGCCCGGTCAAGGCGCGCTTTGCCGGGACGGTGACGTTTTCGGACATTGTCGAGGGCCAGAGCCTGACGCTGAGCGGCGAGGGCAAGGGCGGCGCGGCCGGTTTCGCCAAGGGCGGTGCGCAGGTAACACTGGCGCCCGAGGGCGAGGGCACGCGGCTGTCCTATACCGTCGAGGCCAAGGTCGGCGGCAAGTTGGCGCAACTGGGCAGCCGGATCATCGACGGTTTTGCCCGCAAGATGGCGGACGAGTTTTTTGACCGCTTTGCCGAGGCGGTCGAAGGGCCGAAAGAGGCCGAAACACCAGTGGACGGCGAGGCGCCCAAGAAGGGCTGGTTCAAGCGGATGCTTGGCAGTGATTGAGCGCGGGCTCAGCGCCCGATCAGCAGCGGCGTGACGCGAAAGACCAGCGGGTGCAGTGCCAGCAGCCCCAGCCACAACGCGACCCCCACGACCATCGGCGCCCAAGGTAAACCGCCGCGCGGACAGCCCAGAAGTGGCGCATTGCGCGCTTGCGCGGCCCAGTCGGGCATCTGTCGCCGCTTGCGTCGGTCGATCATCGGCATGCCCGCCAGCGCGAACCCGGCCATCGGCGCGAACAACAGCAGATGCGAAAGGTCGCCATTGGCCAGCAGATGCGCCAGCGCCCAGAGGGTCAGCGCCAGCAGCAGGGGATGCCGACTGAGCCCGGCAATGCCGGGGCGTTCGGGGTCAAAGGGCACGGCCCGGCTGCCAAAGCTGAGCGGGTTCGCTCCCATCAACGCTTGCGCCGCCACCAGACACGCGGCCAGCATCAGCGCGCCCGCAAGCCAGCGGATCCAGTCCTCCAGCGGCCACAGCGGAACCCAGGGCGCGCGCCCCGCCGCGACGATCAGCCAGCCCAGCTGGACCAGCGACAGCACCGAATAGGCGAAAGTGAAACCGGCCCGGCCCAGCAGCCGGACCAGCGGTGTTTTCATCGCCGGGCGGACGCTGAGGGCATGCGAGGCGAGGAAAACCGTCATCGCCGCACCGAACTCGCCCCAACCACCCATTCCGGCCCCCTTGTTCGATTGCCCCCGGCGGCATTTTCCCCGACAGTGGCCCCAAAGCCAAGAGGAACCGATGACCCAGACCCTGCCCGGACCCGACGGCAAGCTCCGCTGCGCGTGGTGCCTCTCGACCCCCGAGTATATCGCCTATCACGATGACGACTGGGGAATGCCCGTCGCCGATGACCGCGACCTGTTCGAGCGGCTCAGTCTGGAGGCCTTTCAGTCCGGCCTGTCCTGGCGCTTGATCCTGGAAAAGCGCGAAGGGTTTCAGGTGGCCTTCGATGGGTTCGACCCGGTTCTGGTCGCCGGTTTCGGCGCCATCGACGTGCAGCGCCTGCTCGACGATCCCGGCATCGTGCGCCACCGGGGCAAGATCGAGGCGACGATCACCAACGCCCGCCGCTTGCTGGACATGCAGCAGACCCGCAGCTTTGCCGCCTATCTTTGGAGCCATGAACCCGCCGCCGGTCAGGGGCAGGCGGTGGCCTCGGTGCTGTCCAAGGATCTGAAGAAACGCGGCTGGGCCTTTGTCGGGCCGACGACGGTCTATGCCTTCATGCAGGCGATCGGCATGGTCAATGACCACGCGCCCGACTGCCACCACCACGCCAGGACCGAGGCCGCGCGCGCGGCTTTCGTGCGGCCGGTACTGCGATGACCCCGGCCTACGGCGCGCTGATCGCCCAGGCACAGCCGACGGCGCAGCCGTGGCGCGTTGCGCTGGGGCTGGGCGTGATCGCGGCCGCTTATCTGGCCGGGATGGCGGGTTTGGGCGCTGTGATCTGGCTGGCACTTGGCGTCGAACAGTTGGAGATGCATCTGGCACGGGTCGGCGCGGGGGCCGATCCGCTTTCGGTCCTCATGCTGCTGTCGACCTTTCTGGGCGGCTGGGCCGGGCTTTGGCTGGTGATGCGGTTCCTGCACCGGCGCGGGATGTGGTCGCTCTTTGGCCGCGCACCCGTGGTGCTGCGCGATTTCGTCGCCGGAGTGCTGGCGATGACGGTGATCGGTGGGCTCTTGACGCTGGCAATGGCGCCGATGCTGCCGCCGCTGACACTGACCGCCGATACCGGCCTTTGGCTGCGGTTGCTGCCGCTGGCGTTGCTGGGTGTGCTGATCCAGACGGGCGCCGAAGAGGCGGTGTTCCGTGGGTATCTGCAGGGCCATCTGGCGGCGCGATTCGCCAGCCCGCTGGTCTGGCTGCTGGTCCCGATGGTCCTGTTCGGCCTTGCGCATGTCAATCCGGGTGAGGCCGGGCCGCTTGTCTGGCTGGTGGTCGCCGCCACCGGGCTCTTTGGCCTGATCGCGGGTGACCTGACAGCGCGGTCGGGCGCGCTGGGGCTGGCCTGGGGGCTGCATTTCGCCAACAACGTGATGGTTCTGCTGCTGGTGAATGTCTCGGGCACGCTGGACGGACTGGCGCTGCTGCGGCCTCCGGGCGCTGATCTGCCGCCGCAGGCGATGGCGCCGTTGATTCTGGCCGACATGGCGCTGCTCGTTGTCGTCTGGCTCGGCTGTCGGCTGTGGCTGCGACGGCGCTGAATGTTGCATTCGCGGCCAGCCCGGCTTATCTGGAGGCCGCAACCTTGGGACAGCCGATGAACTGGATCACCAACTACGTTCGCCCGACCATCAACTCGCTGTTCTCGCGCCGTGACGTGCCCGAGAACCTGTGGTCGAAATGCCCCGAATGCGGAACCATGTTGTTCCACCGTGAGTTGAGCGACAACCTGCAGGTCTGCACGAACTGCAATCACCACATGGCGATCTCGCCGCGCGAGCGGTTCACGGCGCTGTTTGACGCCGGAACCTTTGCCGAGGTGCCGGTGCCCGAGCCGGTCACTGATCCGCTGCACTTTCGCGATCAAAAGAAATACCCCGAGCGCATGAAGGCCGCGCAAAAGGCCACCGGCGAGCGTGAAGCCATGCTGGTCGCCACCGGCGAGATCGGCCGCACACCGGTCGTCTGTGCGGCGCAGGATTTCAGCTTCATGGCCGGGTCGATGGGCATGTATGTCGGCAATGCGCTGATTGCCGCCTGCGAACGCGCCATCGAGATGCACGCGCCGCTGATCGTCTTTGCCGCCGCAGGCGGGGCGCGCATGCAGGAGGGGATCCTGTCGCTGATGCAGATGCCGCGCACCACGGTGGCGATCCAGATGCTGAAAGAGGCCGGGCTGCCCTATATCTGCGTGTTGACCCACCCCACCACCGGCGGTGTCACCGCCAGCTATGCCATGCTGGGCGACATCCAGATCGCCGAGCCCAATGCGCTGATCTGCTTTGCCGGGCCGCGCGTGATCGAACAGACGATCCGCGAGAAACTGCCCGAGGGGTTCCAGCGCGCCGAATACCTGCTCGACCACGGCATGCTGGACCGCGTGACGCATCGCAAGCAGATGCGCGAAGAACTCATTACCATCCTGCGCATGCTGCTGGGCCTGTCTCCGGCGATCAAGGGCGACCTGCCCGCGCCGACCGCTCCGGTTGAGCCGCAACCGTGAGCACCCGACCCTCGGACGCCATCCTCGCCCGGATGATGGCCCTGCATCCCAAGATCATCGACCTGACGCTCGACCGGGTTTGGCGACTGCTGGCCGCGTTGGGCAATCCGCACGAAAGCCTGCCGCCGGTCATCCACATCGCCGGAACCAACGGCAAGGGCAGCACGCAGGCGATGATCCGCGCCGGAATGCAGGCGGCAGGCAAGACGGTGCATGCCTATACCTCGCCGCATCTGGCGCGGTTCCATGAACGCATCCGGGTGGCGGGCGATCTGATCTCGGAAGAGGCGCTGACGGACCTGCTCGACGAATGTTATGCCGCCAATGGCGATGCGCCGATTACCTTTTTCGAAATCACCACCTGCGCCGCCTTTTTGGCGTTTTCCCGCACGCCCGCCGATTACCTGCTGCTGGAAGTCGGCCTTGGCGGGCGACTCGACGCCACCAATGTCATTGCCAAACCAGCCCTGACAGTGATTACCCCGGTTTCGATCGACCATCAGCAATACCTTGGCGAAACCCTGCCCGAGATCGCTGGCGAAAAGGCCGGGATCCTGAAGCGCGGCGTGCCCTGCGTGGTGGGCCCCCAAGAGGACGACGGGTTCGACGTGATCGAGGCCAAGGCCGCCCGTCTGGGCGCGCCGCTGCTGGCGGCAGGGCAACACTGGCAAAGCTTCGAGGATCGCGGGCGACTGGTCTTTCAGGATGAAAACGGCCTGATGGACCTGCCGCTGCCCAACCTGCCCGGACCGCACCAGATCGAAAACGCCGGCGCCGCACTGGCCAGCCTGCGCGCGCTGGGCTTTGACGCCGATGCCTGCGAGGCCGCGGTGACCCGCGCCTTCTGGCCCGCGCGCATGCAACGCCTGCGCGAGGGGCCGCTGGTCGAGGCCGCTCCCGAGGTCGAATTGTGGCTCGATGGCGGGCACAACCCGGCGGCGGGTCATGCCATCGCGGCGACGCTCGACCGGCTGGCGCCGCGCCCGACCTGGCTGATCTGTGGCATGCTGAACACCAAGGATGTCAAGGGCTTCATGGAACCCCTCGGCGGTCACGCGCGCGCGCTGGTGGCGGTGTCGATCCCCGGCGAGGCCAATACCCTGCCCGCCGACGTCACCGCCGAGGCCGCCCGCGGCGGCGGTCTGACCGCGCACACCGCGCCCTCGGTGATCGAGGCCCTGCGCGGCATCGTGGCGATCGAGCCGCGCGCGCGGGTGCTGATCTGCGGCTCGCTCTATCTGGCGGGGTCGATCCTGCGCGAAAACGCCTGATACTGCCCCTAACTGGGACAAGGCCAGGGAGGTCAGTCGCGCGTATCGGTGCGGGTGAGGTCTTCGAGCAGGTCGAGGAGCTGTTCGAGCCGGTCATGGCCAAAGGTTTCCTCGAGCCGGGCAAAGAGGGCGACGCTGTCGGCGGCGTGCGCCTCGATCACCGCCAGCCCCGCGTCAGTAATGGTGACGATCGAGCGGCGTCGGTCGGCCGCGTCGGTGTGGCGCGTCACCAGCCCCTGATCCTGCATCGCCTGCAGGATGCGGGTCAGCGAGGGCAGTTGCAGGCAAGCGCGTTCGGCCAGCAGGCTTTGATCCAGCGGGCCGGATTCGTCGAGCACCCGCAGCACCCGCCATTTCTGCTCGTTGACGCCGCTTTTCGCCAGCATCTCGCGCACAGGGCCCATGACGGTTTCACGGGCGCGCAACAGCGCGATGGGCAGAGAGCGGGTGGTTTTGCGCAGTGGGGTTTTGCTCATGCGGTCTCTTTGGCCGAGCAGAGGGGGCAAATCAAGCGGGAGTTGACAGTGGGTCAGTTATCGCTTAACAAAGCAAGTAATAGGGGAGGGCGCCGTGCCGCATCTGTCGCTGGAGTATTCGCGCAATCTGGAGGGGCGGCTGAACATGCCGGGCTTGCTGGCGGTGCTGCGCGATGCGGCGGTGGCCAGCGGGGTGTTTCCGCCCGCCGGGGTGCGGGTACGTGCCCATGCCGCCGACCATGTGCTGATCGCAGATGGACAGCCGGATCACGCCTTCATCGACATTTCCGTTCGACTGCGCGGTGGGCGCAGCCCTGAGGACAAGGCGCGCGCCACGGCGATGATCTTTGCCGCCGCCGAGGGGTTTTGCGCCGCAGATCTGGCGCAGAATTCGCTGATGCTGTCGCTGGAGATGCGC
>CALESR010000310.1 GCA_937907485.1 uncultured Paracoccaceae bacterium | reverse complement strand
ATCTGGGCGGCGGGCCTGCCGGTAGAGGGCAGTCCGGTGCGCGATTATCTGGCGCTGCGCGGCCTGACGCCCGAGGTGATGCCGCGCCTTCCCGCCTGTCTGCGTTTTGCCCCGGCCCTGCCCTACATGGAGCAGATCGACGGGCGCTGGAGCGAATTGCACCGCGGCCCGGCGATGCTGGCCGGGGTGGTGCGCGGCGATGGCTCGCTGACCTCGGTGCACCGCACCTGGATCGACCTGTCGGCCCCGGGTGGCAAGGCGGTGATCCGCCACGGCGAGGCGGTGCTGGCGGCCAAGAAAACCCTCGGCTCGGTCAAGGGCGCGGCGATCCGGCTGGTCAGCCCGCGCGGCTTTGACGTGCTGGTGATGGCCGAGGGGATCGAGACCACGCTGTCGGCCGCCGTCGCCCGCGCCCTGCCCGGTGCCGCCTTTTGGGCTGGGGTCAGCCTGGGCAATCTGGCCGGGGTGATGCGCCGGGTCGAGGGCACCCGCTGGTCGGGTCAGCCCGACCTGAGCGACGAGCGCGCCTTTGTGCCGCCACGCGGGCTGCGCGAGCTGGTGCTGATCGAGGACGGCGATTCCGATCCCAGGATGACCCGCGCCAAGCTGGAAAGCTGCGCGCGCCGGGCGACGGCCGCTGACCCCGGCCTGTCGGCCCGCATCGTGCCCTGCCCGCCGGGCAAGGATTTGAACGACGTTCTGAGGGGGATGTGATGAATGACCTGACCAGCGACATCTGGGCGCGCTGTGTTGACGTGCAGCCGGTGCTGGACCTGACCACCGCCGAGGACCGGCTGCGGCTGGACACCGCCCTGCGCGCCGAACTGGCCGCGATCGAGGACCCGAGGCTGCGCGACCACGTTGCCGAGCTGCTGCGCGGTCGCCGTCGGACGATGTTCGCCGCGGCGGAATTGCGCGCCGATCCAAGTCTTTTGGCTGACCGGGTCGCGGCGATCGAGGAATACCTCGGGCTGGCCAAGGCCCCGCGCGAAAGTCTGGGCTCGGTTGAACTGCGGGGGCTGCGCCTGTGACCGAGCCGATGATCTGCCCCTGCTGTGGTCAGCCGGTCGCCGCCGGGCAATTGCAGCGCGACTCGGCCAGCTCGGGCGTCGGCGCGGCGGTGGCGGTGCCGGGTGGTGCCGCGCCACCGGCGGTGTCTCGCGAGTTGGCCAGCATCCGGTTGGCGGCCCTGGCCTTGGGGGCGATGCCGTGAGTCTGGCGATCACCATCCGGGCCGATCTGGCCGAGTTCACCGGCGAGACCTGGCGCCACAGGGTGCCGGTGGCCGATCTGCGCGCCTGGCTGGCGCTGGCGCGCGGCCAGGCGCGCGGTGGCAAGCGCGGCGGGCCCGGCCCCTGGGCACGATTTTACGAGGCCGACATCGCCGCGATCGAGCGCGCGCTGGCGGACCTCGATCAGCAGAAAGGCGCTCGCGATGGCGATTGAGGATGTGCGCGGCCTGTTGGCCGGTGGGGTTGCGGTGACGCCCGGCGAGGGGCTGCAGGCGATCGACCCCGGCGCGGATGGCGAGGATCCCGGTTATGACGGCGGGATCGACGGGTTTGACCCGCCAGCCCCGCCCGTCGACGCCCTGCCCGACGACGCCCCGCCCGAGGCGCGCTGCGTCGGCTTGCCGCTGAACGATTTTGGCAACGGCAGCCGGTTGCTGGTGCATTTCGGCGAGGACCTGCTGCACGTCAGCCGGGTCGGCTGGTTTTGCTGGGACGGCACGCGGTTCACCGGCGACCCCGACGGCATTGCCGTGCGCCGCCACGCCCACCAGTTGACCGACCTGATCGGCCGCGAAATCGACTGGATGCCGCTGACCGACCCTGAGGCCCGCGCCCTCGATGAGGCGGATGAGGCCGAGCTGGTGCTGGCCGAGCTGGGCGCGATCAAGCCCTCGGACCGCAGTGACGCGCAGATCGCCGAGATGGCCCGCGCCAGCAAACTGATCGCCGCCGCCCGCGACATCAAGGACCGCCGCGACAAGTCGATCGGCCGTCGCCTGACCCACGCCAAGAACGCGGGCAACACCAACGCGATCAAGAACCTGATGACCGAGGCCGCCGCGGTGATCGCCCGGCCGCTCGACGATCTGGACGCCGATCCGCTGGTGGTCAACACGCTGGGCGGGGTGCTGCGGTTCGCGCTGCGCCCGGGCGAGGATCAGGGCGGGCAGTTCGCCCCGCTCCCCGTGTGTGAGGTGACGCGGTTCGACCACGACCGCGCGCAGCTGCTGACCAAGGTGATGCCGGTCGAGTATGACCGCCACGCCAAGGCGCCGGTGTTTCAGGCCTTTCTGGAACGGGTGCAGCCGGTGGTCGAGATGCGCGGGTTCCTGCAGCGCTGGTTCGGCTATTCGATGCTGGGGCTGACGGCCGAGCAGAAATTTGCCTTTCTTTATGGCTCGGGCGCGAATGGCAAGTCGGTGCTGGTCGATCTGATGGCCAAGATCATGGGCGATTACGCCGCCAGCGCGAAAATCGGATCGATCACCGGCAAGAGCCGTCGCGGCGGGGGCGATGCGACGCCCGACCTGGTGCCGCTGATCGGCGCCCGATTCGTGCGGACCTCTGAGCCCGACGAAGGCACGCGGCTGCAGGAGGGTCTGATCAAGGAACTGACCGGCGGCGAGCCGATCCTGGTGCGCGCGCTGAATGAAAACTTCGTGCTGGTCTATCCGATCTTCAAGCTGACGATCAGCGGCAACCACCGGCCCGAAATCCACGGTGGCGACGACGGCATCTGGCGCCGGGTGATGCTGGTGCCCTTCGATGTGCAGATCCCGCCCGACGAGCGCGACCCCGAAATGGGCGCCAAGCTGTGGGCCGAGCGCGCAGGCGTGCTGAACTGGCTGGTCGAGGGCGCGCGGCAGTATCTGGCGCATGGGCTGCAGGTGCCGTCAACCGTGACCGCCGCAACGGACGAATACCGCGAGGACAGCGACCCGCTGGCGACCTTCCTGACGCTGTGTTGCGCCGTCACCGGGCGTAGCACCGACTCGATCCGGGCCAAGGATTTGACCGACGCCTTCAACCTGTGGATGGACGAAGGCGGGCGCGGCGTCTGGACCGAGCGCACCGTGTTCAAGCGCATCAAGAGCAAGTCCGAGCGATGGAAACATCCGGCCAGCGGGCAGGTGTTCACCGCGCGCAAGGCCTCGGAAAGCTATTACGACGGGCTGTGTCTGGTCGAGCCGTTCAGGGCCCGGTTCGAGGAATGGCAGGCCACGCAGGTGCGCCTCGACCTGCGTCGGCAGTCGGATGCGATGCTGTGACGCCCGTGCCGGATGCCCCGCACCCCTTGGTTCCGCATGAGGCGCGCCCCGCTGGCGCCCTGATCGCCCGGTCACGCCGCCGCGCCGATCTCGCCGATATGGGAGGTCAGGGAGGTCAGCCGCGCCGGATGGGCGGTGGCGGCTGGCTGCGGGGTTCGGGGGCAAGGTGTGGCGGATCAAGGGCTTGGCCCGGATCATGGGAGCTTAGGGAGGTCAGGGAGGTAAACCCGCGCGTATGTGAGGCGCGCTTTTCAGACGGGGTCAGGGGGGATTGGCGCTGTTCATGTGTGGCGCGGCTTTACCTCCCTGACCTCCCTGACCTCCCATGCTGCGGCGAACTCCCTGACCGTGTTGTGTTTTTCCGTCTGGCGGCTGGTTTGCGACCTCCCATTGGTTTTGTCTTACCTCCCTGACCTCCCATTGTCTGAAATCACAAACCTAAATCTGGTAAAACCAACGGGAAGGACCACAAGATATGGAATGCGGGCAGGAAAACGCGGGTTTGGTGGTGGCGCATCTGGCGGCGCTGCGGGCTGGGGTGCTGAAAACCGAGGCCCGCCGCGCCGGGCTGGTGCTGTCGACGGCGGATGAGGGCGAGCGGCTGGACTGGATCAGGCTCCGGGCCGCGCCGCCGGTGTCCTGTGGCCCCGAGGTGCCGCTGGCCCCGGCGCGCGGCGGGCTGGTGACGGTGGCGCCTTACGAGATGCGGGCGACGGCGGCTGGGTTCGAGCGCCAGCACGTCGGCTTTCAGGGCCGCGATGCGGCGCGGGCGCGCGATGTGTTCGACGCCATGGCCGATGAGGCCGCGCGGCGCGGGGCGCCGATGCCGCTGACGCTGGCGCAGATCGACACCGGGCGGCGCTATGCCGCGCTGGTCGAGCGGCACGCGGGCAGTGGGATGCGCGGGCTGTCGGTCGAGGTTCGGGGTGGTGGTGGCGGGCAGGGCAACTTCATCGACGCGGTGATCCGCGAGGGCGAGGTGATCGCCGGGATGCTGGCCGGGCTGGCGGGGGGCGTGGCGGTGATCGGGCGGGCGCAGCTGCGGCTGTCGGTGCTGGTGGACTGGGTGTGTCTTGAGGGGCTGGTGCCCTCGGCGGTGCTGCGGCGCTGCGGGTTGTCGGTGCGGGGTGGGGCGAGCGAGGCGGTCAGGGCGTCGCTGGCGCTGGCGCTGGACCGGATGGCGCGCGGTCCGGTGGGGGCGCGGGTGCGCAAGGGGGATTGACAGGCCGTCACCTGAGCGGGTAGCTCTTTGTCATCATCAACAGGTCCGCCCGCAGGGAAGCCCCCTCGCGGGCGGTTCGTATTGCGGGGGTCCGGTGGCGCGATTGAAATCGATCGGGCCACGGATCGGCGCCCTGCCTGCGCGACTGGGTCGGATGGTTGACCATCACATCGAGGCGTCGCGCGACGCGGCCAGTCCGCTCCGGGCCAAATACAAGACGGCGGCGTGGCAACGGCTGCGCTGGTCGATCCTGGTGCGGGATGGTTTCACCTGTCAGCGCTGCGGATGGGAACATCCGCTGGCCACAAAGGCGCGGGCGCTGCAGGCCATTGGCCGGGCTGACCTGATCGAGGGGCGCGCGCCAGAGCTGGTGGCCGATCACCGCAGGCCGCATCGGGGCGATGAGGCGTTGTTCTGGGCTGATGGCAACCTGCAGTGCCTCTGCAAAGGGTGTCACGACGGCGCCAAGCAGAGCGAGGAGCGGTCGCTCTGGTCGAGGGGGGGGGTGTAAACCCCGGGTGGAAGCCAAGGCCCCAGACCGGCGCCCCTATCAGTCGTGGATTTTTTATTGGGCGGGGAGAAATCGTGGCTCAGGAATGCCTGTTCGGATGGCCGCCCCTGCCTGAGCGGGGCGTGGGTCGCCCGCCGTTCATCTGGACGCTTGAAAACAGCAATACAATCAAAGTGTTGCTGGCGCTCGGTTGGACGAATGAGCGCATCGCCAATGCGATCGGTTGTTCGCAGCCGACACTGCGCAAGGTTTTTTACAGGGAGCTCCGTTTGCGTGATCGGGCACGGGATGCGTTGCGGGCCCGGATGGTCACGCGCACCATCGACCTGGCGATGAGCGGCAATGTTGGGGCGATGAAACTGGCGCGGGATATGGTCTCCGATGACATGCGCCAGACGCAGATCGACCGCGCGGGCCATGCAAAGCAAGATGATGACGACGAGGACGCTGCCGTGGCGACCCGTAGGCCGCTGCCGCGCGGCAAGAAGGAAACCGCGATGGAAACCGCTGAAGGGCTGTTCCTGAACGACCCTCTGTTGAGCCCGCGCCACTGAAATGGATGGATCGCTACTGCCGACGGGTTGGGGAACGGCAGTCCCCGACTGGAAAACCCGTATCCGGCGCGGTGAAAGCCTGTTTCCGAAGCTGCCGCTGGACCGGGTGCGGGCTGACCGCGCGCTGACCATCTTCAAGAGCCTTCGCATTCCCGACCTGCCACGCAAGCCGACATTTGGCGAGGTCGGGCGGCAATGGACGTTTGACCTGGTGGCGGCGATCTTTGGTGCCGTCGACAGTGAAACCCGGGTTCGGGTCATTCGCGACTTCTTCGTGATGATCCCGAAGAAGAACACCAAGACGACCCTCGCCGCAGCGATCCTGGTGGTCGCGGCCCTGATGAACGATGCGCCCTATCATCGCTTCATCATGATCGCCCCGCGGATGGCGATCGCCGACATCGCCTTTGGGCAAGTCAAAGGCATCATCGACGTCTCGGTCTTGCCAAGCGGAACGGCACTGAACCAGTTGTTCAAGGTGCGCGACCATCAACGGCGTATCGAACTGCTGAACCGCGACTGCCCGTGCGAGATCGCGATCAAGGCGGCAGATACCGATGTCGTCACCGGGTTCAAGAACGGCAGCGCACTGATCGACGAATTACACGAGCTGGCGCACAATCCACGCGCCGAGGCGATCATGCTGGAGATTTCCGGCGCAATGCTGAGCCCGGAAAACACCGGTTTCATGCTGACGATCACGACGCAGTCGAAGTCGCCGCCTGTTGGTGCCTTCAAGGGGAAACTGTCAGTGGCTCGGCGGGTTCGCGATGGCGAACTGGTTCTGCCGATGCTGCCGATCCTTTACGAGCTGCCGCCCGAGGATGCCGTCGAGGATGGATGGCGCGACCGGTCGCGCTGGCCGCTGGTGAACCCGAACCTCGGCGCATCGGTCGATCTGGGGGCGCTGGAACAGGAGTTGGCAAAGGCCGAAGCGACCGGAATTGAATCGGTCGTGATGTTTGCCAGTCAGTTTCTGAATGTCGAAATCGGGCAGAGCTTGCATGGCGATGCCTGGGCTGGGGCGCGGTATTGGCAGGCGGCTGGTGAACCGGGGCTGACGCTGACCGACATCCTGCGCCGATCGGAGGTCGTGGTGGTCGGCATCGACGGCGGCGGACTGGATGATCTGTGTGCGCTGGCGGTGATCGGGCGTGAAAAAGGCTCGCGCCGCTGGCTGCATTGGGTAAAGGCCTGGGCGCAACCTGATGTTCTGGAGCAGCGGAAATCCATCGTGCCGCGGCTGCGCGATTTCGAGGCGCAAGGCGATTTGGTGATCTGCGACACCACCGATCAGGCCGATGTCGAGATCGCCGAGATCTGCGCGCGCATCCGCGATCTTGGGTTGTTCCCCGAACAGCACGGGATCGGCCTCGATGCCTATGGAATTGCGACGATCCTTGATGCGCTGTCGGCGGTCGGCATCGGCGAGCCGATCACGGTGACGGTGCCGCAGGGTTACAAGCTGCAAGCTGCGATCAACAGCGTGCCGCGCCGGGTCAAGGATCGGACCCTGCGCCATTGCGGGCAAGAGCTCATGGCCTGGGCGGTTGGAAACGCCAAGGCCGAATTGAAAGGGTCGAATGTGGTGGTGACGAAACAGGCGGCCGGGGCGGCCAAGATCGACCCCTTCATGGCGACGATGAATGCCGCGATGCTGATGCTGCCAAACCCGGTGGCGGGCGGCGACAATATCGACGACTTCCTGTCCAACCCGGTGGTGTTGCGCCGTGCGTGAGACCGCGGCTGCCGCGCCGTCGCGGTTCAAGGCGATGTGGCGGCTGCTGACCGGTCGCGAAACCGGCATGACGCCGGTCATCCCGACCGAGACTGCGTCGAGCAATGCGGGCCAAACAGTGGGGCCCAACAATGCGCTGGAACTGGCGGCGGTCTGGTCTTGCGTGCGGCTGCTGTCCGAGACCGGGGCGACGCTGCCGCTGATGCTCTATGAGACCGCCCCGTCGGGTGACCGCCGCGTGGCGCGCGAAAATTCGCTGTTCACGCTGCTGCACGATGCGCCGCATTATGATTTCACCGCCGTTGAGTTCTGGGAAGGCGTGATGATGTCGCTGGTTCTGTGGGGCAATGCCTATGCCCTGAAGGACCGGATGGGAAAGCGTCTGGTGTCGCTGACGCCGCTGCGCTGCGACCAGATGGCCGTCAAGCGCAACCGGGACGGATCCCGACGGTATGAGTATTCCGCGCCCACCGGGTTGAGGGTCTACACCGAGGACGAGATTTTCCACGTTCGCGGGTTCGGGGGTGCGGGCGATGTCGGACTGTCGACGCTGAGTTTCGCGCGGCATTCGATGGGGTCCGCCATGGCAGCCGATGGCTTTGCCTCGGCCATGTTCGCCAATGGGGTTCGCCCGTCTGGCGTGCTGATGGTCGACAAGGTTTTGACGCCAGAGCAACGCGAGCAGTTGCAGAAAAACATCGTCGCGCCCTTCGTCGGATCGGACAAGGCTGGCGGGGTGATGGTGTTCGAGGCGGGAATGAAATTCCAGCCAGTGACGATGACCCCTGAGGATGCGCAGTTTCTGCAGACCCGCTCGTTTCAGGTCGAGGAAATCTGCCGCTGGTTCCGGGTGCCGCCGTTCATGATCGGACACACTGAAAAGACCACCAGCTGGGGCACCGGTCTGGAGCAGCAATTGATCGGGTTTCTGACCTTTGCGCTGCGCCCCTATCTGGTGCGGATCGAGCAGGCGATCAGTCGGTCGCTGATCGAGCCCGGTCAGCGCGCCGGTTTGAAGGCCGAGTTCGTGGTGGAAGGCCTGTTGCGCGCCGACAGCCAGTCGCGGGCGAATTTCTATGAGATCATGGTGCGCAACGGGTTGATGACCCGCAACGAAGTGCGGCGCATTGAAAACATGCCGGCGATGCCCGGCGGCGACACGCTGACCGTGCAGGCACAGAATGTGTCGCTGGACGGCCGCCAGCAAGGGGGTGCGGAATGAACACGCTGGATTTTGACCTGGAGTTGAAAGAGGTCGGCGAGGACGGCACGCTGAAGGGTTATGGCGCGGTTTTCAACAACGTCGACCTGGGCGGCGACCGCTTGATGCCCGGCGCCTTTGCCGAAACGCTGGCGCGGCACGCCAAGGCTGGCACCATGCCGGTCATGTTGTGGCAGCACCAAATGGACAAGCCGATCGGAATCTTGACCGACATGAAGGAAGACCGCCGCGGCCTTGCGATCGCTGGCAAGCTGGTGCTGGAAACCATTGCGGGCCGCGAAGCCTGGGCGCTGTCGAAAGCCGGTGCTGTTCGCGGTTTGTCGATGGGGTATCGCACGGTCAAGAGCCAGCAGGTCGGCAACGTGCGCCAACTGATCGAGGTCGATTTGTCCGAGATCAGCATGACGCCGTTCCCGATGAACGAATCGGCGCGCGTCACGTCGGTCAAAGAACACGGCGCGCTGGCTGAATTTGCGCGCCGACTGCGCGACGGCGAGCCGCCGCAGATCAAGGAGTTCGAGGACATCCTGCGTGAGGCAGGGGTCCCTAAAGCGCTGGCCGTGCAGATCGCCTCTGTCGGTTATGCAAAAGCCGTTCGGAGCGAGTCCGAAGGCAAGGCGAGTGATGCCGCCCTGATTGCACTGCGCGACGCGGTGCGGGCGTTCAACCCCCAAACCTGAGGACAATTTCCATGCCTGACGAAAAAACCCTCGAGGGTCTCGCCCTCGAACTGAAAACGGCTGCCGACGCGGTGAAAAAGACCGCCGAGCAGTCCGAGCGCGAGATGAAGCGCCTCGGCGACATGAGCGCCGAGACCAAGAAGCTCGCCGACGATGCGCTGGTCAAGCACAACGAGATCGCTGCGCGCCTGACCGAGATCGAGCAGAAGATGGTTCGCCAAGCGCAAGGCCCGCAGCGGCAGAAAACGCCTGGCCAGACGTTCATCGAAAGCGATGGGCTCAAGTCCTTCATCGCTGCGGGTGGGCGTGGCCGTTTCCGTGCCGAGGTCAAGGCGATCATCTCGTCGCTGACCACGGATGCCGATGGCTCGGCGGGCGACATGATCGTGCCGATGCGGGTTCCGGGTGTCGTCACCTCGCCGACGCGCCGCATGACGATCCGTGATCTGCTGACCCCCGGTCGCACCGGGGTCAACGCGATCACCTACGTCAAGGAAACCGGTTTCACCAACAGCGCGGCCAGCCACAGCGAGACCTCGGGCGCGACCAAGCCGCAATCCGAGATCAAGTTCGACCTGGTCACCTCGGCCGTTTCGACGCTGGCGCATTTCGTGCTGGCGACCAAGTCGATTCTTGACGACGTGCCGATGCTGCAGAGCTACATCGACGGTCGGCTGCGCTATGGCCTGATGCTGGCCGAGGAGGCGCAACTGCTGACCGGAGGCGGCACCGGCACCGACCTGAACGGCATCTACACCCAGGCGACCGCCTATTCGGCGCCGATCACGCCGAGCGCCGCGGGCAACATGACCAAGGTCGATGTTCTGCGCCTGGCGCTGCTGCAGGCCTCGCTGGCGGAATACCCCGCCTCGGGCATGGTGCTGCACCCGTCCGACTGGGCCGACATCGAGCTGACCAAGACCGATGAGGGTGCCTATCTGTTCTCGAACCCGACCGGGGACGCGACCGCGCGCCTGTGGCGCCTGCCGGTGATCGAGACGCAGGCGATGACGGTGGACAAATTCCTTGTCGGTGCGTTCCAGCTTGGGGCGCAAATCTTCGACCGCGAGGATGCGGCGGTCGAGGTTTCGACCGAGGATGGCGAGAACTTCCGCAAGAACCTGGTCACGATCCGCGCCGAACAGCGCCTGGCGATGGCGGTCTATCGCACCGAGGCCTTCGTCAAGGGCGACTTCAGCGACGCTCTGGCGGCCTGATGATGTAGTTGCGCGTCACTGACATGGTCACCGTCACCGCGATCCGTCCGGGCGTTCTGCGCCCCGGCGAAGTGGTGACGGTGCACGACGATCTGGCGCGCAGCCTGCTGGCGTCTCTGCCGTCGTGTTTCGCGGCAACAGACACCCTTGCCGAGGCCGCCCCCGCGGCCCCAGCCCCCAAGCGGCGACGGTCCAAGGCCTGAGCCCCTCACCCCACGAAAGGGACATTTCATGCGTCGTTACAAACTCACCGTCACCACCGCGGCTGACGGATCGGCAACCGCCTACACCCCGCGCCTTTCGGGGCGCTTGCAGGCGATCCACTATGTGAAAACCGACTATGCCGACGGCGTCGATTTCACCATCACCTCTGAGGCCACCGGCGAAACCCTGTGGACGGATACCAATATCAATGCGAGCGAGGTGGTTCATCCCCGCGCGCCGACCGCCAGTCAGGCGGGGGCTGCCGCGCTTTATGCCGCTGGTGGTGCCGGAGTTCTGGCCGAGATCGGGCTTGCAAGTGACCGCGTGAAGATCGTGATCGGTTCTGGCGGCGACACCAAGACCGGCGTGTTCCACGTTGTGGTCGACTGACCATGACGCCCTATCTGGTCACTGCGCCGTCCGGCTCGCTGGTCGAGCGCGACGACATCAAGGCGTATCTCCGGGTTGATCATGACGACGATGATGCCGTGATCGACGCCTTGAGCGCCGCGGCAGTGGCCTATCTTGATGGGTGGCGCGGCGCGTTGTGTCGCGCCATCCTGCCCCAAACCTGGGCAATTGACGTCGACGCGGCAGGCGAGTTCACCCTGCCGTTGCCCGACGTGACCGAAGCGACCGCCGATCACGGCGGGGGCGAAGTGGCGATCGAGGTCACCCCCGGCGCGGCAGGCCCGCGGGTGACCGTGACGGATGCCTGCACCATCCGATTCGACTGCGAGATGAGCGAGTCGCACCAAGCGATTGCTCGGGTTATCGCGTTTTCGCTGATTGCGCACTGGTTCGAGACTCGAGAGGCGGTGCAATCTGGCAACGGTTTGGCCGAGGTGCCGATGCACGCTGCGGCCCTGATCCAGTCGCTGCGCTTCTGGCCAGCCTGATCGTCGCCGAGCCAGACCAGACAAAACAGGAGGGGTCCGTGAGGGGCGCAGGCGCATTGCACAAACGGGTGACGCTGGAGGAGCCGGTGCGCGCCGCAGACACCGCTGGCGGGGCCTCGGTGGTCTGGACCGATCGCGGCACGCTTTGGGCGGAGCTGCGCTTCATGAAGGGGGCCGAGGCCGTCGAGGCTGGCGGGTTGCAGGCGCAATCGACGATCAAGGTGCGGCTGCGGGCCTCGGCGCTGACCCGGTCGGTCACCGCTGACTGGCGTCTGCGGGTCGTTTCGACGGCCGGGATTTACAATCTGCGGCAGGTCGACCAAGTGACGGATCCCGCGAATGTCTGGCTGGTGGCGGAAACCGGGGTCGCGGTCTGATGGCTGACCCGGTCTTTGACATGCAGGTCGCGATTGTCGCCGCGCTGAAAGCGGATGCCGCTGTGGCTGCCATTGTCGGTTCCCGCGTCGAAGATGGGCGACCCTCGGCCTATCCCGCGATCACCATTGGCCCCTCGGATTATGTTCCCCTCGACCTGGGCTGCATTTCGGCGCGCGAGTTCTCGTTGCAAATCGACTGCTGGGTTCGGGATTCGTCGACGCGGTTCAACCCGCTTTATGCCCTGACGGGGGCGGTCAAGGCGGCCCTGCATGACGTCCGATTGCCCTTGGCAACCCATGCGCTGGCAAATTTGCTGGTGGCTCAGGTTCGGCATCTGCGCGACCCGGACGGGTTGACGTTGCACGGCGTGATCAGTCTCGACGCGCTGCTGGAGGAGCGGTGAGCGTCGAGGGGCTCGAGCAATTCCGCCGCCGCTGGGGCGCTGTCCCTGACGCTGTTCGCGCCGCCGTCGCAACCGAGTTGGAGGCGATCGCGACGGCACTGGTGGCCGACATGCGCCGTCTCGCGCCCAAGGACAAAGGCACGCTGGCCGAGTCGATCGGCTGGACATGGGGCGATGCCCCCAAGGGCACGATGGTGGTCGGCACTGTGGGCGGTCGCGAGTATGGCACGCTGCGCATCACGATCTACGCGGGCGGTGGCGATGCCTTTCACGCGACGTTTCAGGAATTCGGGACCGTTGCCATGTCGGCCAACCCGTTTTTCTACCCAGCCTGGCGCGCGCGCCGCCGGGGGGTTAAATCCCGGATCACCCGGGCGATCAACAAGGCTTTGATGTCCGTTTAGGACGGGCAGACCCGCCGATAATCCGTCAGGACCGCCTGAATGCGGGCCCCGTTGCGATCCATCGCGCCGAGGAGGCTGACGGCCAGCGGGTCGTTCTGCCCGCGCGCGCTGACAATCGCGCTCCAGATTTCGAGCATGTCCATCCCGGTGGCCGAGGCTTCCTCGACCTGGCGCAGCGCCAGCAGGCAGGCGGCGGCAAACCGGTCTGGCGACACTGTCTGGGCGCTGGCCTGAGACGCCAAAACGGCAGCAAAAACAACAAATTTCATGGGGGTCCCCGTGGTGAAGGTCCGAATCCTGAAGGACTGCGACCACCGCGTCAAGCCCGCCGTGGTTCAGGCGTTCCGGGCGGGGACAGATGTGAACCTGCCAAGATCGACCGCCGCGTCGCTGATCGCGCGTGGCGTTGCACAACCCAAACCAAAGGAGACTGACCAATGTCCGATCCCACCCTCACGGGCCGCTTCTTGATCACGCTGGGCGACGGCGGATCGCCCTCGGAAACCTTTGCGCATCCGTGTGGCGCCGAGGCGCGCGAGGTCACCTTGACCAACAACACCGGCGAGGCAGTGGTTCTCGATTGCACCGACCCGCTTGACACCATGGCCGCGATCAAGCGCTGGACCGAAAGTCAGGATGCCTCGCTGACGATCTCTGGCCGCGTTGCGACGCAAAGCCTGCCCGCGTGGATCGCCTGGGCGAATTCGGGTGCGACGAAGAACGTCCGCGCCGAGATCGACGAAACCAGCGGGGATGGCGGCGGCTATTGGGCGCTTCCGGCGATTCTGCAGGCGTTCAAGCTGGCGGCGACCGGCAAGGCGACCGCGACCTTTGAGGCCACCATCGTCGGTGCCGGTCGTCGCACCTGGACCGCTGCCAGCTGATGGTCGAGGTCACAAGCGAGTGGGCCGGAAAAGAGCGCCTTTTCCGGCTCGCCTTTGGCGATGTGCTGGATCTGGAACAGGCTTGCGAGTCTGGCATCGGCCCGATTTACGCCCGATTGATCAGCGGGCAATTCAAGCTGGGCGACATCTGGCACACGTTGCGGCTGGGGTTGATCGGTGGCGGCATGGAGGCCCTGCGCGCCAAGGCGCTTTTGGTCGATCAGTTCGACCGAAGGCCCTATGTCGATCACGCCGCTTTGGCGGCAGAGATCATTCTGGCCTTGATGACCGGCGTCGAACCGGTCGCGGAGACCACATCGACCGACGGGTCCGCCCCGCTGAAGTTCAGCGAAGTCTCGCAGATGTGCACGGTGTTCAACCTGTCGCCCCTCGATCTGCGGGCGATGCGCTACGCCGACGTGATCAATCTGATGCGGGGCTATTCCGCGTCCGGTCGCAAGAGCGAACCGCCCAGCGAAGCCGAGTTCGAGGCGATGCTGGCGCGCCACTATGCCCGTGAGGACTCGCGCGAATGAGTAACATCGAAACGGCTCTGGCCCTGAGGCTGGAGGCCAGCCTGGCGAAGTTCGAGCGCCAGATGTCCCGGGCGACGCAGGTCGGCACCGAAAGCGCCGAGCGCATTCAGGGCCGTTTCCGGCGCATGGGCCAGCAGGTCGCCAAAAGCACCGAGGACTCCGGCAATGTCATGGTGCGCGAGCTGGACCGGTTGCGCACCCGTTTCGATCCGCTTTTCGCCGCATCGCAGAAGTATGAGCGCGAGCTGAACGAGATGAACACCGCCCTCAAGGTCGGCGCGATCAGCGCGGCGCAGCACGAAGCCGCGCTGGAACGGCTGAACGCCGAATACGCGCAAAGCGCCGTGGTGGCCAATTCGGCCGGTGGTGCGATGGCCGCGCAGGGCGCCGCGGCGCGCGGATTGTCCTCGGCCCTCGGTCGGGCTGCGCCGGGCATTCAGCAGGCCAGCTATCAGGTGCAGGACTTTGCCGTTCAGGTCGCGATGGGCACCGACGTCTCGCGCGCCTTTGCCCAGCAGGCGCCGCAGCTTTTGGGCTCGATCGTGCCGATGGGGTCAAAGTTCGCCGCCCTGGGCGGGGTGCTGGGTGTGCTGATCGCAATCGGCGTGCCGTTGATCGCGATGATGCGCGACACCGGCGAGGAAACCAAGACGCTGGACGATCGGCTGGATGATTTGAAATCCGCCGTCGACGATTATCGCAGTGCCGCGCGCGACGCCCTGTTGCCGACTGCCGACCTTGCCGAGCGTTACGGCGCCGCCACCGGGGCCGCGCGCGAGTTCCTGAGCGCGCTGGAAAACGTCAACCGGTTCTCGGCGATGGAGGCCCTGCGCACCACCATGTCCGAGATCGCCACCCAGTTCGGCGCGCTTGACGATACGCTGGAATCGCTCGAAGGCGGCGAAGGCGAAACCGTCGTCACGATGCGTGAGATGGCCGATGCCTTGGGCGCCAGCACCGCCGAGGCGCAAACCCTGCTGTATCGGATGTGGGCC
>CALESR010000309.1 GCA_937907485.1 uncultured Paracoccaceae bacterium | reverse complement strand
CCACACCGACCGCAGCCCCGCCCATGCCCATGCAGGCCAGGCCAGCGCCGATGTAAGCACCCATTTGAACGATATCGCCAGTCATAGCAGTAGCTCCTTGTTTGGAATTGGCAGAAAGGGGGAACCCTGACCTCAGTGGCCCGGATGCAGCGCATCCTTCAGGTAGACGCAGGTCAGGATGGTAAAGACATAGGCCTGGATGAAGGCCACGAGGATTTCGAGCCCATACATCGCGGTGATGGCGACGATCGACAGCGGCGTCACCGCAATGCCGATGCCCGAGATCAGCACCAAGGGCGCAAAGGCGGCGAACACCTTGATCACCGCGTGACCGGCCATCATGTTGCCGGCAAGACGGATCGAGTGGCTGACCGGCCGAACGAAGTAGCTGATGACCTCAATCAGCGCCAGCACAGGGCGCAGCGCCAGCGGCGCCGAGGACACCCAGAACAGCCCGAGGAAATGCAGGCCGTGCTTGGCGAAACCGACGATGGTCACCGTCAGGAACACCGCCATCGCCAGAATCGCCGTGACAGCGATATGCGAGGTGGGAGTGAAGGCCTTCGGCAGCAGCCCGAGGAAGTTCGACGCCAGGATGAACAGAAAGACCGTGAAGATATAGGGGAAGAACTTGAGAGCGTCCTTGCCGGCGACATCCTCGACCATCTTGTGAATGAAACCATAAGCCAGTTCGGCGATCGACTGCACTCGGCTGGGGATGATCGCCCGGCCACGGGTGCCCATCACGAACAACAGAGCAATCGCCAGAACGCTGATCGCCATCCAGAGCGTCGCGTTGGTGATGGTGAAAACCCCCACCTCGCCGTCGCCAAACAGCGGGCGCACGATGAACTGGTCCATCGGGTGAAAGGTCAGGCCTTCGCCGCTGTGCGCTTCGTCCGCCACGTTCAGTCCCCTTCGTTCCGGGCGGCGCCTGCCGCCTCATTCTCGCTCTGGCGCTGGATCTCGGCGGCGGTGCGCATCATGACGCGAACTCCGGCCGCCAGGCCCAGCAAAATGAAGATCACCAGAAACAACGGCAGCGTGCCAAACAGCACATCGAGCCCGTATCCGATGCCGAAACCGATCAAGAGACCGGCCACCAATTCCGTCACCATCCGCCAGGCGTGCTGCGCCATGCGATGACCCTCGGCTACCCCGTTGGTCTGCGGCGCCTGCGTCTTCTTCAGCTTGGCGAGCCGTTCGTCGAGCGCGCGAAGACGCTCCAGATCGTTCGGTTCCGACACAGCTGAACCCCTCGGGACAGTCGGGCGCAACCTAAGAGCCACCATTAACAGAGTCAAGCGAGAATGAATTGGCGGAAGTTGTTGTAATGTAATCATAAAATTCAGTGTCCCACCCGAATTTTCACCTGTCCGGCGCTATCATTGCACCCACACCAAATTCAACCGGACGGTTGATTGTCGACCGCCAACCCGGCAGAGTGCCGACATGACCGCCGCACCCGACGCCCATCTCGATGCGATCTTCATGGCCCTCGCCGATCCGACGCGGCGGGCGATCCTCGCCATGCTGCTCGAAGATGACATGGCCGTCACCGATGTCGCTCAACCCTTTGCCATGTCGCTGGCCGGGATTTCCAAACACCTCATCGTGCTGGCCGAGGCCGGGCTCATCAGCCAGGAACGCAACGGTCGCGTCAAATGGTGCAAGCTGGAACCTGACGCCATGCGCGCCGCCTCGGTCTGGATGCAGGCCTTCGGCCAGTTCGAGCCGGTCAACCTTGAAGCCTTCGAGCGTTTCCTCGAAGCCGAACTCGCGCCAGACCCTGACTGACCGCCTCTGCCCGGCCGTTTACAGCGGCAGACCGACAAAGGTCTTCAACTGGTTCATCACGATCTGGCTTTGCACCCTTGCCACTGCCGCATGGGGCAGCAGGCGTTCGTGGATCAGCACGTTCAGCGCCGCCAGATCGGCGCACCAGACCCGCAGCAGATAATCCGCCTCGCCCGTCAGCGTCCAGACGCTGACCACTTCGGGCAGGGTTTCCAGCAGCCGCTCGAACCCCTTGGCGCGGTCCGGCGTATGGGTTGCCATCTGCACCTGAACAAAGGCCTGCACGTTCAGCCCCACCCGCGCCGGATCAAGCCGCGCGTAATAGGCGGTGACAAAGCCGTCTGCCTCCAACCGGGCGCGGCGACGGGCCGCCTGACTGGGCGACAGGTTGATGCGCTCGCCCAACTCCTGCGCCGTCAGCATGGCATTCTTCTGGATCAGCGCGAGAATTCGCGCGTCAGTCTGGTCGATCATGGAGTATCCTCGCACCGATTTGTAAAACTATGCCATAAATGCGCACCAATGCTGCAAATCCTGCCCCATTTCGCGCACATCGCGCAAGACCTTGATCCTAAGATGCATCTCAAGCACATCACAGGAGCAATCATGGGCCCGTTTCCGCATTCCGCCCCGCGCGCCAGCATCAGCGCCGAGAACCCCGCCGGAACCGACGGGTTCGAGTTCGTCGAATTCGCCCACCCCGAACCGGAAAAACTGCGCGAGATCTTTGCCCGGATGGGGTTCGAGAAGGTCGCCCAGCACCGGACAAAGGCGGTCGAGCTCTGGCAGCAAGGCGACATCACCTATGTGCTCAACGATGAACCCGGCAGCCACGCCCGCCGTTTTGTCGACGAGCACGGACCCTGCGCGCCGTCGATGGGTTGGCGGGTGGTGGATGCTGCGCGCGCTTTTGCGCATGCCGTCGCTGCAGGCGCCACGCCCTATGGTGATGCGGATCGCATGATGGATCTGCCGGCGATTGTCGGCATCGGCGGCAGCCTGATCTATTTTATCGAGGCCTATGGCGGGGATGCGCACGGCCCTTACGACGCCGAATTCGACTTTGTCGCGGCGCCAAAGCCGAAAGGCGTCGGTTTCTATTATCTCGACCATCTGACCCACAATGTCCACAAAGGGAACATGGACACCTGGTTCCGGTTTTACGGCGAGATCTTCAATTTCCGGCAGATCCGGTTCTTTGATATCGAAGGCAAACATTCCGGCCTGTTCAGCCGCGCCCTGACCAGCCCCTGTGGCCGTATCCGCATTCCGATCAATGAAGATCGCGGCGAGAGCGGGCAGATCGTCGAATACCTCAAGCGCTATAAGGGCGAGGGAATTCAGCATATTGCGGTCGGAACCGATGACATTTACACTGGGACCGATGAAATCGCCGCGCGGGGCGTCAAATTCATGCCCGCCCCGCCGCGCGCCTATTACGACCTCAGCCGCGAGCGTGTTGTCGGTCACGAAGAACCACTGGAGCACATGCAAAGGCACGGTATTCTGATCGACGGCGAAGGGGTTGTGGATGGCGGCGAAACTCGCATCCTGCTGCAGATTTTCTCGAAAACCGTGATCGGGCCGATCTTTTTCGAATTCATCCAGCGCAAGGGCGATGATGGATTTGGCGAGGGCAATTTCCGCGCGCTGTTTGAATCCATCGAGCGCGACCAGATTGAGCGGGGCGTCCTGAAGGCGAGTTGACTTGTGCGCAAAAAATTGCCGATGCCGCCGGGGTCCGCCAGAGTCTTTGACATGTGTCATGGCGATTTTCTGAAAATCGTTGACGAATTGATAACACGCAGCGCAGGCTGAGCCGCGTTGAGTGTGTGAGATCGACAGCGAAGAAGAGGACAACCATGACACATTTGTTCAAGGCGGTTATTTGTGCGGCGGCGATCACCATCCCGACGATCGGGCTTGCCGATACAACCTGCACCCGTAGCGGATTTCGCGATACGTGGTTCATTCACGTTCCCGCGCCCAACATGACTTGTGAGTTGAATTTCTACGGCACGCGCGGGCGATATAACGGCAGTTGCATTCAGGTGGATTTCGTCTCCGAGCCGCCGACGATGGTGGCATCTGCAGTGAGCGGGATTCTCGCGCTGAACCCAGCCTGCGGCTTTGCCGGTGACATGACTCAGGTTGGTGGCGACAACTTGTCGGTCACTCTCGAAGGTCAGGCCTGGACGCCGATCAGCGGTCGCCCGACCGCCGCCAGCGGCATGGCCTATGCCGTGGCCGAGACGATTCCCCTGTTCCTGGGGTTCACCATGCACCAGCGCCCGGACACGCCCGAGTTCGCCTGGCCCACGCCCTGAGACCTTAGAGACCGGGCGTCACGGCGCCCGGTCATGCCTGCAGATCGACCACCACACGGCCCTGCACCTGACCCTTCAGGATGGCGGCGCCCAGCGCGGGCAACTCGGCTAGTGTTGCGGGGCGGATCATCTGCTCCAGCTGGTCCAGCGGCAGATCCTGCGCCAGTCGGTTCCACGCGCGAATGCGGTCATTATACGAACGCATCACCGAATCGATCCCCAGCAGGTTCACCCCGCGCAGCAAAAAGGGAACGACGGTCGCCGGCAAGGCTGCGCCGCCCGCCAGACCGACAGCCGCGACCGAAGCGCCATAGCGCATCTGCCCCAGCACGCGCGCCAACATCGCCCCGCCCACCGCATCGATACAACCTGCCCAGGTTTCGCCTTCCAGCGGGCGCTTGATCGTCTCGGCGAGATCGCCGCGCGGGATGATCCGCCGGGCGCCCAGCGCCGTCAGATAGTCGGCGGTCTCGGGTCGTCCGGTGACGGCGGCGACGGAATGGCCCAACCGGGCCAGCAGTGCCACCGCGACCGAGCCGACACCGCCCGCTGCGCCGGTCACCAGCACCTCGCCGTCGCCGGGGGCAAGGCCGTGATCCTCCAGTGCCATCACCGCCAGCATCGCCGTGAACCCGGCGGTGCCGATCGCCATCGCCTGCCGTGTGCTCAAACCTTCAGGCAGCGGCACCAGCCAGTCGGCATTGACGCGCGCCCGTGTTGCATAGCCGCCCCAATGCACCTCGCCCACCCGCCAGCCGGTCAGGATCACGGCGTCGCCGGGAGCATAGCGCGGGTCATCCGAGGTCTCGACCCGGCCCGCCATGTCGATCCCGGGCACATGCGGCCAGTTGCGCACCAGCCCGCCGCCCGAGGTCAGGCACAGCCCGTCCTTGTAGTTCAGCGTCGAGTATTCGACGGCCAAAGTGACATTCCCCGCCGGCAAGCGAGACTCGTCAAGCTGCTGCACCGTGGCGCGAATGGATCCAGAGTCGTCTTTGTCGGTTACCAGGGCTGTGAACATGGGCCATCCTCCTGTGGTGGCCCATGCCTAGCGCAGGCGCGTTGCCGTGCAAAGCACTTCAGGGCCGCAGATAGGCCCAGCCCTGCCCCTGCAACTCGATCAGATGCACCGCACCCGAGGGCACGACATGCGCCTCGCTCAGCAGCGCGATCTCTGCTCCAGCCTGACGCTGCATGGCTTGAAGCGTATTGTTGCAGGCCTGGAACGAGACATTCGTATGCTCCAGCGCCATCTGGCTGATGCGGTCAGCGACCGGCGAAGTGTCGGCACGCAGCATGTGCAGGCCGGGACCATAGGCGACGATCTGCACTTCGACCTCCTGGCCCTGCCCTTGGTAATGGGCCACGATATTGTTGGCGTTGTTCAGGACCAGATTCATGCGGGCCGGGTCATTTTCGTCGACATGGATCGCGACGCGGGTCGCGTCAGCCAAAGCAGCAAGTGGTGCCAGCGCCAGAAATGCGGCGGCGATGATGGTTTTCATGTGGATCCTCCCTTGAGCCTTGCGTCCTCCCTGACGCAATCCGAACAGATTGGGCGTAAAGCGGACGCCAAACAAG
>CALESR010000308.1 GCA_937907485.1 uncultured Paracoccaceae bacterium | reverse complement strand
GGGCGATTTTTGGCCACCGTGTTCACGATGGGAAACCAAAGGGGGTGGGGCGGATCGGCGATCCGCCCTGCGCGGCGGCTCATGCAGCCTCGGTATAGGCCTTGTTGGCAGCCAGTAGCCGGGTGATATCGCCGCGGAATTCCTTGCGCGCCGGGATTTTCATCAGCCGGCCCAGCAGCCCGTATTTCAGGGTGAACGTCATTGCCGCCGTGATCCGCGTCGTCGACGCGGTCCGCGCCGAGAATCGCAGTTGCAGCAGCGCCGTCTTGACCGGCAGGTTGCTTTCGAACACGGCGATGTCCATCCGCTCCATCGGCGTATAGGCGCGGATCTCTTCCAGAAGATAGCTTTTGCCATTCTTCATGTCGCAGCGCCGCTTGGCACCCTGACCCGTGGCCGGGCTGCCCGCAAGCAGGGCCGAGGCTCGCAGTCCCTTGCTGAATTTGGCGATATCGCCAAAGCGGTCCCAGCTTTGCCACACCGTTTCCAGCGGGGCGTTGATGAGGATGTCGAGTTCAAAGTCAGCCATGATGCTCTCCCGGGGCTTGATGCCTCAACCATGATGGTTCATTATTGCGCAGACAATTGCGGATAATGCGCATTGATGGTGCAAGAATGGACCAAGTGAGCGGCCACGATTGTGCGATACCGGCAGGTCTGGGGGCGTCATGGACTGGGACGATCTGAAAATCTTTCTGGCGGTGCACCGCAGTCCGTCGATCCGGGCAGCGGCCGACAATCTGGGGGTCAGCCATTCCACAGTGTCGCGCCGGTTGCAGGCGCTGGAACAGGCGCTGGGCGCGCGGCTGTTCCTGCGCCACGCCGAAGGATTCGCGGCAACCGAAACCGCGCAGGACCTGATCGCCTATGCCGAGCGCATCGAAAGCGACGTGCTGAGAATGCAGGCCGATCTGTTGGGTCGTGACGCCCGTCTTGCAGGGCGATTGCGGGTGACCATGCCGCCAATCGTGGCCCAGCACCTCATGATGTCGATCCTGGCCGAGTTCACGGCGCATTATCCGGCCATCGACCTCGAGGTTGCCTCCGGGTATGGCTTCACCGATCTGGACCGCCAGCACGCCGATGTCGCCATCCGGTTCCAGCAAAATCCCGATGCGCATCTGGTCGGTCGCCGCCTGCCCGAGGTGGCCTATTCGGTCTATGCAACCCCCGCCTATATCGCCAGCCACCGCTTTCACGGGCCGGGCGCCGATGCCGCCTGGATCATCTGGTCGCATGCGGATCGGGCGTCGGCTTGGTTTCGCGATACCCCGCTGCCCGATTGCCCGACCGGGCCGTTGATCCCCGATCCGCTGGACCAGACCGCCGCCGCACGGGCCGGCATGGGGATGGTCTATGTCCCCTGCTTCGTGGGCGACCGCGACGGCGACCTGCGGCGCGTTCCGGGGGTGGGCGTGATGCGCGACAGGCCCGGCTGGATCCTCTCGCACCCCGACACCCGCACCTCGCAGCGGGTGCGCGTCTGCGTGACCTTTCTGGCCGAGGCGCTGGCCCGCCACCGCGCCTTGCTGGCCGGGGACGCGGCCGCTCTGGATTAAATCCGGCATTCGTGCTTAACCCGCCGGCGCGCGCCATCCTGAGGTTTTCCATGTTCGTCGCCACCCTGCTGACCAATCCCGCAACTCCGGTGCTGGAGGGCGCGCTGGTGGAAAGCCTGCGCAACGCCTGCGGCGGTGGAGCGGCGCGCTGGCTGAACCCCGGCGTGGCGGCCGAGTTCGACCTCGCCGCGCTGCCCGCGCACCGCTGGGATCTGTGGGCCGATCTGCAGGCGCTGGGCATCGATTTGTGTTTCCAGCCGGCAATGGGGCGACGCAAGGCGATGCTGCTGGCCGATATGGACAGCACGATGATCCAGCAGGAGTGCATCGACGAATTGGCCGATATGGCCGGGGTCGGCGCCCATGTCGCGGCGATCACCGCGCGGGCGATGAATGGCGAGTTGGAGTTCGAAGCCGCGCTGATCGAACGCGTGGGCTTGTTGAGGGGACTGCCCGAATCGGTCATCGACCGCGTGCTGGATCAACGCATCACCCTGATGCCGGGCGGCAGGCAACTGATTGCCACGATGAAGGCGCATGGCGGGCACGCGGCGCTGGTCTCTGGCGGCTTCACCGCCTTTACCGCGCGCATCTCAGCCACGCTGGGCTTTGATGAGCACCGGGCGAATACCCTCTTGGCCGAGGGTGGCACCCTGACAGGAGAGGTCGCCCGACCGATTCTGGGCAAACAGGCCAAGGTGGACGCGCTGCAGCAGATCACCGCGCGGCTGGGCATCAGGCCGGCCGAGGTGATCGCAGTGGGTGACGGCGCCAACGATCTGGGGATGCTGCATCTGGCGGGCGCGGGCGTGGCACTGCATGCCAAACCCTCGGTTGCCGCACAGTGTGATCTGCGCATCAACCACGGCGATCTGAGCGCGCTGCTCTATCTTCAGGGTTACGCGGCGGCGGATTTCGCGGCAGTGTGAGCGCGGCGCGGCGGAGCCGTCGTCAGATGAGTTTTTGAGGCAATAGGATAAGGGCGCGGTGTTTGCGCGCGCCCGTGTGGAGGCAGGCATGGCACAGGACAGCATCTTCATTGGCGGCGGCGGGCCGGAGTATCGCACGGCGCAGCATCTGCTGTTGAAGTATGGCAACCGGCACGGGTTGATCGCAGGCGCCACCGGCACCGGCAAGACGATCACCATGCAGGTGATGGCCGAAGAGTTCAGCCGCGCCGGGGTGCCGGTGTTCCTGACCGATATCAAGGGCGATGTGGGGGGCATGGCTGTGGCCGGCGTGCCGCGCGACGCCTTTGCGCGGCGGGCCGAGCAGATCGGACTGTCGGACATCGGCTATGCCGCGATGCCGGTGACCTTTTGGGACCTGTTCGGCCAGCACGGCCATCCGGTGCGCACCACCATCGCCGAGATGGGCCCCCTGTTGCTGAGCCGGATCATGGAACTGACCGAGGCGCAGGAGGGCGTCATCAACGTCGCCTTCCGGCTGGCGGATGAAGAAGGCTGGCCGATCCTCGATCTGCCGGACCTGCGGTCGGTCCTGCAATATCTGGTGGAAAACCAGCGCGAGATGTCGGCCAAATATGGCAATGTCACCACCGCCAGCGTGGGCGCCATCCAGCGCCGCTTGCTGGTGCTGGAAAACCAGGGCGCGGCCAGTTTCTTTGGCGAACCGGCGCTGGATATCCGCGACCTGATGCTGACGCCGGGCGGGCAGGGGCAGGTCAACATCCTGCATGCCGAACGCCTTATGACCACGCCGCGGCTTTATGCGACCTTCATGCTCTGGCTGTTGTCGGAATTGTTCGAAGAACTGCCCGAGGTCGGCGATCTGGACAAGCCCAAGCTGGTGTTCTTCTTTGACGAGGCGCACCTTCTGTTCAACGGCGCCCCGCGCGCGCTGATCGAAAAGGTCGAGCAGGTGGCGCGGTTGATCCGGTCCAAGGGGGTGGGGATCTACTTCATCACCCAGAACCCCGATGACGTTCCGGAAACCATCCTGTCGCAACTGGGCAACCGGGTGCAGCACGCCCTGCGCGCCTTTACCGCGCGCGACCAACAGGCGCTGAAGAAGGCCGCGCAGACCTATCGCCCCAACCCGCGTTTTGACACCGAGGTGGCGATCCGCGAGGTCGGCGTCGGCGAAGCGGTGACCTCATTTCTGGAACTGAAGGGCGTGCCGGGCATTGTCGAGCGCACGCTGGTGCGCCCGCCCGCCAGCGCGATGGGTCCGGTGGACGCAGCCACCCGGGCGCAGGTGGTGGCGCGCTCGCCGGTGGCCGGGCGCTATGACCGCACCATCGACCGCGATTCGGCGCATGAAATGCTGGCCCGCCGCGAACAACAGGCCGCGCGCGAGGCCGAACGGGTCGAGGGCCGCGGCGAGGACGAGGACCAACGCTTCTCCCGCGCGCGTCGCTATCAGCCGCCGGGCGATTTCCGCGGCCGGACCGAGGAGGAAACCCCACGCCCCCGCTCGCGCAGCACGACACCCCGCAGCCGCTCGACGACGTCCCGTAGCGATTCGGCGGTCGAGGCCTTCACCAAATCGATGGCCCGCTCGATCGGCACCCGGGCGGGCAGCGCGATCGTCCGGGGGGTGCTGGGGACCTTGTTCAGGGGGCGATAGGCGCCCTCGGCTTCTTGCCTCGACGTTCATCTTGCGAGGTCGGCCAAGGGCGCCGACTTCACCCCCCCGGCGTCATCGCCTTTCTTTGCTTCGCCCGCTCCAGACCCAGTTGCCGTTCGCGCCAGATGATCAGGATTCCGGCGGCGACGACGATGCTGGCGCCGGTCAGCATGGTCAGGGTCGGCACCTCGCCAAAGACCCAATAGCCGATGCCCAGCGCCAGCAGGATCGCCGCGTAGTCAAAGGGCGCCACGACCGAGGCATCGGCCTCGCGATAGCTCGAGGTCAAGAAAATCTGCCCGATACCGCCCAGAATGCCGGTCGTCACCAGCAAGGCCGCTTGACTGGGCGAGGGCAATACCCAGCCAAAGGGCAGCGTCACCAGCGACAGCGTCGCCGCGGTGACCGAGAACCAGAAGACGATGGCCGAGGTCTGCTCGGTAGCGATCAGGCGTCGGACCGTCACCTGCGCCAGGGCCGCGCTGACGGCGCCGGTCAGCGCCAGCATCGCCCCCAGCGCCATCGCCGTATCCGCATCACCCCGCAGCGTCAGGCGCGGCGACAGCACGATCATCACCCCGACCAGCCCGACCAGAACCGCCGAGAACCGGAACAGCCGCACTTCCTCGCCCAGAAAAATGGCGGCGAAGATCACCACCAGCAGGGGCGCAGCAAAACCGATGGCGGTGACCTCGGGCAGCGGCAGATAGGCCAGCGAGGCAAAACCAAAGCCCATCGCCGTGACCCCGAGCAGCCCGCGCCAGAAATGGCCAAAGGGTTTGGTTGCCTTCAGCCCGGTGCGCAACTCGCCGCGCAGGGCCAGCCAGACCAGAATCACCGGCACCGCAAAGGTCGAGCGGAAGAACACTGCTTCACCGGGCGGAATGGTGTCGGAAATCGACTTGATCAGCGAGGACATGACCACGAACACGACCACCGAGATCAGTTTATAGATGATGCCGCGAAGCGGGCGCATGGGTCAGGGTCCGTTGGGGTCAGGGTTTTTTTCGTGAACCTGTGCAGTGTTTCACCTTCGCCGGGCAGCGGCAAGATGGCGCGCCTTAGGGCCGCCGCCTCCAGCAGAGACCAAACGGCAAAGCCGTCGGGGAACTGGCGCGCCAATGGTTGCACAAGCCGGTGTCGAACCGGCCTTGGAGCCCTCCCGCCAGCCCAGCGATCCCGGCGCAAAGCCGACAGCGACGAGGCGTAAAATTCCCTCTGGACAGCGCCGACGCGCTCCCCTAAGACACCGGCACCCGAAAGCAATGCTTTCACCCGTGCCCGGGTAGCTCAGGGGTAGAGCAGTGGATTGAAAATCCTCGTGTCGGTGGTTCAATTCCGCCCCCGGGCACCACTTTTATGAAATATTTATATATTTCAATGGCATGCCAGCGGGGCGTGTCCCGTGTCCCCTCTCGGTCCACCTTTGCCATCCGGAGCAGGCCTTACTGTCTTGCGCCGGTGAATCGCTGGTTGAGCGCGGCATCGTAGTGGCGCGAGCCGCATACGTGGCTCCATATCAGCT
>CALESR010000307.1 GCA_937907485.1 uncultured Paracoccaceae bacterium | reverse complement strand
TTCCCGATGGCACCAAGCTGGTGACCGTCCACCACCCGATCCGCTGAGAGGTTCCAATGCGCGCCCTGCCCCTTGCCTTGACCCTGCTGCTGCCCGGTGCCGCCCTTGCCCATCAAGGAGATCACCGGCAGACGGACTGGCTGCACGCCCTGACCGAAACCGACCACCTGCTGGCGCTGGCGGGCATCGTGGGTCTGGCTGTCATCGGCTATCGGCTGTGGGCCCGCCGATGATCCCCGGCGAAATCCTCACCGCCCCCGGCGAGATCGTGCTGAATGCCGGGGCGCCGGTCACCGTGATGGTGGTCGCCAATACCGGCGACCGGCCGGTGCAGGTCGGCTCGCATTATCACTTTGCCGAGGTCAATCCGGGGCTGGAGTTTGACCGCGCGGCGGCGCGGGGCCAGCGGCTCGACATCCCTTCGGGCACCGCGGTGCGCTTTGAACCCGGTCAGACGCGCGAGGTGCGACTGATCCCGCTGGAGGGCGCGCGGCGGGTTTTCGGTTTCAACGGCGCCGTGATGGGCGGTTTGTGATGCGACCGGCTCAGAGGCCGATCACCAGCATGACCACCGGGGCAAAGGGTGTCAGCACAAAGGCCCCCGGCCCGATCAGCATGAACAGCGTCGTCATCGTGGCACCTCCAGCCTTGCCGAACCGGCCTGCCACACCCGGACCCACGCCACAACCAACGCTCTCGTGAGGCCCTCATGCCCTATGCCCTCCCCCGCGCCCAGTATGCCGAGATGTTCGGCCCGACGACCGGCGACCGCGTGCGTCTGGGCGACACCGCCCTGTTGATCGAGGTCGAGCGCGACCTGACGATCTATGGCGCCGAGGTGAAATTCGGCGGCGGCAAGGTGATCCGCGACGGGATGGGCCAGGGCCAGATGACCCGCGCCGAAGGGTCGATGGACACCGTCATCACCAACGCGCTGATCCTCGATCATACCGGCATCTACAAGGCCGACGTCGGGTTGCGCGGCGGGCGCATCGCCGGGATTGGCAAGGCGGGGAACCCCGACACCCAGCCTGGCGTCACCCTGCCCATCGGTCCGGGGACCGAGATCATCGCCGGCGAGGGCAAGATCCTGACGGCGGGTGGCTTTGACGCGCATATCCATTTCATCTGCCCGCAGCAGGTCGACGACGCGCTGCATTCGGGCATCACCTGCATGCTGGGCGGCGGCACCGGCCCCGCGCATGGCACGCTGGCCACCACCTGCACGCCCGGCCCGTGGCACATCGGGCGCATGTTGCAGGCGGTGGACGGGTTGCCGATGAACATCGGCCTGTCCGGCAAGGGCAATGCCAGCCGCCCCGAGGCCCTGGTCGAAATGGTCGCCGCGGGCGCCTGTGCGTTGAAATTGCACGAGGATTGGGGCACCACCCCCGCCGCCATCGACTGCTGCCTAACGGTGGCCGACCAGATGGATGTGCAGGTGATGATCCACACCGACACGCTCAACGAATCCGGCTTTGTCGAAAACACCCTCGCCGCGATCAAGGGCCGCACGATCCACGCCTTTCATACCGAAGGCGCCGGGGGCGGCCATGCGCCCGACATCATCAAGGTGGTGTCGTCGCAAAACGTGATCCCGTCGTCGACCAACCCGACGATGCCCTATACCGTCAACACGATCGAAGAGCACCTCGACATGCTGATGGTCTGCCATCACCTGTCGCGCCGGGTGCCCGAGGACGTCGCCTTTGCCGAGTCGCGCATCCGGCGCGAGACCATCGCCGCCGAGGACATCCTGCACGACATGGGGGCGTTCTCGATCCTGTCCAGCGACAGCCAGGCGATGGGCCGGGTGGGCGAGGTCATCACCCGCACCTGGCAGACCGCGCACAAGATGAAGCTGCAGCGAGGGGCACTGGCGGGCGAGAGCGGCGACAACGACAACCTGCGCGCCCGGCGCTATGTGGCGAAATACACCATCAACCCGGCCATCGTGCATGGCATGGCCGATGAGATCGGCAGCATCGAGGTCGGCAAGCGCGCCGATCTGGTGCTGTGGCATCCGGCGTTTTTCGGCGCCAAGCCCGAGATGGTGCTGATCGGCGGCATGATTGCGCTGGCGCAGATGGGCGATCCGAATGCCTCGATCCCGACGCCGCAGCCGGTCTATTCGCGCCCGATGTTCGGTGCGATGGGCCGGGCGGTGGAACGCAGCACCGTCACCTTTGTCAGTCAGGCGGCGCTGGACGCAGGCATTGGCGCGGCGTTGGGGCTGCGCAAGGATCTGGTGGCGGTGCGCGGATGCCGGGGTGTCACCAAGGCCGACATGAAGTTGAACGACGCCACGCCGCAGATCGAGGTCGACCCCGAGACCTATGAGGTCCGCGCCGACGGCGTGCTGTTGACCTGCGAACCCGCCGAGGACCTGCCCCTCGCGCAGCGCTATTTCCTGTTCTGAGCGATGCCAGCCCCCCGCCCGACCCCGCCGCAAGGCCCCGGCGCCATGTCATTGGCGCAAGGCGTCCCTGCGCAAAGCGCAGTGGTTATGTCAGCGCCCATGCCCTATTCTGATCGACAGGGGAGGACTCATCGGCTTTACGAGGGTTCCCATGGCTTTCATCACCACCACCGACTTCAGTCCGCGCCTGCGTCAGCAGATCGACCGCTTTTTTGCCGCGCTGGGTCAGGGCGTCAACGCGATGGTCGAGGCCCGCTCGCGCCGCGATCAGATCGAACGGCTGAGCCTGATGTCCGACGCCCAACTGGCAGCACTGGGCATCAGACGCGACCAGATCGTCGCGCATGTGTTCCGCGACCGTTTCTGCCTGTAGACGCGGCGCTATTGCATCGGCATCCCGGCGGCCTGCGCGACGCCGGGGGCCACACCATGCGGGCGGGGCAGCGTCTGCTCGACAAGGTCGTGGCACAGAACCTCGATCATCCGACGCTCGCGCCAGAACATCGGGTCCTCGCGGATCGGTTCGGGCAGCAGCCGGTGATCGAACAGCCGCACCGCGCGTTCGACCACCTCGGCGCGGGTCCAGCGGCCGATACGGCCCTGGTCATCGGCGATCAACGCCTCGCGCAGCGCCCGTTCGCGCGCCTTCAGCCGCGCGATTTGCACACGCACACTCGCCAATTCATCGGCGGGGTTCATCGGTGGCGTCCCTTTCGGTTGTTCCTGACTGTCGCGCAGTCTGGCCGATCAAGGGTTAATTTCCCATTGACGAGGACCCGGAATGTCTGACCTGCCCGCCGCCACCCGTCTGCTGGCGCAACCAGCCCCGCCGCATGGCCGCGTGGTGATGACCTATGACGACCGGCTGATGCGCCGCAAACGGCTGGTGACCGAGGCCGGCGAGGGCTTTCTGGTCGATCTGCCCAGCGTCACCAACCTCGACGCCTGGTGGGGGTTCGAACTAGCCGACGGTCGCGCCATCGAAATTGTCGCCGCGGAAGAACCGGTGCTGGTGGTGACCGGCGATCTGCCGCGGCTGGCGTGGCACATCGGCAACCGCCACACGCCCTGCCAGATCACGCCGCATTATCTGGTGATCCGCGAGGACCCGGTGCTGGAGGCGATGCTGCGCGGTCTGGGCGCAGTGATCCTGCGCAGCCAGCGGCCCTTTGCGCCTGAGGGTGGCGCCTATGGCACCGCGCGCACGATGGGGCATTCGCACGGCCCCGACACCCCGTTCCACCTGCATCCATGACGGCGCTGCTGACCCTTGTGCAATGGCTGTCCCCGGCGTTTCCGACCGGGGCCTTTGCCTGCTCGCATGGGCTGGAAACCGTGATTGCGCAGGGGGTTGTGCGCGACTCTTCATCTTTGCGCGACTGGCTTTGCGGCGCGCTGGAGCATGGCGCGGGCTGGCAGGATGCGGTGTTGCTGGCGCAAGCGCTGGCCCCCGGCGCCGATCACGACGCGCTGGGCGCTTTGGCGCGGGCGCTGGCCCCTTCGGCCGAACGGTTGACCGAGACGCTGGATCAGGGCGCCGCCTTTGCCCGCACGGTGGCGGCGATCAGCGGCCAGACCCTGCCGCCCCGCGCGCTGCCAATCGCTGTCGGTCAGGCCGCCGCGTCGCTGGGCCTGCCGCCTGAAACGGTGATCTCCCTTTATTTGCAGGGCTTTGTTGGCAATCTCTGCACCGTCGCGGTGCGGCATGTCCCTTTAGGTCAGACCGAGGGGCAGGCTGTGTTGTCCGCCCTCGCACCGCAGATCGCCGCGCTGGCCCGCCGCGCCGCGACGGCCAGCCTTGACGACCTTGGCGGCTGCGCGCTGGCCGCCGACCTCGCCGCCATGACCCACGAAACCCAAACCATCAGGATCTTTCGCACATGAACCCCAACGGCCCCCTGCGTGTCGGCATCGGCGGCCCGGTCGGCGCCGGGAAAACCTCGTTGACCGAGGCTTTGGCCCGCGCGCTGGCGCATCGCTGCTCGATGGCGGTCATCACCAACGACATCTATACGCGCGAGGATGCCGAGTATCTGATGCGGGCGCAGGTGCTGCCCGCCGAGCGGATTCGCGGCGTGGAAACCGGCGGCTGCCCGCATACGGCGATCCGCGAGGATGCCAGCATCAACCTCGCCGCGGTCGCCGATCTGAACGCGGCCTTCCCCGATCTGGACCTGATCCTCATCGAATCCGGCGGCGACAATCTGGCGGCGACCTTTTCGCCGGAGCTGGCCGACCTCAGCCTCTATGTCATCGACACCGCCGCCGGTCAGGACATCCCGCGCAAACGCGGGCCCGGTGTGACGAAATCCGACCTGCTGGTGGTCAACAAGACCGACCTCGCGCCCCATGTCGGCGTCGATCTGGCCCTGCTGGAGAGCGATACACGGGCCGCGCGCGGCGCCCGCCCCTATGTCATGGCGCAGGTCCGCAAGGGGGTCGGCGTGCAGGCGGTGGTCGAGTTCCTTCAGCGCGAGGGCGGCTTGCCTCTGAGGTAGGGCAGCGGCGCTGCCGAGGCCGCGATCACCAGCGCCAGCCCGGCAAAGGCCAGCAGCGGCAGACGCTCGCCCAGAAAGACCATGCCGAAGACGACGCTGAACCCCGGCATCAGGAACATCGCCAAGGCGGCCTTGTTCGCCCCGGCCTTGCGCACCAGCGCATAGTTCAGAAGGTTCGGCGCCACCGTCGCCAGCACCACCAGCGCCGCCAGCAGGGCCAGCACAGCGGGTGTCGGCGTCACCTGCGGCGTGCCGTCGATCAGCAGCGCCAGCGGCCAGACCGTCACCACGCCCACCGCGAACATCCCCGCCGACAGCACAAGGGGCGGCATCGCCCGCCGCCTGCGGAACCAGACATTCCCGGCGGCATAGCTGAGCGGCGAGATCAGCGTCAGCGCCGTGCCCAGACCCGCCTGCCCCAGCCCGTCGGCCACCAGCCCCGGCCCGGCGATCAGCGCCACGCCGACCAGCCCGAGGCCGATGCGCAGCCCTTGTTCCAGTGTCGCCGGTTCGTCGCGCAGGAACAGCGCCGCCAACCCCAGCGTGAACAGCGGCATCGTGGCATAGAGCATCCCGCCCATGCCGGTCGGAATGTGCTGCATCCCCGCCGCCATGCTGACAAAGGGCACCGCCACCACCAGCACACCACCGATCAGGATGGTCAGCGCGTCATGCCCGTCCGGCCGCCGCGCGCCGCCCAGCACGCCCGCCGCGATCACCAGCAGCGGCAAGCCCAGCGCCGCCCTGAGCGCCGCCAGCGTCCAAGGCGGAAAATGCCCGACATTCAACGCGATAAGCAAGGGCGACGCACCGAACCCGGCGGCCGAAAGGATCAGCAGAAGGGGAATGGGCATGACACCTCGCGACACATCTCCCCGTCGCTTAGGGCCATATCGCGGTGGTGTCGAGAGGGTGGACAACCGCAAGGGCCTGCGGCAGGTTTGGCGGGCAATCGTTCCGAGTGTCACCATGTCCCGACCGCCCGCGCCCAAACGCCCCGTTGCCGCCCGTTGGCGCCAGCTCAGCCTGAACCAGCGCCTGACCTTGAGTGTCGCGGGCGCGATGCTGGGCGTCACTGGGCTGGGGGCCGCCGCCGCCTGGACCGGGATTTTCACCGGCGCGCCCTCGATCATTGCGGGTGACAACAGCGTCGTGCAGACCGGGTCGGGAACCCTGGTGCAGGGCGACCAGACGGTCATTAACAACGGCTATTCCGAAGAGATGCACCGTCAGGCGCTCGATGACCGCGAGGCGCGGGTGCGCGCCGAAATGGCGCAGGCGCACGGCGAGGAACTGGCGCTGCTGACCCGTCAATTGCAGGCCATCCAGAGCGACCGCGACAATCTGGCCGAGTCCTTTGCCCGCACGGTCGAGGAGTTGCGCCTCCTGCGTCTGCGGCTGAACGACTTTGCCCCCCTCTTGCCGCGCGAACAGCTCGAAGCCGCGCAAGCGGCGCTGTATGACGGCGAGCGCGCGGCGGCGGATGCACTGTTGGCTGAGCTGCAGGCGCAAACCGCCGATTCCGTCACCCTCGCCGCGCAGGCCGCCTTTCTGCGCGGCCAGATCGCCGAGAGCGAAATCCGCTGGGCCGATGCCGCCCGCTACTATGCCGAGGCCGCGCGGCTGAACCCCAGCTTCGATCACCTGAAGAAGGCCCACGAATTCGCCTGGCGGATGGGCGATTACCCTGCCGCCCTTCGGCATGGCTAGGACCTGCTGCGCCTCGCCCGCGCGGGCGATGACCGTCTCCAGCTTGCCGCAGCGCTGAATCAACACGCCCTGACCCTGCGCGCCACCGCCCGCTACGCCGAGGCCGAACCGCTCTACCGCGAGGCGCTGGACATTAGGCGCGAGACCCTCGGCCCCCGCCACCCGGATGTGGCGACCACTCTCAACAACCTCGCCGGGCTGCTGGCCAACACCAACCGACCCGCCGAAGCCGAACCGCTCTACCGCGAGGCGCTGGAGATTTCCCGCGAATCCCTCGGCCCCCGCCACCCGGTTGTGGCAGACACTCTCAACAACCTCGCCGGGCTGCTGGCGGACACCAACCGCCCCGCCGAGGCTGAACCGCTCTACCGCGAGGCGCTGGAGATTGGCCGCGAAACCCTCGGCCCCCGCCACCCGGATGTGGCGATCCGGTTCAACAACCTCGCCCTGTTGCTGGCGGACACCAACCGCCCCGCCGAGGCCGAACCACTCTTTCGCGAGGCGCTGGAGATCGGTCGCGAGACCCTCGGCCCCCGCCACCCGTATGTGGCGACCTGGCTCAACAACCTCGCCGAGCTGCTGCGCGCCACCAACCGCCCCGTCGAGGCCGAACCGTTCTACCGCGAGGCGCTGGAGATTTCCCGCGAGGCCCTCGATCCCCGCCACCCGGATGTGGCGATCCGGCTCAACAACCTCGCCCTGCTGCTGGCGAACACCAACCGCGCCGCCGAGGCCGAACCACTCTTTCGCGAGGCGCTGGAGATTGGCCGTGAGACCCTCGGTCCCCGCCACCCGGATGTGGCGATCCGGCTCAACAACCTCGCCCTGCTGCTGCGCGCCACCAACCGAACCGCCGAAGCCGAACCGCTCTACCGAGAGGCGCTGGCGATTTCCCGCGAGACTCTCGGGCCCCGTCACCCGGAGGTAGCGATCTGGCTCAACAACCTCGCCCAACTACTGGAGAACACCAACCGCGCCGCCGAGGCGACGGAGCTTTACCTCGACTCCCTCGCCATCCTTCGCTCCGCGTTGGGCGACAGCCACCCCACTACCCGCACCATCGCCGCCAATACCCTCGACCACCTTCGCCTATTCGCGCCCGGTCACCCCGATCTGCCCGCCCTCGCCGCGGCCTTTCCCTGACAGAGGGGGGCGCTGCTACACCCCAGCGGGGTCCTGGCGGGTCAGACCGGCCCAGGTCGGGCGGTCGAGGGAAAACCCGTCATGCGTGCGCAGATAGCCGCTGCCGAAGGACCGCGCGACCAGATCGAGCGCGTCGGTGTCCACATGGCCGCGCGCGGCGTCCTTGAGATAGCGGTCCTCGATATGCACCGCCAGCACCCGGCCGATCACCACGCATTGATGCGGCCCGGTCACCAGCGAGGACAGCATCCGGCATTCAAACGCCACCGGGCTGGCGGCGATGCGCGGCGGGGCGATGTGCTGGCTGGGCAGGGTTTCCAACCCGGCCAGCGCCAGTTCATCCACCCCCTTCGGGGCATCGGCGGCGGTCAGGTTCATCGCCTGCACCAGCCGCTCGGGCACCAGATTGATGACGAATTCCCCGCTGGCCAGTATGTTCGCCGCGGTGTCCTTGAAGCCGCGCTCAGGGTCGGCCAAGAGTCCCAACGCCACCGTCGGCGGGGCCGAGCCCATGACGTTGAAAAAGCTGAACGGCGCCGCGTTGACGCCGTCGGCCCCCTTGGTCACCACCCAGGCGATCGGGCGCGGGATCACCGTCGCCGCCAGCAGTTTGTAGGCGATGGCGGTGTCGATCTGGTCGAGGTCAAAGCGCATCAGTCGGGCGTCGCATTGACAACCGGGTGGCGGATCATGCCGATGCCCTCGACGCAGGCCACCACCACATCCCCCGGCCAGAGCCATTCCTGCGGCTTGCGCCCCGCGCCGACGCCCTCGGGCGTGCCGGTGGCGATGATGTCGCCGGGTTCGAGCGTGATGACACGGCTGAGGTCGGCCACCAGTTCATCGACCTTGAACAGCATCTTGGCGGTGTTCGAGCGCTGCTTTTCCACGCCGTTGACCGTCAGCCACAGGTCCAGCGCCTGCGGATCGGGGATTTCGTCGGCGGTGACGATGCAGGGGCCGAAGGGGGCAAAACCGTCCATCCCCTTGGAGACGATCCACTGCCCGGCGCGGCGGTTGTCGCGCGCCGAGACGTCGATCATCACCGAATAGCCAAAGACATGGCCCAGCGCATCGACCCGCGCGACCCGGCGCGCGGTGGTGCCGATGATCGCCGCCAATTCGACCTCCCAATCCAGTTGCTGGGTGATCTCGGCATCATGCGGGATCGCCTCGCCGGGGCCGATGATCGCGGTCGGCGGTTTCGAGAAGATCACCGGCTGGCGCGGCAGATCAGCCGAGGTATCGAGCGCCGACGAACTTTCCGCGATATGGTCGAGATAGTTCAGCCCGATGCCAAAGACATTCTTGCGTGGTCGCGGGATCGGCGCCAGCAGGCGCACATTGGCCAGCGCGGTGGCGGTGCCGGGCGGAAAGCGCCCCTCGCAGTCGGCCACGCATTCGCGCAGGGTCTCCAGCCCCGGACGGCCGAGGTCGATCAGCCCCAGCATCGAGTCGGGCAAATTTTCGCCCAGCGCCTCGCCCAGCGCGGCCACATCGACCACCAGATCGCCCGCCAGCACGCCCAGACGCGCGCCTGCCTCGACCGAGGCGCGAAAAGTCACCAGTTTCATGGAATGTCCTTACTTCAGGGGCTGATAGCCGCCGTTTTCGCCGAAAGCCTGCTCGCGGTAAAGCCCCAGCGCCCGCATCACCGGCAGGTCGTTCAGGCAGAAGAGACAGGCGTCGTCGCGGTCAAAGGCGTTGACGTGCTCATGCCAGGCCCAGGACGGCACGCAGAAGATGTCGCGCTCTTGCCAGTCATAGCGCTTGCCGTTGATGATCGAATGGCCGCGCCCCTTGGCGACGTGATAGAGATAGCTGCCGGTGTGGCGATGCGCCTTGGTGTGTTCGCCGGGGCGCAGCATCTGCATGCTGGCGCCCAGCGTGCGCATCACCGGCCCGTTGGTGGCGGGGTTGACGTATTCCATCATCACGCCGTCAAACGGGCTGCCATCGGTGCACGAGCCATATTTGCCCAGCGCCTCGTAGGTGGGCGCCCATTCGTATTTGAACATCGGGCTATAGCCCTTGCTCCAGGCCCCGCCCGAGGGGGTCAGCCCGGCATTGCCCCAGGTTTTCGTCATGTCGTCAACGGGATAACCGACGGCTTGGCCCAGATCGGGGTGGACCTCGTAGAAATTCGCCTCCATCGCGTTGACAAAGGGGATGTCCAGCCCGTCTTGCCACAGGCAGGTGGTGCCCCCGGCGGCGACGCCATGTTCGTGCCATGTGCCGTTTGGTGTCAGCACGAAATCATTGGCGCCCAGCGTCATCTTGTGGCCATCGACGACGGTATAGGCGCCGCGCCCCTCGATGATGAAGCGGATCGCGCTGGCCGAGTGGCGGTGCGCGCTGGCCACCTCGCCGGGGTTCATCACCTGCAAGCCGGCATAGATCCAGCCGACCGCGGCGGCCACATCGGTGCGGCCGGGATTGTTGAGATAGATCACCCGGCGCCCGGCCTTTTCCGGCGTCACCAGATCGACCGAGCGGATCACATGGTCGCGCAGGTCCTTGTAGCGCCAGACCACCGGCACCGACTGGCTTTGCGGCTCCCAGGGTTCGATCTTGTTGGCGACCGTCCACAGGGCGCCCGCGTTGAAGGTTTCGAGTTGGTCGTAATAGGCCAGCAGTTCCGGCGTATCCTCGACATTCGCCCGTCCGGCGACATCCTCGCGGTGGTTTTCGCGTGCCTTGGCCATCGCCAACCCTTTCCCCATGCTGATGCGCCAGAGTGGCGCAGGTTTTTATCGACAGCAACAGTTATTTTCGAAAATCCGACTCACGCCCGCCGCGCGGAGGCCGCAGGCTGGAAATGCGCGACGACAAAATCCTCGGTGCGGCGATAGTGTTCGGCCAGCAAGGCCACCGCCCGGTCGCTGTCGCGGGCCAGCGTCGCCTCGGCCATGGCGCGATGCTCGGCGTCGATGTCGCGGCCATGGGCGGCGCGCTGTGCCGTCAGACTCTGTGTGCGGTAGCGTTCGGATTCGGCATAGAGTTTTTCAAAGAACCCCAGCAGCCAGCGCGAGTCGCAGGCGGCGATCAGCGCCAGATGAAAGGCATGGTGGCGCTGCTCCAATGCCTCGCCCGCCCCCTCGCCGCGCTGCGATTGCAGCGACAGCGCGTGCAGGGCGCCGACGATCCCGGTCTCCCAGGCATCGCCGCCCTTGGCGATCGACAGCCGCAGGGCCTCGGTCTCGATCAGGATGCGCGCCTGCGTGGTGTCGGCCAGTTCGGCCAGCGACAGCGGCGCCACCCGGAACCCCTTGAGCGAAATGGCATCCACCAGCCGCTCGGCCTGCAGGCGGTTCAGCGCCTCGCGCAGCGGGGACATGCCCATGCCATAGCGCTCGCACAGCATCGCCATGCGCAGCGGCAGGCCCGGCGCCAGCGCCCCGGTGATGATGTCGCGGCGCAAGGCGTAATAGGCGGTATCGGCAAGGGTCATGGCGGCGTCCTGTGGTCTGCATCCACTGTGCCCGAGCGGGGGCTGGGGGCAAGGGGGATTTTCGAAAATCACCGGCTTTCTCGGCCTTGCGCGCCCCGTTCCCCCCGCCGCCAATCCCCGCTATATGGGTCGGCATGACCGAGCCCGCCCCCCTCCGCGCGCGAGACCGCGCCCTCACTGTCTGGATCTGGCGCGACCACATCCGGCGCTGGTGGCCGTTGTTGCTGGTCGCCCTGGTGGCGATGGTGCTCGACGGCGCGATGCCGGGGCTGCTGAGCCTGATGCTGCAACCGATGTTCGACGACGTGCTGGTCGCGCGCAACGCCGACATGGTGCCTTGGGTCGCCGGGGGCATCGGCGCGACCTTCGTGGTGCGCGGCCTGGCCTCGTGGGTGTTCAAGACGGTGCTGGCCTATGTCGGCGACAAGGTCATCACCGGCCTGCAGGCCCATCTGACCGGCCACCTGCTGACGCTGGATCAGCGGTTTCACCACGACCACCCGCCCGGCCATCTGATCGAGCGCGTGCGCGGCGATACGCAGGAACTCTCGGTGCTGTTCGACCGCATCCTGCTGGCCGGGGTGCGCGACAGCGTGACGATCCTCGCGCTGATCGGTGCCGCGCTCTATATCGACTGGAAATGGACGCTGATCGCGCTGGTCGGCGTGCCGCTGCTGATCCTGCCTGCGGCGCTGCTGCAACGGCTGGTGCGCAAGATGGGCAGCCGCGCGCGCACGGCCGCTGCCGATGCCTCGACCCGGCTGGACGAGATCTTTCACGGTGTGGTGACGGTGCAGCGCAACGGGATCGAGGCGCATGAGACCCAGCGTCTTGCCCGTGTGCTCAAGGTCTATCTCAAGGCGCGGGTGCGCACCGCTGCGGGTCAGGCGGCGATGGGCTCGATGTCGGATTTCGTCGGCGCGCTGGGCTTTGCGCTGGTGCTGACCTTTGCGGGCGGGCAGATCGTCGCGGGCGAGCGCACCGTGGGCGAGTTCATGGCGTTTTTCGCGGCGATCGCGCTGCTGTTCGAGCCGCTGCGCCGGTTGGGAACGCTGAGCGGTGCGTGGCAGGCGGTGCTGGCCAGTCTGGAGCGCATCGCCGCGTTGCTGGCGCGCCAGCCCAGCATCACCCAGCCGCAGGGGCCGCTGGCCCCGCTGCCCGCACCGGGTGCCGAGACCATCCGGTTCGAGGACGTCACCTTTGGCTATGGCGCCGAGCCGGTGCTGCGTGGCCTTTGCCTGACGGCCGAGGCGGGCAAGACGACGGCGCTTGTCGGCCCCTCGGGCGCGGGGAAAACCACGCTGTTCACCCTGCTCACCCGGCTGGCCGACCCGCAATCGGGGCGCATCACGCTGGGCGGGCAGGACATCGCCCAGATGGATCTGCGCGGGCTGCGCGGGCTGTTTGCCGTGGTGGCGCAAGACAGCGCGCTGTTTGACGAGACCCTGCGCGACAATATCCTGCTGGGCGTCGCCGCGCCCGATGACGTGCGTCTGGCCGAGGTGGTGCGCGACGCCCATGTGGCCGAATTCCTGCCCAACCTGCCGCAGGGGCTCGACAGCCGGGCCGGGCCGCGGGGCTCGGCGCTTTCGGGGGGCCAGCGCCAGCGGATCGCCATTGCCCGCGCGCTGCTGCGCAGTGCGCCGATCCTGTTGCTCGACGAGGCCACCTCGGCGCTCGACGCGCGTTCGGAGGCGATGATCCAGCAGGCGCTCGAGCGCCTTGCGCCCGGACGCACCACGCTGGTGATCGCGCATCGGCTGGCCACCATCCGCGGCGCCGACAAGATCGTGGTGATCGAGGCCGGGCAGATCGTCGAAGAGGGCGATCATGCCACCTTGCTGGCCAAGGGTGGCGCCTATGCCCGCCTGCATGCGATGCAATTCGCCGGTGAACCGCAGGCCTGACCGCCGCCCTCAACGCGCCGCGCGCGAGGCCCGGGGCGCCAGCACGGCGGCAAAGGTCACACGAAAGGCCGCCCCGCCCTGCCCCGGCAGATAGGCGATGTCGCCGCCCAGATTGTGCATGATCTCGCGGCAGATCGCCAATCCCAGCCCGGCGCCGCCAGCCTGATGGGTGTCGGTCAGCCGGGCGAATTTTTCAAAGATCAGCCCCTGGCTCTGCTTTGGAATGCCCGAGCCGTTGTCGATCAGATCCACCGTCACCTTGCCACCGCGCAGCCGCATGTCGATGCGCAATTCGGGCTCGGTGGCGTCGCAATATTTGCGGGCGTTCGAGATCACGTTGATGAACACCTGCGTCAGGCGGCCGATGTCGGTGCGCACCGCGATCCCCTCGTCGGGCCCGGAACGGCGGATGGCGAAATGCCGCTGCGGCAGCACCGAATTCGACGCCAGCAGGGCGCGGTCGATCAGGGCGGCCAGATCGGCCTCTTGCAGGTCCAGATTGACCTGCCCGTTTTCCAGCACGCTGAGGTCGAGCAGATCGTCCAGCAACCGGGTCAGGCGGATGCTTTCGTCGTGGATGATCGTCGCATAGCGCGCGACCTCGTCGGGCGTCACCTCGTCGTCTTGCAGGATCTCGGAAAACGCCCGGATCGAGGTCATCGGCGTGCGCAATTCGTGGCTGATCTGGCTGAGGAAACTGTCCTTTTGCACGCTCAGCTTTTGCAGCATGGCGTTGGCCTCACGCAGTTGGCGGGCGGTGCGGGCGAGTTCCTCGGATTTCGCCTCGAGCTGCGCCGAGTGTTCCATGATCTGCGCGGTCTCAGAGGCCACCGCCATCAGGTCATCCACCGTCACCAGCCGCCCGCCGACGATCTGGGCGATCATCGCATGCGAGGTGGCGGCGCCGACCGAGCCGGACAATTCGCGCTCCAGCCGGTCGAGGAATTCCGGTGTCGGGTCGGGCAGAAAGCCCGCCTTGCCCTGCCGCCGGGTCTCGGATTCAAAGAAGGCCTGCGCCTCGGTGGCGCCAAGGATGCGCTGCGACATCGCCAGCAGATCCTCGGCCTCGTTCTCGGCCGCCTCGCGCGACCAGCCGCGTGCGCCGGGGCGTTCGTCGCCGCTGCCGATATCGAAGACATTGACGAATTGCGCCGATTGCACGCGCTCGACCGGGCTGGGAAAACTGACCAGCGAGCCGGTGATGAAGGCCAGCGCATTCAGGATCAGCGACCAGAAGAGCGCATGCAGCAGCGGGTCCAACCCCTCGACCGCGAACAGCGCATGCGGGCGCAGCCATTCGATGCCAAAGGGCCCCGCGCTCATCACGTCGGCCGACAGCACCACACCGGGGCCAAAGGACGGCAGGAACAGCGTGTAGAACCACGCCAGCGCCCCGGTCACCAGCCCCGCCGCCGCCCCCACCCGGCTGGCGCCGCGCCAATAGAGCGCGCCAACCAGCGCCGGCAGCACCTGCGCCATGCCGGCAAAGGCGATCAGCCCGATGGCCGCCAGCGCGCGCGAGCCGCCCGAGACCGCAAAATACAGATAACCCAGCGCCAGAATGCCCAGAATCGACAGCCGCCGCGCGTTCAGCACGAGCCCGCGCATGTCGCCCGCCTCGGACGCCGAAGCGCGGCGCGAGGCCAGCCACAGCGGCACGACGATATGGTTCGACACCATCGTCGCCAGCGCGATGGCGGCGATGATGACCATCGAGGTCGCCGCAGAGAACCCGCCCAGAAAGGCCAGCATCGCCAGCGTGTCCTGCCCCATCGCCTGCGGCAGGGTCAGCACGAAGAGGTCCGGGTTCATCCCCTCGGGCAGATGCGTCAGCCCGGCGGCGGCAATCGGCAGCACGAAGAGGCTCATCGCCATCAGGTAGAGCGGAAAGGCCCATGACGCGACAGAGAGGTGGGTCTCGTCGGCGTTCTCGACCACCATCACCTGAAACATGCGCGGCAAGGTGACGATGGCGACCCCGGCCAGAAAGGTCAGCCCCATCCAGCGTGCGGGCTGGATGCGCCACTCGGGCCGCTCGACGGCAGTGATGCGGGCGATGATGTCCGAGGGGCCGTCGGCCAGCCCCCAGACCACCCAGACCCCCACCGCCAGCAGCGCCACCAGTTTCACCACCGCCTCGACGGCGATGGCGGTGACGACGCCGTGGTGCTGTTCATTGGCGTCGAGGTTGCGGGTGCCAAAGAGGATGGTGAACAACGCCAGCCCGACCGCCACCCACATCGCCAGTTGCCGCGGCGCCAGCGACTGATCGGCGGCAAAGGCGCCGAAACTCAGCGCGATCGACTGCAATTGCAGCGCGATATAGGGCGTGGTGGCGCAGACGGCCAGCAGGGTGACCAGCACGCCGATGGCGTTCGACTTGCCATAGCGCGCCGAAATCAGGTCGGCGATCGAGGTGACGCGCTGCGCCTTGCCCACCCGCACCAGTTTGCGCAGCAGCCACCACCAGCCGACAAAGACCAGCGTCGGCCCGAGGTAGATGGTGATGAACTCGAGCCCCGAGCGCGCGGCATAGCCGACGGCGCCGTAGAACGTCCATGCGGTGCAATAGACCGACAGCGACAGCGTATAGATCAGGGGAGACCGCAGGAAGCGCGGGCTGCGGCCGGCAGCGCGCAGGGTCTCGGCCCGGCGTTCGGCCAGCGAGGCGATGAGGAACAGGAACACCACATAACCCAGCGCCGCCGGGATCAGCACATTCAGCGTCATGGCGCGGCACCCGGCGGTGTCTCGGGCGTGGCCTCGGGTGCGGCGGCGCGCGGGCGGGCGGCCTGCTCGGCGGCGCGCTGGCCTTCACGGCGCAGATGGCGCGACAGCAGCGCCGCCACCACGATCAGCCCCAGCCACAGCGCAAAGAGATAGATCGCCTCGCCCGCCGTGCCCATCCGCCCGCTTTGTGTCCAGAGCGCGGGCAACAGTGTCAGCACGAACCCGACCACGGGCAGGATACGCGCACCGTCCATCACCCGGCGGCGGCGATAGCTCTGGCGTTCGACGAACAGGGGGGCGCGCGGCGCCATGGCGGGTCAGACCCCGACCAACTGGCGCACGGCGGCCAGCAGGTCGGCGTTGGCAAAGGGCTTGGCCATGAACAGCGAGGCCCCGGCCTCGCGCGCGTGGTCGCGGGCGCCGTGCCCGCCGCGCGCGGTCAGCAGGATCACCGGCAGCGCGGCGGTCGAGGGCTGCCGCCGCAGGCTGTGCAGGATGTCAAAGCCGCTGTCGCCGGGCAACATCACGTCGAGGATCACCAGCGCCGGGGCCTGCGCCTCGATCGCGTCCAGCGCGCCATGGCCCGAATCGTGGACACCGACCGCCCAGCCGTCGCGGCGCAGGATGAAGCGGATTGCTTCCGAGATGTTGGCCTCGTCCTCGATCACCAGCACGCGGCGCCCGCCGCCGTGGCCGCCGCCTCCCCCGCTGGCGCGAGGATCGCCCGCCGTTGCCGGATGCGTCAGTCCGGTGCCGTCGTGGCCCATGTCTGCCTTCTCCCCCGCAGGCGCGCCTCCCCCGCCGAAGCGCACCTCGCCCGACTATTGCGCCTTACGGACAGCCTGTCAAAGGTCCACTGAGCCGCTGCGCCCGTCAGCCGCCGCCGCGCCACCGCCGGTGATGATCGAGGGCTCGCGCCGGGCGCCGCAGGTGGTGCGCGGGCAGACCCGGCAGGCGGTGCCCACCGGCACCACAGGGGCGGACTCGACCCCCGCCAGCGCCGAGGCCGGGGTCAGCAGCATCGCGGCCTCCCATGCGAAGGGCGGGTCGAACCGCAGCGGGTCGCGCGCCCCGGCCACCGCATGGGCGACAAAACGCATCGGCGGGCGACCGGCGAATTCCACCGTCGCCCGCAGCGGGCGGTCGGGTTGCACCAGCGCCTGATAGAGCGGCCACAACGGGCAGGCGCCACCAAACCGCGGCAGTTGAAAGCCCTCGACCGGGCGGCGCAGCGTCAGCGTGCCCGAACCGTCGCACAGCGCCAAGCCAAAGCGCGGCACACCGCTCAATGGCGGCAGCGTCGCCAGACGGCGGAACAGTTGCGCCAGCCCGACGCCGAACTGCCGCGCCAGCACCTCGGGGGCAAAACCGCCGCCGCCGGTGGCAAACATCGCGCGCAAGGGCGGTTCGAGCGCGGGCAGCGGCAGGGCGCGGGCATCGGCCTGCGCCCGCTCCAGCCATCCCGCCGCCAGTTCGCGCGACGCCGCCGAGGCCAGATCCGCCTGCCCGCCGACCAGCGCCGACCAGTCGCGCGGGCCCTCGCCCTCTTCGACCGCCGCGACATGCCAGCCCTGCCGGTCGAGCCAGCTTTCGACCTCCTCCTGCGGGGCGGCCAGCGCGGTATCCTCGCCGGTGCTGTCGAGATAGGCCACCAGCGCCTCGGCCGCGCTGGCCAGCCGGATCGAATCGGCATGGACATTGGCGTGAAACACCGCGCGCCATTGTGGGTCGAGATCCTCGGATTCGGCCAGAATCGCCGTGGTCGACTGCACCGACGTCGCCGCCGAGACGATCTCGTGCAGCGAGGCCGACAGGTTCGGGTCATGCGCCATGCGGTCCGACAGGCGCTCGACCGTGCGTTCCAGCGCCTCGGTGCGGGCGTGCAACTGGGCGATCAGCCCGGCCCAGCCGGGAAAGCGGCCGGTCAGTTCCTCGGCGCGTTCGGTTTCGGCCGGCGAGCCGGGGGCGGCACGGCCCGCGGCGGCGCGCAGGGTCTGGACCAGCGCCTCGCCCGCGCTTTCATCCAGCGCCGAAGCGGGGATCTGCAGCGCCTCGGCGATGGCCTCCAGCACCTTGGGCGTGGCGCGGCGGCGGTTGTGCTCGATCAGGTTGAGGTAACTGGCGGATACCCCGGCCAGCCGCGCCAGATCGGCCTGCCCGAGCCGCCGCGCGTTGCGCAGCGCCCGGATGCGCGTTCCCGACAGGGCGGATTTCGGCATGTCTCAGGCCCCCGTTGCCCCGCCGTTAGACCACGCAGCCCCCAAAGGCGCAAGCGGCGGACGCGGCGCCCGGCAGGGGCGTTGACGAATGCCACTTTTCAGCCGGGGGGGCGTGCCGTATAACCCCGCGTCACAGCCCGCGCGGCGAGAGGCCACACCAGGCCCCGCCAGCCCTGAGAGCAACGAGGACGCCCATGAGCAAAGATCACACCACGGCCGATGTGGCCTTCATCAAGGCGCTGGCCGAACTGCTCAACGACAACGACCTGACCGAGATCGCCGTCAAGCGCGAATACGGCGAGAACGACACGCTGAACGTGCGGGTCTCGAAACAGGTGCAGATGGTTGCCGCCCCGGCGCAGCAGGTGACGATGGCCGCCGCCCCGGCGCCTGTGGCCGCCACCAGCGCCGCCCCGGCCGCCGCCGCGCCCGCCTCGGGCGACCCCTCCAGCCATCCGGGCGTCGTCGCCTCGCCGATGGTCGGCACGGTCTATATGGCTGCCGAGCCCGGCGCCGAGCCCTTTGTCACCGTCGGTGCGCAGGTCAGCGCGGGCCAGACGCTGCTGATCATCGAGGCGATGAAGACGATGAACCACATCCCCGCCCCGGCCTCGGGCGTGGTCAAGCGTATCCTCGTCGCCGACGGCAGCCCGGTCGAATACGGCGCGCCGCTGATGATCATCGAATAAGGCGGGGCCGATGTTCGACAAGATCCTCATCGCCAACCGGGGCGAAATCGCCCTGCGGGTGATCCGCGCCTGCCGCGAGATGGGCATCCTTTCCGTGGCCGTGCATTCGACCGCCGACAGCGACGCCATGCATGTGCGCATGGCCGACGAGGCGATCTGCATCGGCCCGCCGCCCTCGGTGGACAGCTATCTGCACATGGCGGCGATCATCTCGGCCTGCGAGATCACCGGCGCGCAAGCGATCCATCCGGGCTATGGATTCCTCAGCGAAAACGCGACCTTCGTGCAGATGCTCGAAGATCACGACATCACCTTCATCGGCCCCAGCGCGGAACATATCCGCATGATGGGCGACAAGATCACCGCCAAGGAAACCGCCAAGGCGCTGGGCATCCCGGTGGTGCCGGGGTCCGAGGGCGGCGTGCCCGATGTCGAATCGGCCAAGCGGGTCGCCGGGGCGATGGGCTATCCGGTCATCATCAAGGCCACTGCCGGTGGCGGCGGGCGCGGCATGAAGGTGGCCAAGTCCGAGGCCGAGATCGAGGTCGCCTTTCGCACGGCGCGCAGCGAGTCGAAGGCGGCCTTTGGCAATGACGAAGTCTATATCGAGAAATACCTGCAGCGCCCGCGCCATATCGAGATTCAGGTCTTTGGCGACGGCAAGGGCGGCGCGGTGCATCTGGGCGAGCGTGACTGCTCCCTGCAGCGGCGCCACCAGAAGGTGTTCGAAGAGGCCCCCGGCCCCGCCATCACCCCCGAACAGCGCGCCCGCATCGGCGGCATCTGCGCCGAGGCGATCGGCAAGATGCAGTATTCCGGTGCCGGGACGATCGAATTCCTGTTCGAGGATGGCGAGTTCTACTTCATCGAGATGAACACCCGCCTGCAGGTCGAACACCCGGTGACCGAGGCGATCTTTGGCGTGGACCTCGTGCGCGAGCAGATCATGGTCGCGGCGGGCAACCGGCTGTCGATGCGGCAAGAGGATCTGGTGGTCAACGGCCATGCCATCGAGGTGCGGCTGAACGCGGAAAAACTGCCGAATTTCAGCCCCTCGCCGGGCCGGGTGAATACGTTCCACGCCCCCGGCGGGCTGGGTGTGCGGATGGATTCGGCGCTCTATTCGGGCTATCGCATCCCGCCCTATTACGACAGTCTGATCGGCAAGTTGATCGTGCATGGCCGTGACCGGCCCGAGGCGCTGGCGCGGTTGAAGCGCGCGCTGGGCGAACTCATCATCGACGGGATCGACACGACGGTGCCGCTGTTCTTTGCGCTGCTCGAGAATGACGATGTGCTGCGCGGCGACTACAATATCCATTGGCTGGAAAAGTTCCTGGCCGAAAAGCTGGGCTGACGCCGGGGGCTTTGGGGGCGGCACGCCCCCTTGGGGACCGCCGTGAAGACGTCAGGCAAGATGAAGGGCCAGGATGCGGCTGACGGCAGAGGTGATCCTGCGCGCCTATGCCTCGGGTGTGTTTCCGATGGCCGAGGACGCCAACAGCGCACAGTTGCATTGGTTCGAACCCCGGCAGCGTGGCGTCTTGCCGCTGGAGGGGTTCCATGTCGCGCGCTCGCTGATGCGCACGCGGCGGCGCGGCGGGTTCCGGTTCACCTGCGACCGCGATTTTGCCGGGGTCATGGCGGCCTGCGCGGATCGGCCCGTCACCTGGATCAACCCTGAAATTTCGCGCATTTTCAATGAACTGCACGGCCTAGGTCTGGCGCATAGCGTCGAGGTCTGGCAACCGGACGGGGCGCTGGCCGGTGGGGTCTATGGGCTGGCGCTGGGCGGCGCATTTTTCGCCGAGAGCATGGTCAGCAAGGTGACCGGGGGCTCGAAGATGGCGTTGGCCGAGCTGGTCGTGCGGCTGCGCTGCAGCGGGTTCGCGCTGCTCGACACCCAGTATCTGACGCCGCATCTGGCCACTCTGGGCGGGGTGGAGATCAGCCGCGCCGAGTATCGGCGACGGCTGGCGGCGGCGCTGGCGCTGCGGGCCGACGCGGCAAGGGCCTTTGCACCGGCCAATCCGGCGCGGGCGGATGGCGCCTTTTGGTCAGAGCAGGCGGTGGATCGGCAGATGCCCGACCAGCCATGACAGGGCGCGGCGCAGCCACGGGCTGTCGGGTTCCTGCCGGGTGATGCGTTCGCCGCGCAGCCAGCGCAGATGGCGCCCGTCCTGACGCAGCGCCCAGGCGCGCTCGGGCGCCGACGCCGCGTCAAAGATCGCCCGCAGATCGGCCAGCAACGCCGGCTCTTCGATCACCAGCCCCAGTTCGGTGTTCAGGAACGCCGAGCGCAGGTCAAAGTTGAACGAGCCGACAAAGCCGATGGCCTCGTCGATCAGCAGCGCCTTGGCATGCAGCATGCGGCGTTGGCCCGCGTCTGGCGCGCGCTCATAGATGTGCACGCCCTGCGCCAGCAGACGGCTGCGATACCAGCGATAGGCGCCCAGAACCAACAGGTTGTCGCTGACGGCGAGGCTGTTGGTGACCAGTTCGACGGCAATGCCGCGCTGGCGCAGAGCGAGGAGGTCGGTCATCCCCTGCCGCCCCGGGACGAAATAGGGCGTCATCAGCCGAAACCGCTGCGTCGCGCGCGGCATCAGGGGAATCAGTGCGCCGGGCAGCCAACCTTCGCGGGCATTGCCCAGCGATTTCTCGGGCGGGTCGCCGACAAATCGCAGCCCCTCGCCCCAATGCAGCCGGTCGAGGCCGAGGGTCTGCGCATCCGCCGCCGGGTCGGGCAGTGCCAGCGCCGCCAATCTGGCAAGGGCCTCTGGATGGGTCAGGCGTTGGGTCAGGCGGGCGCGCAGGCGGCGCAGGCGCTCGCTGCGGCCGGGGCGCAGCACGCGGATCGGCAGCGCGACTTCAGAGTTCCAGAACCGGTCGAACAGGTCGGCCATCGGCGCGATCACCGCCCCCGCCGCCAGCACGTCGAGATCGTCATAGATCACGCTGCGCCCGGTCGGGGCTGCGAAATAGGCGTCGCCCAGATTGCGCCCGCCGGTCAGCGACAGGCGGGAATCGCTGAGCCAGAGCTTGCCATGCATGCGGCGGTTATAGGGCAGGAAGGACAGCAGGATATCGAGGCCGCGCAGCAGCCCGCGCTGACGGGTGCGCACCGGATTGAAGATGCGCACCTCGATACGCGGGTGGCGGTCGAGGGTGCGATAGATCGGGTCATGGCCCAGAACATTGACGTCATCGAGCAGCAGCCGCACCCGCACGCCCCGGTCGGCGGCGGCGAGCAGCGCCTCGGCCAGCAGGCGGCCGGTCAGGTCGTCTTCCCAGATGTAATACATCAGATCGAGGCTGCGCTGCGCCAGCCGGGCCATCGCCAGCCGCAGCGCCAAGGCCTCGGTGCCACTGGCCACCAGCCGGGCGCCGGAGAGCCCCGGCGCGGGGGCCGCGCACAGCGTGTCGAGGTCAGCGTCCTGCCCGGCGGGCAGCGTGGTCGAGGGCGGGCCCCGCCGCAACCGGGCAAAGCGCCCGGTCGCCCAGAGCCCGGCCAGCCCGAGGGCCAGCAGGATCACCAGCGCACCGAGGCCATAGCCGAGCGCGGTCATGCGCCCAGCCGGACGCGGGCGCGCACGGGCAGATGGTCCGAGGCCAGCCGTGCCAGTGGCGAGTCATGCGAGGCGAATTCGGCGATTTCGGCCAGCGAGGCGCCGATGATGCGGTCGAGCGGCAGGATCGGGCGGCGGGCGGGAAAGCTGGCCGCCATCGGCATCGAGGCCCCTGCCCGACCGCGGAACGGCATCAGCGAGCAGCCCGGCCCGCTGCGCCATTCATTCAGGTCGCCCAGCATCAGCGTCGGCATGCCGTCGTCGATCTCGGCCACCAGACGGCGCGCCTGCGCCAGCCGCGACGCCTTGAGCAGACCCAGATGCGCGCCGATCACCCGCAGGGTCTGGTCGCCAAAGCGCAGATCGGCCACCACCGCACCGCGCGGCTCCAACCCCGGCAGGTCGAGCGTGCGGCTGTCGATCACCTCGGCCCCACGCGCGAGGATCAGGTTGCCGTGCCAGCCCTGCGCCAGCAGCCCCTTGCGCGCGTCCAGGGGCACGGCGACCAGCCCGGTCGCCTCGGCCAGCGCGTCAAGGTCGAGCACACCTCGGCGGTCGCCAAAGCGGCGGTCAACCTCTTGCAACGCCATCAGATCGGCGCCCAATTCGCGGATGACCGAGAGAATGCGGTTCGGATCGCGGCGACGGTCGGCACCGATGCCCTTGTGCACATTATACGAGCCGACGATCAGGCTGGGGCGATGGGGCAAGGGCGTCTCCGGTGGCGTGCGGACCAGACATGGACCGCGCGTGCAGCCGGGTCAACCGGCAAGGCACCGGCGGGCAAATCGCGCGACCTCGGCCAGCACCGACTCAGGTCGACTGTAAAGGATCAACTGCCCCTCGCCATCGAGTTCGTGCAGCGTGACACGGTTGCGCATCGCGGCAAAGGCGCGCACGGAGTCCAGCGTCACCACCGGGTCGTCGGTGCCGTGGATCATGTGGACCGGGCAAGACCCGGCGTCGACCAGCGCCGACCAGTTGCGCGTCACATGCCAGGCGTCGATGTGGAACGCCTTTGGCCCCTGCGCCACGGTATAGCGATAGCCGTCCAGAATGGTCTCGGCGATGCCCAGCCGCTCGATCGCCTCGCGGTCGCGCGAGCCCTTGGCATAGAGCGGCATCATGAAATTCTCGGCGCTGCGGCTGTCGATCTGCGCCATGCCGGCGCGCAGGATGGCGGGCAACAGCGCCGGGGCAAAGCGCGCGGTATAGGCGACGGCGCGCTGGCGTGGCGTCATGGCAGCGAATTGCAGGGTGGACAGGATCGGCACGCAGCCCGCCACCGTCGCCACGCCCGCCACTTGTTCCAGCCGCGCGGCGGCGGCATGCGCATAGATCGTGCCCGCCATATGGCCCAGCAGCACCACCCGCCCCAGCCCCAGCAGGGGCAGCGCCCGGCCCAGATCTCGGGCAAAGAGGTCCGGCGCCTCGCGCAGACGGGGGTCGGCCAGCGCAGTGCCGAAATTCGCCCGCATCGGTGCGTAAAGCCGGATCCCCGCCGCCGCCAGCGCCGCATCGACCCGCGACAGCGAGGCCAGCCCTTCCAGCATCCCGTGCACAAAGATCACCGGCACGCCGCCCTCAGGGCCCTGCACCTGCACCGGCATCAGGCGACCGTCGCCCAGATCGAGCAGGCGTTCCCCGGCACCGGGTCGCAGCGGTTCGGCGGCGCGGCCTGTGTCAGGCCCGTGCAGGACCAGCACCGCCACCAGCCGCATCAGTTCCGACTGGCTGCTGGTGCGGGTCTTGGCGAACACGGATTTCAGTTGCGCTTTCAGCGTGTTGAGCGACTTTCCTGAACTGGCGGCGATCCCGGCCAGATCGCCGCCCTGCACCAGATCGCGCACCAGATCCCCCTCGCGCGGGGTCAGGCGAAAACTGGCGGTCAAGAGGTCGTCCAGCGCCCGGCTCCAGCCGATCGCCATCGGCCGCAGCGAGGTGACAAAGCCCTCGCCCGAGGCATCGCGGCCAGTCGCCAGCGCCAGCAACCCACCCCCCGGCAGACCGCTGCCCTGCCCCGGCGCCCCGGCCAGCGACAGCACGGCAAAGCGCCCCGAGGCCGGCGCGCGGTCCTG
>CALESR010000306.1 GCA_937907485.1 uncultured Paracoccaceae bacterium | reverse complement strand
TTCATCCGCCAGTCGGGGAAATCGGTGACGGCCAGCAGGTCGATCACCCCCCAGGCCTGATGCGCCGCATCGCCATGCAGCGTGCCGCCGATCGCCCGCCGCACCGCCGACCGCGCGCCATCGCACCCGACGACATAACGCGCGCGCAGGGTCTCGGTCTGCCCCTCGCGGCCCGGCGCGGTGTGTTCCAGCGTCACGGTGACCGGGTAGTCCGTCGCCTCGGTGTCGATCACCAGATCGGCAATGCGCAGGGTGTAATCGGGCTCCAGCCGCGTTGGCGCGTTGCGCATCACGTCGAGGAACATGTCATGCACCCGCGCCTGATTCATCAGCACATGCGGCATTTCCGAGGTGTTGTCCGGCACGTCCTGCACGCGGGCGACCCGGGTCAGCGGCTGCTCGCCGGGCGCCCAAAAGGTCGTCTCGTTGATCCAGACCGCCTCGCGCTTGATCTTTTCCGCGAAACCAAAGGCCTGAAACATCTCCATCGAGCGCACCGAGATCCCGTCCGCCTGACCCTTTTCCATCGGCCCGGCCTTTGGTTCGACCAGCATCGTGCTGATCTCCGGATGCAGCGCCAGTTGCGCCGCCAGACACAGGCCCGCAGGCCCGGACCCGGCAATCAGCACGTCCACCTGTCGGGGCAACCCCGCCGCGCGGTCGCGCACCTGCGGCGCCGGGGCCTGAACATCGGGGTCGCCGGCGCGGAATCCGTCACGGTGGTATTGCATCAATGACCCTCCTTCAGCGCACGCGAAACGGTGCGGATGGGGTCAGGAACACCAACAGGGCGGGGTCTGTCAAGAATAAATAAGCATACTGCCTATTTGCGCTCAGGCATAGATATACCCGCCTGAGACGATGATCGTCTCGCCGGTCATGTAGGTGTTGCGCGGCCCGCCCGCCATCAGCACCCATTCCGCCATCTCGCGCGGCTCGCCACCCCGGCCCAGCGGGCTGGCGGCGGCCAGTTCGGCCAGAAACCCCGATTGCCGCGCCTTGTCGGTGGCCATCCCGGCGGGGGCGACCGCGTTGACCAGAATCCCCAGCGGCGCCACCTCCTCGGCCATGCTCTTGGTCAGGCTGACCACGGCGGCCTTGGTGGCGGCGTAATGGGCGTTCTGCGGATGCGCCTTGAAGGCATCGACCGAGGACAGGTTGACGATCCGCCCGCGCACCCCGGCGACGGGCTCCTGCGCCTGCATGTGGCGGATCGCGGCGACCATCATGTGATAGGTGCCCTTGACGTTGATCGCCAGCGAGGCGTCCCAGTCGGCATCGCTGATCTGCAGGATCGGGCGGCGCGGATAGATCGCCGCGCAGTTGATGACGGTATCGACCCGGCCCAGCACCCCGGCCACCTGCGCAAATCCCGCCTCGGCGGCGGGACCGGTGCGGATGTCACACAGCGCCTGCGCCACCGGCAACCCGGCCTGCCGCGCCGGTTCCAGCGCCGCGCTGGCGTCGCTGATGTCGAGGATACCGACCCCGCGCGCGCCGTCCTCGACCACCATCTGCGCCAGCAGGGCGCCCAGCCCGGCGCTGCCGCCGACAATCACTACGGTCAGACCCTTCATTTCCTGGCCTCCGAGGCGGGCACCTGCGGCGTCACCGGCTGGCGCGTGGGCAGTATGTCGAACCGCGCCACATCGACATGCGGCGGCAGCGCCAGCACGGCCTGCACCATCGCCGCCACGTCCTGCGGCTGCACGGCGGTCGCCCCGGCATACATCGCGGCGCGTGCCTCGGGCGGCAGAACATGTTGATACAGCGGGCTTTCCACCCGCCCGGCGACAATCTCGGTCACCCGCACGCCCGATTGCGACAGGTCCAGCCGCAGGCTTTGCGCAAAAGCCCCCAGCGCGGCCTTGGTCGCGGCATAGACGGCGAGGTTGGGATAGGGCTGATGCGCCGCAATCGATCCCGTGAACAGGATATGCCCCCGTCCCCGCGCCCGCATCCCTGGCGCGATGGCATGGGTGACCATGAGGGCGGCGGTCAGGTTGGTGGTCAGCGTCCGGTGCAGATCGCCCTCGGCCATGTCGCAAAAATTGCCGGGCGGCGGCACCATCCCGGCATTGGCGACCAGAATATCGGCCTCGATCCCGGCCAACGCGGGCTTGATCGCTGCAAGGTCGCTCAGGTCCAGCGGCAACGGAATCAGGCCCAGCGCCGCCAGGTCGGCCAGCGCCTCAGGGTCACGGCCACTGGCGATGACGCGGTGCCCGGCGTGGTGCAGGGCCAGCGCGATGGCGCGGCCAATGCCGCTGGTGGCGCCGGTAATCAGGGCTGTGGACATGGCCGGCACTCCTTTGTCAGGCGCGACCGGCCCCAGGCCGCCGCGCAAAAACGGCAATGACGCAGCCCGGCCTGACAGACCCGCAGCGCGTTCAGGGGCAGCAGGCGGGGCGCGGTGGCCATCGCCTCAGATCACCGCTTTTTCCAGAAACGGCCGGTTTTCCACGATGCGCTCATACCCGACCTCGGCAAAGTCGAGGCTGCGATAGCCGCCATAGATCACCAGCTCCGACACCGCCCGCCCCGCCGCCGGGCCCTGTTGCAGCCCATGACCGGAAAAGCCGTTGGCGAACAGGAAGTTGCCCACCTCAGGATGCGGGCCGACGATCAGGTTGTGATCCAGCGTGTTGAAATCATAATGCCCGGCCCATTGGTTCACCACCTTGATCGCCTCGAACCCGGCCGAGCGTTCGGCCAGCGCGGGCCAGACGATGTCCTCGAATTCCTCCCAGCGCGGTTCGAAATCGTCCCAATCCACGCCGGGGTCGTCCACAGGCGCCGCTCCGGTCAGGAAATAGCGCCCCTCGGGCCGACACCAGACGCCGGTGGTGTCGATCATCAGCGGCAGACGGCCCTGATTGACACGGGCCGATCCCTCCGGGCTGGCGGCGCTGTCGATGACAAAGATCGTGCGCTTGCGCGGCTCCACCGGCACATCCAGCCCGGCCATCCGCGCCGTCAGCGCCGCGCGCGGGCCCGAGGCATTGACCACGCATCCCGCCTGCACCACCGCGCCGGATTTCAGCGTGACCGAGGTCACCCGCGCGCCCTGACGGCCCACCGCCACCACCTCGTCGGTGACATACTCGGCCCCCTGCGCGCGGGCCTTGGCCTTGAAGCCGTTCATCAGCCCGGTGTTCGAAAACCACCCCTCGCCGGATTGGCCATACGAGGCCAGCCGGATATCCTCGACCCGCAGATGCGGAAAGGCCCGCGCCAACTCCTCCGGCCCCCAGAGCACCACATCCGCCCCGCAGGCGCGCTGCACCTCGTGGTTCTCGCGCAGGGTGCGCTCCTGCGCCTCGGTATTGGCGAGGAACAGGTATCCGCCGGGGTGAAAATTCAGGTCCGGCGCCGGCTCGCCCGGCACCTGCATCACGCGGGCGAAATCGCGGATAAAGGCGCTGCCGAACTGGCTGATCTTCACGTTGATCGGGTTGGAAAACTGCGTGCGGATCGAGGCCGCCGACAACGCGGTCGAGGCCTTGGCATAGCTGGGGTCGCGCTCGACCACCAGAACCGAGCCGGTGAACTCCGGGTTCGCCGTCAGGAAATACGCCACCGACGAGCCGATCACGGCCCCGCCGACAATCACCACATCATAAGCAGACTTCATCGTGCAGAATCCTCATCCGGATGGCCAAGATCAACAAACCAGCCGCCCAGCGCCTGCACGGCGGCGGCGCGGGGGTCGGCGGGGGGCAGGCGCCGCTCGACATCGGCGCGAAACGCTTCGGTATTGTCCTGCGGCTGGAACCCCAGATGCCCGGCCAGCCGGTTGTCCACCGGCTTGACCGCATTGTCCGAGATGCCAAAGGCCGCCGTGAACCCCACGCGCGGCGCGGTCAGCGCGGCGCTCACCAGCCGGACGCAATCGTCAAACGACAGCCACGACCACAACATCCGCCGGTCGGCCGGTTCGGGGAAACTGGAAAAGATGCGCAGGGCCGCGGTCTCGACGCCGAACTTGTCCCAATAGAGCCGCCCCAGATCCTCGACAAAACACTTGGACAGGCCATAGAGGCCGTCGGGCCGATGCGGCGCGTTGGCGTCGATCTGGTCCTCCAGCCGGTGATAGCCGATGGCATGCACCGAACTGGCATAGACCACACGCTTGACCCCCGCCCGCCGCGCGCCCTCATAGACGTGATAACTGCCGCGGATATTGGCGTTCAGGATCGTCTCCCAGCCGCGCTCCAGCGGGACGCCGCCAAAATGCACGATGGCATCGACGCCCACACAGGCGGCATGCACGGCGGCCTCATCCGCCAGATCAAAGGTCAGCGCCTCCTCATTCGGGCCGGGGCCGGTGATCGGCACCACATCCGCCAGCCGCAGGCTGCGGCTCAGCGGCGCCAGCCCCCGGCGCAACTGGCTGCCCAACCGCCCGGCGGCGCCGGTCAGCAACAGCCGGTCGAACCGTGGTGGGGTGTCGTGCTGGCTCATGCGTCGTCTCCCGTGACCGTGCCACTTGCCCTGTCAATCGCCCGCGCCTGAGCGCTGCGCAAGGCCGGATCGCCATATCCGCCGCCGCCGGGCAGGTGCAGCACCAGCCGCCGCCCGGCGGGCACATGCTGCCAGCCCTTGGGCCGCAGCACCGTGCCGTCATCCAGCGCGGCCCGGCCCACCGCCCCCGGCAACCCGCCCTCGCGGCCCGCTGGCGCAGTGCCGGTGCGGTCGAACATGGCGGAAAAATCGAACTGATGCCCGGCGGCCGGTTCGATCTCGATGATCTGCCCCAGACCGCCGCGAAACTGCCCGTCACCGCCCGAATCGGGGCGCAACTCCTTGCGCCAGATCACCACTGGCCCGGCCTGTTCCGTCGCTTCGACCGGCATCGTCATCACGCCCGAGGGGAAGGCCGTGGCGTTCAGCCCGTCCTGCCCCGGTCGCGCGCCCATCCCGCCCGAGTTGAACATCAGGATTTCCGCCCGCCGCCCCGGCCCCCCTGCCACCGGGCGCACCGACATGTGGATGTTCCACAGCGCCCCGGCCCCCTCGGCCAGCACCTGACCGGGCAGCGCCTGCGCCAGTGCGCCCAGCACGAGGTCCGGCACCAGATGGCCGAACACATGGCGCAGGGACACCGGCGCCGGGCGCGGCGCGTTCAGGATGTTCTCGGGGCTGGACACGGTAAACGGCTCCAGCGAGGCCCAGTTGTTCGGAATATCCGGCGCCACCACGCATTTGAGGGCATAACAGGCATAGGCCTTGGTATAGATGATCGGCACGTTGATGCCCCAGCGACTGACGCCATCCGTGCCGGTGAAATCCACATTCACGCTGCCGTCGCGGGTTTCGACCGTCGCCACCAGCATCACCGGCGTATCATAGCCGTCGGTCTGCAGCCGGTTGGTCCATTGCCCACGGGGCAGGGCGGCGATGCGCGCCAGCATGGCGGCGCGGGTGCGGGCAAAGATGAAGTCGGCCAGATCCTCCAGCGTCTGCAGCCCGATTTCCTCCATCATCGCGATCAGCCGCGCATGGCCCACGTCATTGCAGGCGGCGAGGCTGTAGAAATCGCCCACCACCTGCCCCGGTTCACGCACATTGGCGCGCAGGATCTGCAGCAGCAGCGGGTTGACCACGCCGCGCTCGGCAAACTTGGTGATGGGGATCTGCAGACCTTCCTCATAGACCGACTTGCCATCGGCGCCAAATCCCCGCCCGCCCACATCGACCACATGCGCGGTGCAGGCAAAGAACCCGACCAGCACATCACCCTTGAAACTGGGCGAAACCATCGTGATGTCGTGCAGGTGCCCGGTGCCCTTCCACGGGTCATTGGTGACATAGGTGTCACCGGGGAACATGGCGTCGCGGCCGATCTCGGTGATGAAATGCCCCACGGCCTCGGCCATGGTGTTCACATGCCCCGGCGTGCCGGTGACGGCCTGCGCCAGCATCCGGCCCTGCGGGTCAAACACCCCGGCCGACAGATCGCCCGCCTCGCGCACGCTGGTGGAAAACGCCGTGCGCAGCAGGGTCATCGCCTGTTCCTCGACCACGGAAATCAGCCGGTTCCACATCACCTGCAGATGAATCTCGCGGGTCTGGGCGTCCATCAGCGGATCTCCTTGCGCAGCATCAACAGCGAGCCATCCGGCTGCATCACCACGTCAAAGGGCGCGCTGACGACGGTCGAGGTCTCGCGCTCGGTCACGATCACCGGGCCGCTGACGCGGTCACCGGGCGCCAGCGCGTCGCGGGCGAGGATGCCGGTCTGCAGCCAGCGGGCGCTCGACGGGTCGAACACCGGGCGGCTGACGGGCGCGCTGACGCTGCGGGTGCCGAGGGTCAGGGTCACCGGCTCCGGCGCAGGCGGCTGGTCGGCGACCCTGACGGACATCGTCACGATTTCAATCTCCAACCCCGACAGCCCGTCGATCGACCGGCCAAAGAACCGCGCATAGGCATCAAGGAAACCCTGCCGGATCAGCCCCGCATCCGCTTGCGTGAACGCCCGGTTCGGCAAAGGCACCGGAATCTCCCAGCCCTGACCGCGATAGCGCATGAAGGCGGTGATCTGGCACAGGATCGCCCCCTCGGTGCCCTGCCGGACAAAGCCGATGGCGGTGGCCTTCAGGCCACCGATCAGCGCATTCATCGCGCCTGCGTCGAAATCCGCCAGCCCCACCACCCGCGAGGCCAGCGATTCATAGCCAAACGGCGCGCGCAGAAACCCGATGGCCGACCCCACACCGGCACCGGGCGGGATCAGGCAGCGGGTGATCCCCAGCTTCTCGCACAGCCGCGCGGCATGCAGCGGCGCCGCGCCGCCATAAGCCACTATCACATTGTCCCCGATGGCCTTGCCGTTTTCCACCGCATGCACCCGTGCGGCATTGGCCATGGCCTCGTCCACCACCTCGCCAATGCCGAACGCCGCCGCCTGCACCGTCAGCGACAGGGCCTCGCCCACGTCGCGCCGGATCGCCGCTTCGGCCAGCGGCACCGACAGGATGATCGCCCCACCGGCAAAGGCATCGGGGTCCAGCTTGCCCAGCACCAGATCGGCATCGGTGATCGCCGCGCGCTGGCCGCCGCGCTGGTAACAGGCGGGGCCAGGCTCGGACCCGGCACTTTCCGGCCCGGTCTGGATGCGCCCCATCGCATCGACCCAGGCCAGCGAGCCACCCCCCGCACCGATCTCGATCATCTCGATCACCGGAATGGAGATCGGCATCCCCGAGCCCTTGGCAAACCGCGTCGTCCGCGCCACCTCGAAACTGCGCGCAGTCTTGGGGGTGAAGCCTTCGATCAGGCAGATCTTGGCCGTGGTGCCGCCCATGTCGTAACTGACCACCTTCTCCAGCCCGAACCGCCGCGCCACATCGGCGGCAAAGATCGCGCCCCCTGCAGGCCCGGACTCCACCAGCCGCACCGGGAAGTCCGCTGCCGTGTCCACCGACACCAGCCCGCCGCCCGAATGGATCATGAACACCGGACAACGCGCGCCGCGCGCCGCGATCCGGGTCTGCAGCCGGTCCAGATAGCTGGCCATCTGCGGGCGCACATAGGCATTGGCGATGACCGTGTTGAACCGCTCGAACTCGCGCATCTGCGGCGAGACCTCGGACGAAATCGAGATCGGCAGATCACAGCGCGCCGCCAGAAACTGCCGCGCACGGACCTCATGCGCGGGGTTCAGATAGGAATGCAGAAAGCCGATCGCCACCGCGCCATAGCCGCCCTCGGCGATGCGCCCGGCCAGGGCCGCCAGCGCGGCCTCGTCCAGCGGTGCCAGTTCCTGCCCCTGCGCGCCGATCCGCCCGCCGACGGCAAACCGATCCTCACGCGGGACCAGCGGTTTGGGCAGAGTCAGGTTCAGGTCGTATTGGTCAAACCGGCTTTCGGTCCGCATCTCGATCACGTCGCGAAAGCCCTGCGTGGTGACAAAGGCCACCTTCGCGCCGCTCCGCTGGATCAGGGCATTCGTCGCCAGCGTCGTGCCATGAATGACGATGTCCAGATCACCATAGCCCAGCCCGGCCTCGGCCAGCACGGCGTCAATCCCGTCCAGAATTCCCTGCTCGGGCGCTGCGTAATTGGTCAGCACCTTGGTCGAGTGCATCCGCCCGCCGACCTCCAGCGCGATATCGGTAAAGGTGCCGCCAATGTCGGCGCCCAGTCGGTTGCGCATGGTGGTCTCCGCATGGCCAGAACCCCCGCAGTCTGGCACCAGACCGGCGTGGGGGGAAACACCATCGCGGGCCCCTCGGCAAGTTTTTCTTGCCGATGCGACGGACGCCGCATGGTCAGCCGCCGCTTTGCCCCAACAGCCAGTCGCGCACCTGCAGCGCCGCCCGCGACAGCGGCGCCGCGCGCGGCCAGATGACATGAAAATCATGCCCGGTGGCGAGGCTGCTGTCGCTCAACCGGACCAGCACCCCCTTTTGCACCAGCCCGCCGATCAGATGATGCCAGCCCAGCGCGCTCCCCTGTCCCTCGATCACCGACTGGATCACCAGCACATAATCGTTGATCCGCAACCCCCTCGGCACCGCCGCCGCCGCAATGCCCTGCGCGGCGAACCAGTCCGTCCAGGTGCTCGCGCGGCGGAAAGGCTCTTCCAGATGGATCAGCGGATGGGCCAGCAACGCGCGCGCATCGGCGGGCTGGCCAAAGCGCTGCAGATGCGCGGCCGAACAGACCGGATAGATGACCTCGGGCGCCAGCACGGCCGAGTCATAATGCGGCCAATCCGACGGATAGCCGCCGCGCACACCCAGCGGGATGCCCTCGCCCACCAGATCGAGGTCGCGGTCCGAGGTCTGGATGCGCAGGTCGATATCGGGCAGCGCGGCACGAAACCCCTCCATCCGGGGCACCATCCACCACGCGGCAAAGGCGGTCGAACAGGACAGCGTGACATGGCTGCCGCCGACCCGCGCCTGCAGGCTCTGCGCCGAGCGGTGGATATGCGACAGGCCGATGGTGACGTCGGCATGAAACCGTTGCCCGGCCTCGGACAGATGGACACGCCGGTATTCGCGCCTAAACAGCGCCACGCCCAACTGATCCTCCAGCCGCGCGATCGCATACGAAACCGCCGCCTGACTCATCCCCAATTCCCGCCCGGCAGCGGAAAAACTGGCCAGCCGCCCGGCCGCCTCAAAGACGATCAGGGTGCCGGGCGAGGGAAGCAGGTGGCGCAGCGACTCCATAAGGGCATGTTATCAACTCGATGAAGATTATCCAGCGTTACAGCCGCAATCGCGCCGCCTAATGTGCCGGGGGCAAGCACGAGGGGATGTCATGGCAGATGGCGAAATCGCGGGCGCGGAACCAAGGCGCGCGCGCGGCGGGCGCAGCCAGCGCCAGCACGACCGCGCCAAGGGCGCTGCCCTGCACCGGCCCTATATCCTGCGCGGCATTCCGACCTATGACATCCTCTCTGACGAAAGCCTGACGCGGATCGAATCCACCGCCGACCGCATTCTGGCCGAGATCGGCATCGAACTGCGCGACGACCATGAGGCGATGCAGCTTTACAAGGCCGCCGGGGCCGGTGTGCGCGAAACCGCGCCGGGCATCTGGCGGATCACCTTCGAACCGGGGATGCTGCGCGAGATCCTGCGCACCGCGCCGCCGGTCTTTACCCAGCACGCCCGCAACCCGGCCAATTCGGTGCAGATCGGCGGCAAGGCGGTGGTCTTTGCGCCCTCCTACGGCAGCCCCTTCGTGATGGATCTGGACCGCGGGCGCCGCTATGGCACCATCGAGGATTTCGAGAATTTCGTGAAACTCTCGCAGGCCTCGCCCTGGCTGCACCATTCGGGCGGCACCGTCTGCGAACCCACCGATGTCCCGGTGAACAAGCGGCATCTGGACATGGTCTATGCCCATATCCGCTATTCCGACCGCGGCTTTCTGGGGTCGATCACCGCGCCCGAACGCGCGGCGGATTCGGTGGACATGGCGCGACTCGTGTTTGGCGAGGCCTTCACCGACGCCAATTGCGTGGTGATGGGCAATTTCAACACCACCTCGCCGCTGGTGCTGGACGGCGTCACCGCCGCCGGCATCCGCACCTATGCCGCCGCCAATCAGGGGTCGATCCATCTGCCGTTCCTGCTGGGCGGGGCGGTGGCGCCCCTGACCACGGCGGGCATGGTGGCGCAGGGGCTGGCCGAGTCGATGTCCTCCTGCGCCTTGGCGCAACTGGTGCGGCCCGGCGCGCCGGTGATTCTGGCAACCTTCTTTTCCTCGATGTCGCTGCGCACCGGCAGCCCCACCTTCGGCACGCCCGAACCCGCCATCGGCTCGCTGGCGATGGGGCAACTGGCGCGGCGGCTGAACCTGCCCCTGCGCTGTGCGGGGAATTTCAGCACCTCGAAACTGCCGGACGGGCAGGCCATGCAGCAAAGCATGATGTCGATGCTGTCCGCCGTGCAGGGCGGCGCGAACTATGTCCTGCATTCGGCCGGGTTTCTGGATGGCCTCTTGTCGATGTCCTATGAAAAGCACGTCATGGACACCGACCTTTGCGGCGCGCTGCATTCCTATCTCGATGGCATGGCGGTGGATGACGACGCCCTGGCCTTCGAGGCGCTGGCCGAACTGGGGCCGGGGCAGCACCTGTTCGGCACGCAGCACACGCTGCGCCACTATGAAACGGCCTATTGGGAATCCGAACTCGACGACAACCAGACCTGGGAAACCTGGGACGAGCAGGGCGGCCTCGACAGCGCGCGCCGCGCCAATGCCCGCTGGAAAAAGACCCTGGCCGAATTCCAGCCCCCGCCGCTGGACGAGGGCACCGACGAGGCCCTGCGCGACTTCATCGCCCGCAAGAAGGCCGCCGCGCCCGATCTGTGGTATTGAGGCGCCGCCGGCAGTTTTCCACTGCGATTTCAGCTTTCCCGTCAGTCCGGTATTGAACCCGGATTTTTCCCGCGCCACACTGCGCCCATGACGAGCATAGCCCCTTCGAGTCCCCGGCATGTCCGGCTTATGGCCGCGCTGCAAGAGCGCCGGGATGATCTGATCGCCCTGACGCAGGATCTGATCCGCATTCCGACGCTGAACCCGCCGGGCGAGAATTACCGCGAGATCTGCGAATACCTCGACCGTCGCCTCGGCGCCCACGGGTTCCAGACCCAACTCCTGCGCGCCCACGGCACGCCCGGCGATTGCGACGCCTATCCGCGCTGGAACGTGGTGGCACGGCGCGAGGGGGCGCGGGCCGGGGAGTGCGTGCATTTCACCAGCCATATCGACGTGGTGGATGTCGGCGCGGGCTGGACGGTGGACCCCTTCGGCGGGGAATTGCGCGACGGCAAGATCTATGGCCGCGGCGCCTGCGACATGAAGGGCGGGCTGGCCGCCTCGATCATCGCTGTCGAATCCTTCCTCGCCACGCACCCGGATTTTTCCGGCGCCATCGAGATTTCCGGCACCGCCGATGAGGAATCCGGCGGCTATGGCGGCGTCGCATGGCTGGCGCATCAGGGCTTCTTTTCGCCCTAACGTGTGCAGCATGTCATCATCCCCGAGCCCCGGCAAAAGGACCGCGTCTGCCTCGGCCATCGCGGCGGCTGGTGGGCACAGATCGAGACCTTCGGCGAGATCGCCCATGGCTCGATGCCGTTTCTGGGCGATTGCGCCGTGCGCCACATGGGGGCGGTGCTCGACATCTTCGAATCCCGGCTGTTCCCGGCGATGGCCGCGCGGCGCACCGAAATGCCGGTGGTGCCCGAGGGCGCGCGCTCGTCCACGATGAACATCAATTCAATCCACGGCGGCCAGCCTGAACAGCCGCCGGGTTCGACCGGCCTGCCCTCGCATTGCGTGCCGGATTCCTGCCGCATCGTCATCGACCGGCGCTATCTGGTCGAGGAATCGCTCGACTCGGTGCGCGATGAGGTGGTCGGCCTGCTCGAAGACCTGCGGCGCGAGCGGCCGAATTTCGACTATGCCCTGCGCGAGTTGAACCACGTCATCCCCTCGATGACCGACCGCGACGCGCCCATCGCGCGCACCGTGGCGGCGGCGATTGCCGAGGTCATGGGGAAAGAGGCGGAATTCGTCGCCTCGCCGGGCAGCTATGACCAGAAACATATCGACCGGATCGGCAAATTGAAGAACTGTGTCGCCTATGGTCCGGGGCTGCTGGAACTGGCGCACAAACCCGATGAATATGTCGGGGTCGATGACATGATGGACAGCGCCGCCGTCATGGCGCGCAGCCTCGCTGTCCTGCTGCTGCCACAACACTGAAAACGGGGAGACCACAGAATGAAACGATTGACTGCGCTCTTGCTGGCCGGTTCGACGGCCCTCTTTTCGACCACCGCGCTGGCCCAGAACACCCATGTCCGCGTGGCGATGCAATTGGAACCGCCAAACCTCGACCCCACCGCCGGTGCGGCGCAGGCCATCGACTCGGTGGTCTATTCCAACATCTTCGAGGGTCTGACCCGCTTCATGTCCGACGGCTCGGTCGTGCCCGGTCTGGCGGAAAGCTGGGAGATTTCGGCCGACGGGCTGACCTATACCTTCCATCTGCATGACGGCGTGACCTTCCACGACGGCACCACGATGGACGCCGAGGATGTGAAATTCAGCCTCGACCGCGCCCGCGCCGAGGACAGCGCCAACGCGCAAAAGGCCCTGTTCACCAGCATCGCCGACGTCACGGTGATCGACCCGCTGACCGTGCAGATCACCCTCAGCGCGCCGAATGGCTCGCTGCTGTTCAACCTCGCATGGGGTGACGCGGTGATCGTGGCGCCGGAATCCATCGGTCAGGCGGCGACGCATCCGATTGGCACCGGGGCCTTCACCTTCCAGACCTGGGTGCAGGGCGACCGCATCGAGATCGCGCGCAACCCGAACTACTGGGGCACCCCCGCCACGCTGGAAGGCGCGACCTTCCGCTTCATCTCGGACCCGACCGCCGCCTTTGCCGCGGTGATGGCCGAGGACGTCGATGTCTTCGTCGGCTTCCCCGCCCCTGAGAACGTCCCGCAGTTCGAGGCCGATCCGCGCTTTCAGGTTCTGATCGGCAACACCGAGGGCGAGACGATTCTGGCGATGAACAACGCGCAGGCGCCCTTTGACAACCCGCTGGTGCGTCAGGCCGTCGCCCATGCGATCAACCGGCAGGAAATCATCGACATTATTCACAGCGGGCAGGGGGTGCCAGCGCAGGTCGGACCGCTGGAAACGTCGCCGCTGTACAACGAGCAGTTGACCACCCAGTACACCGAATACGACCTCGACCTCGCCAACCAGCACCTCGACATGGTGCTGCCGGACAAGGACGCGAACGGGATGCGCCTGCGCCCGGATGGTGAGCCGCTCTCGATCATCTTCTCGATTTCGAACGACCTCTCGTTC
>CALESR010000305.1 GCA_937907485.1 uncultured Paracoccaceae bacterium | reverse complement strand
GGCACCCGCTCCAGCAACATGCGGATCAGCGCGGCGGATTCGCGCGGCGCGGTATAGCCGACCGTGTCGGGCACGTTGATCGTGGTGGCGCCTGCCTTGATCGCGGTTTCCACCGCCCGGCACAGGTAATCATGCTCGGTCCGGGTGGCATCCATCGGCGACCATTGCACGTTGTCGCACAGGTTGCGCGCGTGGCTGACGGTCGCCTGAATCCGCTCGATCATCTGGTCCTGCGTCAGGGCGGTGATGTCGCGGTGCAGCGGCGAGGTGCCGATGAAGGTGTGGATGCGCGGGCGCGCGGCGTGGCGCACGGCCTCCCAGCAGCGGTCGATATCGGCGTAATTGGCGCGGGCCAGACCGCAGATCACCGAATTGCGGCTGTTGCGGGCGATGTCGCTGACCGCCTCGAAATCACCGACCGAGGCGATGGGAAACCCGGCCTCGATGATATCGACGCCCATTTCGTCGAGCAGCCCGGCGATTTCCAGCTTTTCGTCATGGCTCATGGTGGCGCCGGGCGATTGTTCGCCGTCGCGCAGGGTGGTGTCGAAAATCAGAACCCGGTCTTGGTCCGTGCGGGTCTGTTGATTGGTCTCGGTCATGGCTGTGTCCGTCTGTATCTGCGTGGTCCTGAGCGGGGTGCGGGGCGCTGCCTACCTCTGAGCGGTCGCGCCCGAGGGCACGCTCAGAGGCCGCTAAGGAGCAGAAGGCCGCGCAGGCACGCGCCATCCGCGGGCAAACCCGGCGGGACGGCGACAATCAGGGTGCTCTGGCGTTCCATGGCCGGGACTATACGGCCCAAGATGGAAAAGAAAAGCGCGAATTTGCGCGACTTTGCCCCTCAGAACCCCAGCGCCTTGCGCAGCATGTTCAGCGCCATCACCATGATGAAGGCCGCGAACACCCGTTTCAGCGGCTTCGGGTCCATCGCATGCGCCAGTTTCACCCCCCAGGGCGTGGTGATCAGCGTCATGGCGATCACCAGCAGAAACGCCGGCAGATTGATCGCGCCCACCGTGAACGGCGGCGGGCTCTCCGGTCGCATCAGCAGAAAGCCGATCACCGAAGGCACCGCGATCACCACGCCGAACCCCGAGGCCGTCGCCACCGCCCGGTGGATCGGCACCGAGAACAGCGCCATCAGCGGCACCCCGAACGAGCCGCCGCCAATCCCCATCAGCACCGACAGAAACCCCAGCACCGACCCGGTCGCCGCCCGGGGCACGCCCTGCGGCATCGCCGCGCCAAGCCGCCAATGCTCGCGGCCAAAGGCCAGATACAGGCCCACGCTGAGACCCAGCACGCCAAACACGCCCTGCAAGATCACCGACCGCAACCCCGAGGCCGCCACCACGCCGACCACGGCCCCCGCCGCGATCCACGGCGCCCAGCCCCGCAAGATCGCCCAATCCACCGCGCCGCGCCGGTTATGCGCCCGCGCCGACTTGATTGAGGTGACGATGATCGTCGCCAGCGAGGTCGCCAGACAGACCTGCATCAGTTGCGGGCCGGAATATCCCAAGGCCCCAAAGGCATAGAAGAACGCCGGCACCAGAACGATGCCGCCGCCGACCCCCAACAGGCCCGCCACCACCCCCGCCAGCGCGCCAATCGCCGCCAGCATCACCGCCATCAGCGCCAGAAGTCCGGGGTCAGGCATGGTCCGCCCCCCCTGCCGCCGCTGTCGCCACCGCGCGGATGCGCGCCACCATCGACCGCACCCCGTTCGAGCGCTGCGACGACAGATGCTCGTCCAGCCCCAGCCGCTTCAGCGCCGCCGCCGCATCGACCGCCGCCACCTCGGCCACCGGCCGCCCGGCATAGAGCGCATGCAGCACTGCAATCAGCCCGCGCACGATCATCGCGTCACTGTCGCCGACAAAGTCAAAACGCCCCTCGCGGATCATCGGGAACAGCCAGACCTGACTGGCGCAGCCCGTCACCTTGTTGACCGGCACCCGCAGCGCCTCGTCCATCGGCGCCAGATCGCGGCCCATCTCGATCACATGGCGATAGCGCTCCTCCCAATCGTCGAGAAACTCGAAGGTTTCGGCGATCTCGTCGAACTCTTGCTGTGCCATCGTCGCGCCCCACCTTGCCGCCCGCCTGCGCCAGACCTAGGCCCAAGGGCGCCAAAGGTCCAGCCCCGCCCCCCCTCGCGGCCTTTTCAAACGGCGCGCTTTGCGCTAGCGCTGGAGCGACCGCAACCGCAGGAGTCGCCGATGAAAACCCCCGTGCTGGTGCTGCTTTGCCTCACGCTCGCGCTGTCGGCCTGTGGCACGGTCCGCGAGTCGCGGCTCAACCCGCGCAACTGGTTCGACTCGTCGCGTGAAGAGGCCCGGCCAGACCTGGGCGACATCAGCGACGTGATCGACAACCGCCCGCTGGTGCCGCAGGTCAGCGCCCTGACGATCGAGCGCACCTCGTCCGGCGCCATCATCCGCGCCGAGGCGGTGATGCCCGCGGCGGGTTATTGGGATCCCGAACTGCTGGCCGAGAACTTCGGCCGCCCGCAGAACGGCGTGCTGACCCTGCGATTCGTCGCCGCCGCGCCGCGTCAGGCCTCCGCCGCCACCAGCGAGGCCGCGCGCACCCTCACCGCCGTCTACACGCTGTCACAGGCCCAACTCGACACCACCGCCGAGATCGTGGTGACCGGCGAATCCAACAGCCGCCGCGCCGGGCGATAGGGCCGAGGTGCGTGCAAGCACGCACCCTACTCGTTCAGACCAACCCGCGTGCCCCTCACCCGTAGGGTGCGTGCTCGCACGCACCACCCGCTCACGCCCCAAGCCCGTCACATCGGCCAAACCTTCGCCACCATCGTCAGCACGTCATACGTCGCCACCGGGGCGCCGTGCTGGTTCGACACCACACAATCCCAGCGCACCTCGGCGTGACCGGCGTTTTCGCGCGGGTTGATCTCCTTGCAGGTCAGCACGACGCCCAGCGTGTCGCCGGGGTAAACCGGCGTCAGGAACCGCAGAGCATCGACGCCGTAATTGGCCAGCACCGGCCCCGGATCGGGCTGCACGAACAACCCGGCGGCAAAGCTGACGATCAGATAGCCATGCGCTACGCGGCCATCAAAGAACGGGTTCGCCTTGGCCGCCGCCTCGTCCATATGGGCGTAAAAGGTATCGCCGGTGAACTCGGCGAAATGCTCGATATCCTCCAGCGTCACCTGCCGCGTCGGCGTCACCACCCGGTCGCCGATCCGCAGCGTTTCCAGCGACTTGCGGAACGGATGTTCGCCCTCGCGCGTGGGCGCTCCGGCGCTCCAGCGGCCGGTGACGGCGCCCAGCAGGCCCGGCGCGCCCTGCACCGCCGTGCGCTGCATGAAATGCTTGACGCCGCGGATGCCGCCCATCTCCTCGCCGCCGCCGGCCCGTCCGGGGCCGCCATGCACCAGATTGGGCAGCGGCGCGCCGTGCCCGGTGCTCGATTTCGCGCTGGCCCGGTTGCCGATCAGGATGCGCCCGTGGAACGGCGCCATGCCCAGCACCGCCGCCTCGGCCACCGCCGCCGAATCGGTGAACACCGACGCCGCCAGCGAGCCCTTGCCGCGGTGCGTCAGCGCGATTGCCTCGTCGAGATCGTCATAGGCCATCACCGTCGATACCGGGCCAAAGGCCTCGACATCATGCACCGCCCGCGCCGTATCGGGCCGGTCGCAATACAGAACCACCGGGTTCAGGAACGCGCCCTCGTCCGGGTCGCCCGAGACCAGCGACACCGCGTCAGGGTTGCCCCAGACCACCTCGGAATCCTGCGCCAACTCGCGGATGCGCGCGCGCACCTCGTCGCGCTGCGCCATCGAGGCCAGCGCCCCCATGCGTGCGCCCTCGTCCGACGGCAGGCCCACCGGCACCTTGGCCAGCGCCGCGCCCAGCGCCGTCACCACCGCCTGCACCTGCGTGCGCGGCACCATCACCCGGCGAATGGCCGTGCATTTCTGCCCCGCCTTCACCGTCATCTCCCGCACGATTTCCTTGACGAACAGGTCAAACTCCGGCGTCCCGGCCACCGCATCCGGGCCCAGCACGCAGGCGTTCAGACTGTCGGCCTCCATCGTGAAGCGCACCGCGTTGTCCACGATCGCCCGCGAGGTCCGCAGCATCCGCCCGGTGCCCGCGCTGCCGGTAAAGGTCACCACATCCTGCGCCGTCACATGGTCCAAAAGATCGCCGGTCGAGCCGCAGATCAGTTGCAGCGCCCCCTCGGGCAACAGGCCGGTCGCCACGATCTGCCGCACCGCCGCCTCGGTCAGATAGGCGGTCTGCGAGGCGGGCTTGATGATTGCGGGCATCCCGGCCAGCAGCGTCGGCGCCAGCTTCTCCAGCATGCCCCAGACCGGAAAATTGAAGGCGTTGATATGCACCGCCACGCCCTGCAGCGGCGTCAGGATATGCTGCGCGCTGAAGCTGTTGTCCTTCGACAGCGCCTCGACCGGCCCTTCGACCAGCACGCGCGTATTGGGCAACTCGCGCCGGCCCTGACTGGAATAGCTGAACAGCGTGTGAATCCCGCCCTCGATATCCACCAGCCCGTCGCGCGGCGTGGCGCCGGTGGCCAGGGACAGCGCATGCAGCGCCGCCTTGCCCTCGCTCAGCGCCTTGCCCAGCGCCTTCAGCAGCTCAGCGCGCTGGTGGAAACTCATCGCACGCAGCGCGGCCCCGGCGCGGCGGCCATGCTCCAGCGCGCCCGCCATGTCGAGACCGCTGGCGTCGATGCGCGCCACCGGCGCCCCGGTGCCCGCGTCGCGCAGCACCGCGCCGTCGCGCGCCCCCGCGATCCATTCACCACAGATATAGCTTTTCAGGGCGGGCGGGGTCGATGCGCTCATGGCGGGGCCTTTCAGATCAGCGTCAGGTCGGCGAGGGCAGCGCTCAGCGCGCCCTCCCAATCGGCCAGCAGGGCCGCGTTCGAGCGATGGCGCAGGCCCAACTGGGCAAGACGCTCATGCCGGGCCGAGTTGACCGCGCCGAACCCGGCCGCCACCCGCGGGCGCCAATAGGCCAGACTGGCCTCGGCGGCCTCGCGGCCTTCCGGGCTTTGCGCGATCTGCGCCAAGCCTTCGAGTCCCAGTTCGGCATGGCGGGTTTCCACCGGCAGGATAGCGCGGAACACCTCGGCCAGCGGCTGATAGCTGACCTCGGCCATCTCGGCCAATTGCACCTTGGCCGCCAGCCCCTGCACCACATTCATCACCACCGCATCCACCCAGCCCTGCAAGGGATAGTGGAACACGCTCAGCCGCATGTCGCCGCCGTGGCGCACCGCGCCGATGTCGGCATCGCGCTCCAGCCGCGCGGCCCAGGGGTGAACCCCCTCGTACCGCCCGGCATCGACACCGAACTCGGTCATCACCGCCAGCACTTTTTCTGCATGATCCGCCTTTTCCAGCGTGATCCGCGCCGCCGCGATGCGACTTTTGATACCCGGCGCGTCATTGATCGAATCGGCGAACCCGGCCGAGGCCGCCAATTCGCTGTCGACAAACGACGCCATCATCCGCAGCAATTCGCCACGATAGCGCGCGGGCACATTGCCCGGCGAGGTCAGTTTCCCGCCATGCGCCAGATAGTCCTCGATGCTCATCTCGCCTTGCTGCTCGCTCATGGGGCCCTCACTGGTCATAGGAGACGGTGATGCGGTCGGACAACGGATAGCACTGACAGGTCAGCACATAGCCCTGCCGCACTTCGTAATCTTCGAGCGCGTGGTTCGACAGCATCTCGACCTCGCCCTCGATCACCTTGGCGCGGCAGGTCGAACAGACCCCGGCCTTGCAGGCATAGGGTGCGTCGATCCGGTTCGCCAGTGCCGCGTCCAGCAGGCTTTCGCCGGTTTTCGGCATCCGGAACACCCGCGTCGTGCCGTCCAGCGTCACCGTTGCCTCGCAGGCCTCACCGCTGTCGGCGCTGGCGCTGACAGCCTTGTGCCGCGCGCGGCCGGGCTGGCCAGAGGCGAACAGCTCGAACTTGATCTGCGCGTCGCTCAGGCCCTGCGCCTTCAGACTGCGCGCGATGGTCAGCATCATCGGCTCGGGGCCACAGATGAACGCCGCATCGACCGAGGCCGGATCGACCCAATGGGTGAACAGCGCCTGCATCTTCTCCTCATCCACCCGCCCGGTGAACAGGTCGATTTCTTGCCCTTCCGCCTCGAGAACATGGATCACCGACAGGCGCCCAAGGTAGGAATTCTTCAAGTCCTCCAGCTCCTCGCGGAACATGATCGAGTTGACCTGACGGTTGGCATAGACCAGCGTGAACCGCGATCCCGGCTCGCGCGTCAGCACGGTTTTCAGGATCGACAGCACCGGCGTGATGCCCGATCCGCCGGCAAATCCCAGATAATGCCGCCCCGCCGCCGGGTTCAGCGGCAGGTGGAAATTGCCCGCCGGCGGCATCGCCTCCAGCGTTGCACCAGGCGCCAGATCCTCGTTGGCCCAGGTGGAGAACGCGCCGCCCTCGACCCGCTTGATGCCGACCTTCAGCAGGCCCTCGTCCAGCCCGGCGCAGATCGAATACGACCGGCGCAGTTCCTCGCCCTCGAAGTCGCGGCGAAAGGTCAGATACTGACCTTGGGTAAAGGCGAAACGGGCGGCATCCTCGGGGCGCGGTCGCAGGGTCACCACCACGGCGTCACGGGTGTCGCGGCGAACCTCGGTCACGGTCAGGGGCAGGAAACGGGCCATGGGGTTCCTCAGTGGCATTTGAAATAGTCAAAGGGTTCAAGACAGGCCCGGCAGCGATACGCCGCCTTGCACGGGGTCGAGCCGAACTGGCTGACCCGTTCGGTATCGACGGCGCCGCAGCGCGGGCAGGCCACCTCGGGTGCAGAACCCGCCAGCCGGTTGACCCGCGCGGCCAGCCCCACCGGGGGCGCGATGCCATAGGCGCTCAACGCCTCGCGGGCGGACGGCGTGATCCAGTCGGTGGTCCATGGCGGGGTCAACCGGCGTTCAAGCCTCAGGTTTTCCACGCCTTTTGACCGCAGCTTGGCCTCGATCTCCAGATTGATGACCGAGGTCGCCGGGCAGCCCGAATAGGTCGGCGTCACCGCCACCACCAGCGTCTCGCCCTCCCAGACGATGTCGCGGATGATGCCCAGATCGGTCAGGCTGATGACCGGGATCTCGGGGTCCGGCACCTCGCCCAGCCACGCCCAGACCTGATCGAGCGCCGGTTTCATCTTACCACTTGGCGCCCGGATAGGACCGCTGCAGCCACTGCATCGAGGTCAGCAGATGCCCCATGTGTTCGGTGTGGCGCCCCTGCTTGCCGCCCTTGTGGGCAAAGGCGCTGGCCGGTCGCACCAGCGTCGCCTCGGCCAGAACCGCAGTCACACTCGCCTCCCACGGCGCGCGCAAACCCTCGGGCGCGGGCATCACCCCGGCCTCGGCCAGCCGCGCGTCAGTGGGATCGCCCAGAAACATCTCGCCGGTATAGGGCCACAGGGCCTCCAGCGCCGCCTGCATCCGCTGGTGGCTGTCCTCGGTGCCGTCGCCCAGCCGGATCACCAGATCAGCCGAGCGCTCGACGTGATAGGCAACCTCCTTGGCGGCCTTGGCGGCGATCTCGGCGATGCGCGCATCACTCGATCCTTGCAGCGCCGCCAGCATCGGCTGGTGCCAGGCGTCGAACAGGAACTGCCGCATCAGCGTATGGCCGAAATCGCCATTCGGCCGCTCGACCAGCAGGAGGTTGCGAAAGTCCCATGCGTCACGCCGGAAGGCCAGCGCATCGGCATCGCGCCCCGCCCCCTCGACCTGCCCCGCCAGCCCCAGCCACAACTGCGTCTGGCCGATCAGGTCCAGCGCCATGTTGGCCAGCGCGATATCCTCTTCGAGGATCGGCGAATGCCCGCACCATTCGGACACCCGATGCCCCAGAATCAAGGTGTTGTCGCCCAGTCTTGTCAGACCGACGAACAGGTCGCGCTCGGGCGAGACGGACTCGGCCGCCGCCTTGCCATGGCCCGGCGCCACACGCGCCAACTCGGCGGCATCGGGCGTCATGATGTCAGACATTGCCGGAGCCATCACATATGCCCCACTTCATCGGGAATGTCGTAAAATGTCGGGTGCCGGTAAACCTTGGCGTTCGAGGGCTCGAACAGCGGCCCCTTGTCGCCCGGCGCCGAGGCGGTGATCTGCGCCGAGGGCACCACCCAGATGCTGACCCCCTCGTTGCGCCGCGTATAGACATCGCGGGCATGGCGGATCGCCAGTTCGGCATCCGGCGCGTGCAGGCTGCCGACATGGCGGTGGTTCAGCCCGTGCTGACCCCGGATGAAGACTTCCCATAGTGGCCATTCATTCGACATGACCCGGCCCTTTCATCTTGCTGAAACTACACTCGGCGGGGGGACTCCCCACCTTATTCGGCTGCCATCTTGCGCGCCGCCGCCTTGCGGGCATGCGCCATCAATCCGTCGCGGAACCACGCGCCGTCGTCCCACGCCTTTTGCCGCGCCGCCATCCGGTCGGCGTTGCACGGGCCATTGCCCTTGAGCACGTCATAGAATTCCGACCAGTCGGGCTCGGTGAAATCGTAATGCCCGCGCGCCTCGTTCCAGACCAACCCCGGATCGGGCAGGTCCAGCCCCAGATACAGGATCTGCGGCACCGTCTGATCGACGAATTTCTGCCGCAGCTCGTCATTGGTGTTGATCTTGATCTTCCAGGCCATCGACTGCGCCGAATGCACGGAATCCTTGTCCGAGGGACCGAACATCATCATCGCCGGGAACCACAGCCGGTTCACCGCGTCCTGCGCCATCGCCTTTTGCTCGGGCGTGCCAAAGGCCATCTGCATGATCGCGTGATAGCCCTGCCGCGCGTGGAAACTCTCTTCCTTGCAGATGCGCACCATCGCACGGGCATAGGGGCCGAACGAGGTGCGCTGCAGCGCCACCTGATTGACGATCGCCGCGCCATCGACCAGCCAGCCGACCGCGCCGATATCGGCCCAGTTCAGCGTCGGATAGTTGAAGATCGACGAGTATTTCATCTTGCCGGCCAGCAGGGCCTCGGTCAGGTCGTCGCGCGACACGCCCAGCGTCTCGGCGGCGCAGTACAGATACAGGCCGTGGCCCGCCTCGTCCTGCACCTTGGCCAGCAGGATCGCCTTGCGCTCCAGCGTCGGGGCGCGGGTGATCCAGTTGCCCTCGGGCAATTGGCCGACCACCTCGCTGTGCGCGTGCTGGCCGATCTGGCGGATCAGCGTCTGCCGATACCCCTCGGGCATCCAGTCCTTGGGCTCGATCTTTTCGCCCGCGTCGATGCGCGCCTGAAAGGCGGCCAGCAGCGCGGGGTCTTCGTTCGTCGCCTCGGATTTCACCATCTGCGCATACATCGCCGTTCCTCCCTGTCAGACCCGCTCAAGGATCAAGGCGATGCCCTGACCCACACCCACGCACATCGTGCACAGCGCATAGCGCCCGCCTGAGCGCTGCAATTGCCACATCGCCGAACCCGCCATCCGCGCGCCCGACATTCCCAGCGGGTGCCCGATGGCAATCGCCCCGCCCAAGGGGTTGACCCGGGGGTCATCATCCCCCAGCCCCAGATCGCGCAGCACGGCAAGGCCCTGCGCGGCAAAGGCCTCGTTCAGCTCGATCACATCCATCTGGTGCAGCGTCAGCCCGGTGCGCGCCAGCAGCTTGCGCACCGCTGGCACCGGGCCCACGCCCATCACGCGGGGGTGCACACCCGCCGCCGCCATGCCGACGATCCGCGCGCGCGGGGTCAGCCCCTGCGCCAGTGCCGCCGCCTCGGAGGCCACCAGCAGCGCCGCCGCCCCGTCGTTGACGCCGCTGGCATTGCCCGCGGTCACGCTGAGGTCAGCGCCGTTGACGCCCTTCAGCTTGGCCAGCGCCTCGGCGGTGATGTCGGTGCGCGGGTGCTCGTCGGTATCGACCACCACCTGCCCCTTGCGCGAGGCTATCGTCACCGGCGCGATTTCATCGGCAAACCGCCCCGCCGCCTGCGCCGCCGCCCATTTCATCTGGCTGCGCAGCGCAAAGGCGTCCTGATCGGCGCGCGACACGCCCCAATCCGCCGCCACATTATCCGCCGTCTGCGGCATGGAATCGATGCCATGCGCCGCCTTCATCGCCGGATTGACAAAGCGCCAGCCGATCGTCGTGTCATAGACCG
>CALESR010000304.1 GCA_937907485.1 uncultured Paracoccaceae bacterium | reverse complement strand
ATCGGGCAGGCGGGGGTGCTGGGCCCCGATGGCCCCTTGGGCGCGATGCTGGGGGCGGGGGCGCTGTCGTCGCTGATCCTCTGGGGGCCGCCGGGGGTGGGCAAGACCACCATCGCCCGCCTGCTGGCGCAGCAGACCGACATGGCCTTTGTGCAGATCTCGGCGATCTTTACCGGAGTGCAGGACCTGCGAAAGGTCTTTGACACCGCCAAGCTGCGCCGCGCCAATGGCCAGCCGGGAACGCTGCTGTTCGTTGATGAAATCCACCGTTTCAACAAGGCGCAACAGGACGGGTTCCTGCCGCATATGGAGGACGGCACGATCCTGCTGGTCGGCGCGACGACCGAGAACCCCTCGTTCGAGCTGAATGCGGCGCTGCTCAGCCGGGCGCAGGTGATCGTGCTGACCCGGCTTTCGCTGGCCGATCTGGAGCGCCTGACCGAGCGCGCCGAGCATGAGCTGCAGCGCGCCCTGCCGCTGACGCCCGAGGCGCGCGACGCGCTGCTGGAGATGGCGGACGGCGACGGGCGGGCGCTGCTCAATCTGATCGAGCAGGTGATGGCGTGGAAAGCGCCGGGAAAGCTGGACCGGGACGCGCTGGCCAAGCGGCTGATGCGGCGGGCGGCCAAGTATGACAAATCGGGCGATGAGCATTACAACCTGATTTCCGCGCTGCACAAATCGGTGCGTGGCAGCGACCCCGACGCCGCGCTTTATTGGTTCGCGCGGATGCTGGAGGGGGGCGAGGACCCGCGCTTTCTGGCCCGCCGCCTGACCCGCATGGCGGTCGAGGATATCGGACTGGCTGATCCGCAGGCGCAGACCGCCTGTCTGGATGCGTGGCAGACCTATGAACGGCTGGGCAGCCCCGAGGGCGAGTTGGCGCTGGCGCAGGCGGTGGTGTATCTGGCCTTGGCGCCCAAATCGAACGCGGTTTATGTCGCCTACAAGGCGGCGCGCGATCTGGCGCGCAAGACCGGCAGTGCCATGCCACCCGCGCATATCCTGAACGCGCCGACCCGGCTGATGGAGGAACAGGGTTACGGCGCCGGGTATCAGTATGACCACGAAGCCGAGGACGGGTTCAGCGGGCAGAACTATTTCCCCGACGGGGTCAAGCGGCCGGTGATGTATCTGCCGCCGGAACGCGGGTTCGAGCGCGAGTTGAAAAAGCGTGTCGAGTATTTCGCCAAGCTGCGGGCACGGCGGGGTGGGGCGACGGGGTAGGGGGGGCTTGCGCCGCGCATCTTGCGGCAGTCCGGTGGACTGCCGCGCGTGGCGCAGGGTTGAGGCGCAAGCCGAAACCGTTTTCGACGCCTGCCCCCCGCGACTCCAAAGGGCGCGCGCCCGGAGGCTTTGGGCCTCCGGGCCGAGGGTTGAACCGTTACCGCATGGCCGGGCGATGGCCCGGCCACTCCCCCCGGCTTGACTTTGCCCCGCGCCAAGGCCAAGGCATCGGCCCATGTCCATGACCCTCGTCCATGTCGCCCTCGGCGGTGCCCTTGGTGCCTCGGCCCGGTATCTGACCGGGTTGGCCGCGCTCAGGCTGATGGGCACCGGGTTTCCCTGGGGCACGCTGACGGTGAACGTCGTCGGTTCGTTCGTCATGGGGGTGCTGGTGGTCACGCTGGCGCATCTGGGCGCCAACCGGTTTGCCCCCCTGCTGATGACCGGCATCCTCGGCGGATTCACCACCTTTTCGGCCTTTTCCCTCGACGCGCTGACGCTGTGGGAACGTGGCGAGACCCTGACGGCGGCGCTTTATGTCGGCGCGTCGGTCGGTCTGTCGCTGGTCGCCATCATCGCCGGGCTGGCCCTGGCAAGGAGCCTGACATGAGCGGCGTGCAAACTTTGACGGTGCCCGAGGACGAGGGCGATCAGCGGCTGGACCGCTGGCTGAAACGCCGCTTTCCGCAGATCACGCAAGGCATGGTGGAAAAGTTCTGCCGCAAGGGCGAGTTGCGCATCGACGGCAAGCGGGTCGCGGCCTCGGACCGGGTGCAGGCGGGGCAGGCCGTGCGCATCCCGCCGCTGCCCGAGGCCGAGGCGCCAAAGCCCGCGCCGCGCAGCGCCAGCGCCGGTGTTCCCGACGCCGATGCCGAGATGATCCGCGACGCGGTGCTCTGGCAGGATGAGCACATCATCGCGCTGAACAAGCCGCCGGGCCTGCCGTCGCAGGGCGGCTCGGGTCAGGGCGAACGCCATGTCGACGGGCTGACCGAGGCGCTGAAATTCGGCTACAAGGAGCGCCCGGTGCTGGTGCACCGGCTGGACAAGGACACCTCGGGCGTCTTGCTGCTGGCGCGCACGCCCCGGGTCGCGCGGCGGCTGAACGAGGCCTTTCGCCACCGCACCACGCGCAAGATCTATTGGGCGATCGTCGCCGGTGTGCCCAACCCGCAGATGGGCACCATCCGCTATGGGCTGGTGAAATCGGGCGGGCGCGAGTCGGAAAGGATGCGCTGCATCCACCCGGACAAGGTCGAGGCCACCGAAGGCGCCAAGCGCGCGACCACCGATTACGCCGTGCTGGATCGGCTGGGCAGCCGCGCCGCATGGGTCGCGCTGGTGCCGATCACCGGGCGCACCCACCAGTTGCGCGCGCATATGGCGGAAATCGGCCATCCGGTGATCGGCGACGGCAAATACGGCGGCTCAGGTCAGGAGAACATGGGCGACGGCTGGGGCTCGCAACTGGGCGGCGACATCTCGCGCAAGCTGCATCTGCACGCCCGCAGCATCACCTTTGAACACCCGATCACCGGCAAGTCGATCACGCTGGAGGCCCCCTTGCCGCCGCATATGGCGCGCAGCTGGAAAACGCTGGGCTGGAACGAACGCGACGTGCCCGCCGATCCCTTCAACGACGAGGACGCATGATCGGCGGGCGCAAGCGGCTGGCGATCTTTGACGTCGATGGCACGCTGATCGACAGCCAGACGCATATCCTTGGCGCGATGAGCCACGCCTTTGGCGCGCTGGGCCTGCCGTGTCCGCCGCGTGAGGCGGTGTTGGGCATCGTCGGCCTGTCGCTGCCCGAGGCGATGGCCCGGCTGGCGCCGGATGAGGATGGCGCGGCCTTGGTCGCGGCCTACAAGGGCGCCTTTGGCAGTATCCGGGCGCAAAGTGCCTCGCCGCTGTATCCCGGTGCGGCGGCGGCGCTGGACCGGCTGACGGCGCGCGGCGTGACGCTGGGCATCGCCACCGGAAAATCGCGCCGGGGCCTCGATCATGTGCTGGCGGCGCATGGGTTGGCCGGGCGGTTCGCCACGGCGCAGGTCGCCGATGACCACCCGTCCAAGCCGCATCCCTCGATGATCCTGACCGCGCTGCAGCAGGTCGGGGTTGCGGCGCAGGATGCCGTGATGATCGGCGATACCAGTTTCGACATGGACATGGGCCGCGCCGCCGGGGTGCGCTGCATCGGCGTCAGCTGGGGCTATCACCCGCTGGCGGCGCTGGCCGGGGCGGATGCCCGCATCGACAGCTTTGACGCGCTGGATGCGGCGCTGGGCGATATCTGGGGGCAGGGATGAGTGGCGCACGCAAACGGTTCTGGAAAACGGTCGGCATCGTGGCCGAGGGCGACGGCTTTGCCATTCAGCTCGACGGCAGGCCGCTGAAAACCCCGGCCAAGGCGCCGCTGGTGGTGCCCACCCGCGCGATTGCCGATCTGGTCGCCGCCGAGTGGCAGGCGCAAGAGACCCATCTGCACCCCGAAACCATGCCCGCCACCCGCGCCGCCAATGCCGCCATCGACAAGGTGCGCGGCCAGTTTCACGAGGTCGCGGGCCTGTTGACCGCCTATGGCGAGACCGACCTTCTGTGCTATCGCGCCGCCGCGCCGGTCGAACTGGTCGCGCTGCAGGCGCAGGTCTGGGACCCGCTGCTGGACTGGGCGGCGGGGCGGTTCGGTCTGCGCTGGCAGGTGACCACCGGCGTCATGCCGACCCCGCAACCGGCCGAGACACTGGCCATTCTGGGCGCGCATGTCGCGGGTTTCAGCGCGTTTCATCTGACCGCCTTTCACGATCTGGTGGCGATGTCCGGGTCGCTGGTGATCGGGCTGGCGGTGACCGAGGGAATCGCCCCGGTCGAAGACCTCTGGCGCGCGTCGCGAATCGATGAGGAGTGGCAGGCCCGCGCATGGGGCGAGGACGAAGAGGCCAGCGCCCAGGCCGAGCGGCGGCATCAGGCTTTTCTCGCGGCGGCGCGTTTTCACGCCGCTTGCAGCGCCTGACGCGCAAGGATCGTGCGGAAAAGCCCGGTTTGCGCGACCGATCACTGCGCAGAGGGCTGCCCCATCACCGGCTGGAATGATTGACTTGACGGCATCGGATTATCGGCACAAATTCGCCTACGCAGCACCGCAGGGGTGCGCCTCATTGCTCCGGCAATGACGAGCCGGGACCGGTCCGGCAGAAAAGGGCCCATCAAGGGCCGGATTGTCCGCCCGACGGGCGGCACTAACAGGAAGAGGTCTACATGAAAAAATCAGTATTTCTGGGCACGCTGGCCACGGCCGCGCTGGTTGCCGGCTATGCCTCGGCGACCACGCTGGAAGACGTTCGCGCGCGCGGCGTGCTGAACTGCGGCGTTTCGTCGGGCGTCAACGGCTTCTCGGCCCCCGATGCGAACGGCGTCTGGCAGGGCTTTGACGTCGCGGTTTGCCGCGCTGTCGCCGCTGCCGTGCTCAATGACCCGATGGCGGTGAACTTTGTCACCACCACCGGCCAGACCCGCTTTACCGCGCTGGCCTCGGGCGAGATCGACATGCTGTCGCGCAACACCACCTGGACCTTCTCGCGCGATACCGACCTCGGCTTTACCTTCATCGGCGTGAACTACTACGACGGTCAGGGCTTCATGGTTCCGCGCGCGCTGGGCGTGTCGTCGGCGACCGAACTCGATGGCGCCACCGTCTGCATCCAGACCGGCACCACCACCGAGCTGAACCTCGCGGACTATTTCCGCATCAACAACATGACCTACGAGCCGGTTCCGATCGAAACCAACGCCGAGGCCCAGCAGCAGTATCTGGCGGGCGCCTGCGACGTCTACACGACCGACGCCTCGGGCCTCGCGGCCACCCGCGCCTCGTTCGAAACCCCCGGTGACCACGTCCTGCTGCCGGAAATCATCTCGAAAGAGCCGCTCGGGCCGTTGGTCCGTCACGGCGATGACCAGTGGGCCGATATCGCTCGCTGGACCCTGAACGCGCTGGTTGCCGCCGAAGAATACGGCGTCACCTCGGCCAACCTCGAGCAGATGGTTGCCGGCACCGCCAATCCGGAAATCAACCGCCTGCTGGGCACCGAAGGCGAACTGGGGGCCATGATCGGCCTCGACGCCGCCTGGGCACAGCGCGCGATTGCTGCCGGTGGCAACTATGGCGAGATCTTCGCCGCCACCATCGGCGAGGCCACCCCGATCGGTCTGGCCCGCGGTCTGAACGCGCAGTGGACCCAGGGCGGTCTGCTCTACTCCCCGCCCTTCCGCTGAGAAGGACGCCCGGCGCGCGGTGGGAACACCGCGCGCCGTTTTTCCAAGTGACAACGCATAACCGTGCCGCCCGACGCCCCAAAAGGGGCGCGAGGCAACCATAATCGGGCATGGATGCAGGGAGAACATCGATGGCAATCGACAGCGGGGCCCCCAAGGCTTCTTTCCGCCTTGGCATGCTGATCTACGACACGCGGTATAGGTCCTATACCATCCAGATTTTCGCGCTTTTGCTGCTGATGCTGGTGGCCGCCTGGCTGGTGGACAACACCGTTCGCAACCTCGCTGCGCTGGGCAAGGACTTTTCGTTCAACTTCCTCTGGAGCACCGCTGGCTACGACATCTCGCAGCGCCCGATTGCCTATGACAGCACCTATACCCATACCCGCGCGGCCGTTGTTGGCCTGCTGAACACGCTGATTCTGGCGATCATGTCCTGCGTCGCGGCGACCGTTCTGGGCGTTATCGCCGGCGTGCTGCGCCTGTCGAACAACTGGGTCGTCGGTCGCCTGATGACCGTCTATATCGAAACCTTCCGCAACGTGCCGGTGCTGATCTGGATCATCGTGGTCAGCGCCATCATGTCCGAGTCGATGCCTGCGCCGAGCGCGTTTCGCGGCGAGGATGCCACCGCCTCGATGCTGCTGTTCGACTCGATCGCCATCACCAACCGCGGTGTCTATGTCCCAAGTCCGCTGTTCGACAACAGCCTTGGCAGCTATGATCTGGGCACGCTGACGCTCAGCCTCGACTATGTGCTGATCCTGCTGGTGATCGGCGTGTCGATCTGGGTCAACCAGCGCATCACCGCCAGCGCCACCCGCATTCAGGAGGCCACGGGCGTCCGTCCGGTGACGTGGTGGAAAAGTCTGCTGGTGCTGTTCGCGCCGCTGATCGCGCTGCTGATGTTCCTCGGCTTTCACCTCGAATACCCGGAGTTGCGCGGCTTCAACTTTGCCGGTGGCATCCAGATGCGCAACTCGCTGATCTCGATGTGGATCGGCCTGAGCATCTATTCCGCGGCCTTCATCGCCGAGAACGTGCGCGCCGGGATCATGGCGATTTCCAAGGGGCAGACCGAGGCCGCCTTTGCGCTGGGGCTGCAACCGGGCAAGACGATGCGTCTGGTGATCCTGCCGCAGGCGCTGCGGGTCATCATCCCGCCGCTGATCTCGCAATACCTCAACATCACCAAGAACACCTCGCTGGGTCTGGCCGTGGGATACATGGACCTGCGCTCGACGCTGGGGGGCATCACCATCAACCAGACCGGCCGCGAGCTGGAAGGCATGCTGTTGCTGATGCTGGTCTATCTGACCGTCAGCCTGATCATTTCCAGTCTGATGAATCTCTATAACAACCGCGTCAAACTGAAGGAGCGCTGAGATGGGCGATCGCAACGCTTCCTATGTCCGCACCGAGATGATGGAGCCGCAGGCCCCGCCGATCACCGAGGTTGGCGCCATCCGCTGGGTCCGTGAAAACCTGTTCGACGGGGTGCTCAGTTCGGTCCTGACGGTGCTCGCCCTTCTGGCGATTGCCTTCCTGCTGCATGAACTCGGCCCGTGGTTGCTCAACTCGGTCTGGAACGCACATTCGCTGTCGCAGTGCCGCGAGATCCTGCAAGGCGAGCCGGGCGCCTGCTGGGGTGTCATCAACGACCGTTGGGCGCAGTTGCTGTTCGGCTTTTACCCGTCCACCCTCTATTGGCGGCCGGTGCTGGCGCTGGTGCTGCTGTTCGTGGCGCTGGCCCCGGTGCTGTTCCCCTCGGCGCCGCGCGGGTTGATCTGGTTCACCCTGGCCTATCCCTTTGTCGCCTTCTGGCTGATCTGGGGCGGGTCGATCTGGCTGCCGATCAGCGTGGCCCTCGGGTTTGGCATCGGCTATGCGACGCTGCTGGCGACCAGTCGGCTGGGTCTGCTGATCTCGACCATCGCGGCGGTCGTTGTGCCCGTGCTCTACTGGCTGCTGTTCAGCGGCGATGTGGCGGGCTGGCTTGCCGGTGTGGTGCCCCTGGAGATCCGCGCGGTGCCATCGCGTGAATTCGGTGGGTTCATGATCTCGATCATCATCGGCGTGACCGGCATAGCGCTGTCGCTGCCGCTGGGCATCCTGCTGGCGCTGGGGCGGCGGTCGAACATGCCGCTCATCAAGGTCATCGCGGTGGTGTTCATCGAGTTCATCCGCGGTGTGCCGCTGATTACCCTGCTGTTCACCGCCTCGTTGCTGCTGAACTACTTCCTGCCGCCGGGCACCAACTTTGACCTGATCCTGCGGGTCATCATCATGGTGACGCTGTTTGCCTCGGCCTATATGGCCGAAGTGATCCGCGGTGGCCTCGCCGCGCTGCCGCGCGGCCAGTTCGAGGCCGCCGACGCGCTGGGCCTCGATTACTGGAAGGCGCAGCGGTTGATCGTCATGCCGCAGGCGCTGAAAATCTCGATCCCCGGTATCGTCAACACCTTCATCGGCCTGTTCAAGGATACGACGCTGGTGGTGTTCATCGGCCTGCTCGACCCGATCGGCCTGGCCAGTGCGATCCGCGCCAACTCGGATTGGCAAGGCATCTACTGGGAGCTGTTCATCTTCATCGGCGCGATCTTCTGGATCTTCTGCTTCGGCATGTCGCGCTACTCGATGCACCTCGAGCGTCGTCTCAAGACCGACCATCGTTAAGGAGTCCCCCCCATGGAAAGCATGGAAGCCCGCCAGATCGACCGCAGCCACATGCAGGTCAGCGACGAGGTCGCAATCCAGATCAGCAGCATGAACAAGTGGTATGGCCAGTTTCACGTTCTGCGCGATATCGACATGACCGTGCGGCGCGGTGAACGCATCGTGGTTTGCGGACCTTCGGGGTCCGGAAAATCGACGCTGATCCGCTGCATCAACCGGCTGGAAGAACACCAGAGCGGCCAGATCATCGTCGATGGCACCGAATTGTCCTCGGATCTCAAGAACATCGACAAGGTGCGGTCCGAGGTGGGGATGGTGTTCCAGCACTTCAACCTGTTCCCGCATCTGACGATTCTGGAGAACTGCACGCTGGCGCCGATCTGGGTGCGCAAGGTGCCCAAGCGCGAAGCCGAAGAGACGGCGATGCACTATCTGACCAAGGTCAAGATCCCCGAGCAGGCGCACAAATATCCCGGCCAGTTGTCGGGCGGCCAGCAGCAGCGCGTCGCCATTGCGCGCAGCCTGTGCATGAAGCCGCGCATCATGCTGTTCGACGAGCCGACCTCGGCACTGGACCCCGAGATGATCAAGGAGGTGTTGGACACCATGATCCAGCTCGCCGAAGAGGGGATGACGATGATCTGCGTGACCCATGAGATGGGCTTTGCGCAGGCGGTGGCGAACCGGGTGATCTTCATGGATCAGGGCCAGATCGTCGAACAGAACGAACCGCGCGAGTTCTTCAACAACCCGAAGTCCGAGCGCACCAAGCTGTTCCTGAGCCAGATCCTCGGGCACTGAGCGCCGGCATCACGCCATTGGAAAGGGGGGCATCTTGCCCCCCTTTTTGCTGCCTGTCCGCGACTTGAACGACGTCAGGCCGCCAGTTCGCGCGGCACGATGAAATCGCGCTGGGCGCCCATGCCCCAGTCGACCTGTGCCCAGTCGTCGATCTCGAAGCTGGCGACCAGGGTGGCGCCGGTGGGATAGCGGTGCATCTCGGGGTTCAGGGGCGCGCGGGCGACGATGCGGGCGGCGAATTCGGCGATGCCGGGGTTGTGGCCCAGCATCATCACCGTATCGCCCTGCGCATGGCGCAGCACCGCCAGCATGACGTCGGGGCCCGCCTGATAGAGCGACGGTTTCAGCACCAGCGCCGCCGAACCGGGCAGGGCGGCCGCGATGCCGTCCCAGGTCTGGCGCGTGCGCAGCGCGTCCGAGCAGAGCACGGTTTGCGGCAGATACCCGCGCGAGGCGAGCCAGGCGCCGAGGTCGGCGGCGGCGGCATGGCCACGCTCGTTCAACGGGCGGTCGTGGTCGGCCACGGTGGGGTCGTCCCAGGCCGACTTGGCGTGGCGCGTCAGGATCAGTCGCTTGGTCATGGATGAAACTTGCTCATGTGATAGGCGGATTGGGCTGACAGTCTTGCATGGCTTTGTGAGGCGGGGCAAGCGCGGCGCGCACGGCAGCCGTCGCTGAGGCAGTCGCGGCCCTCGAATGTCGTCAGATGGGCGTGGCAGGCGGCGGTGTCATAGGCCGTTGCGGTCAGGGCGCCGACCGGGCAGGCGGTGCGGCAGGGTTGGTCCTCGCAGGTCAGGCAGGGGTTTTGCGACGCGGGCAGGGGCAGGGCAAAGGGCAGCGCCAGCGCGCCGCGAAACGACAGCCACAGCCCGGCCTGCGCATGGACAAGCATGCCGACCGGGCTTTGCCAGACCTGCCCCGAGGCCAACGCCCAGCGAAAGAACGGCGGCCAGGGCGGCCCATCCGAGGGGAACAGCGCGGCGGCGCCAAAGCGGTGAGCCAGCGCGCCAAGGGTGGCCTTTGACCAGCGGTCGAGCGGGTCTGGCGCGCCGTCGCCCCATTCGGTCGAGGCGGTGACGATGTCCCACCAACGGCTGCCGCCCTGTGGGCCGATCAGCAGCAGCGCGCGGCTGTCCGGCGGGCAAAAGGCGCTGTCGGGTGCCGTGACGGCCAGCGGGCAGAGGCCCGCAGCGTCGAGCGCCTGCAGCAGTGCCTGAGCAGGATTGGGGTCGGTCACGCGGCGCTCCTTGACCCGGCGCGGGGCTTGCGGCACCACCGGGCCATCAGCCCCGGAGGTTCCGCATGTCGCGCCGTCTTTGCCTTGCCATCCTGCACCCGGCGGCGGGTTCGTTCAACCACGCACTCGGCGCGGCCTATGCCGAGGGGGCGGCGGCGGCGGGGCATGACCTGCGGTTGCACGATCTGTCCGTGATGGAGTTTGATCCGGATTTCGGCGCGTCCGATTTCAGCGCGCCAAAGCCATTGGAGCCCGATCTGGCGCGGTTCATGGACGATCTGGCCTGGGCGCAGCATCTGGTGATGGTGGCGCCGATGTGGTGGGGCGGGTTGCCGGCCAAGGCCAAGGGCTTGATCGACCGGGCGTTTTTGCCGGGGCTGGCCTTTGACCCCGAGCAGCGGCGCTATGGGCTGCCGCGGCCACTGCTGGCGGGGCGCTCGGCGCGGCTGATCCTGACGTCGGACACGCCCGCCGTGGTGTTTCGCTGGATGCATGGCCAGCCCCTGCGGCGGATGATCGGGCGGCAGGTGCTGGGCTTTGTCGGCATCCGGCCCATGGCCTTTACCCATCTGTCCCCCGTCGAGGGCAGCACGCCCGCCCGCCGAGACGGCTGGCGGGCGCAGGTGCAGGCCCTGGGTGCCGCCGGGGCCTAGTCGTTGGTGCGCGGCGTCACGCGCGGCGGGGTCGAGCGAATCATCGACCCGGCACCATGTTCGGTGAACAGTTCCAGCAGGCAGGCATTCGCCACGCGGCCATCCAGAATCACCACGGCGCGCACGCCCTGATCGATCGCCTGCAACGCGGTTTCGGTTTTCGGGATCATGCCGCCCGCGATGCTGCCGTCGGCAATCATCGCGCGAACCTGATCGGGGTGGATCTCGGTCAGGACATTGCCGTCCCGGTCCTTGACCCCCGAAACATCCGTCAGCAACAGCAGCCGGTCGGCCTGCAAGGCGCCCGCGATGGCCCCGGCGGCGGTGTCGCCATTGACGTTGAAGGTCTCGTTCGGGCCCATGCCGGTGGCGACCGGGGCAACCACCGGGATGATCCCGGCGTTGAAGAGGTCGCGCAGCACCTGCACATTCATCTCGACAGGCTTGCCGACAAAGCCCA
>CALESR010000303.1 GCA_937907485.1 uncultured Paracoccaceae bacterium | reverse complement strand
GGGCGGGCCTTGGCGGCGCGCGCCGCCATCTGCGCCCGGTGCGCCGCCCATAGCGCCGCCGAAGCCGGGTCGCCCGCGCCCAGCGCCTGCGCGTCGGTCAGCGCGGCGAGGGGGCGGCCCGGCAGGCTGCGGTCCAGCCGCGCCACCGCCTCGGCCCGCGAGGGAAAGCGAAACCGCCAGAGGCCGACAGCCAGCGCGACAAGGATGCCGAGCGCCAGCGCCAAAACGGCCCAGAGCGCGGCATCGCCGGGCAAGCGTGTGTGCAGATCGAAGGCCCAGAGCGCCGCCCCGATCAGCGCCAGCGAGACCGGCAGCCACAGCGCACGCGCCACCTGCTCGGCCAGCATCCCGGCGCGGGTCAGGACCAGCGCGCGGGCAACAGGGGCAAGCGGGTCGACAGGCGCCATGGAAACCTCTTATTGCCAGTCCGGTATCGTATCGCGGGCGATCATCTCGTCATAGGTGGGGCGGCGGCGGATGACCGCAAATTGATCGCCGTTGACCAGCACCTCGGGCACCAGCAGGCGGCTGTTGTATTCCGAACTCATGACCGCGCCGTAAGCGCCGGCGCTGCGAAAGGCGATCAGATCACCGGCCTCGAGCAGCGGCAGGTCGCGCTGTTTGGCAAAGGTGTCGCCGGATTCGCAGATCGGCCCGACGATATCGACCGGGGCCTGCGGCGCGCCGGCCGGGGCCTCGACCAGCGGGATGATGTCGTGATGCGCGGCATACATCGCCGGACGCACGAGGTCGTTCATCGCGGCATCGACAATCAGGAACTCGCGCGCGTCGGTGAGTTTGCGATAGATGACCTGCGAGACCAGCACCCCGGCATTGCCGGCGATCAGACGCCCCGGTTCGATCTCGATCTCGCAGCCCAGATCGCCCAGCACCCGCTTGACCATTGCGCCGTAATCGAGCGGCAGGGGCGGCGCCTCGTTCGAGCGGGTATAGGGGATGCCCAGCCCGCCGCCCAGATCCAGCCGGGTGATGACATGGCCGTCGGCCCGCAGCGCGCGGGTCAGGTCGGCCATTTTTTCATACGCAGCTTCAAAGGGTTGCAGGTCGGTCAACTGGCTGCCGATATGCATGTCGATCCCCACGACCCGCAGGCCCGGCAGTGCCGCCGCGCGGGCATAGAGGGCGCGGGCCTGCGCGATGGGGACGCCGAACTTGTCAGTCTTGCGCCCGGTGCTGATCTTTTCATGCGTCCTGGCATCGACATCCGGGTTCACCCGCAGCGCAATCGGCGCCTGCAGCCCCATCGCGGCGGCAACGGCCGACAGCGCCTCGAGTTCGGGTTCGGATTCGACATTGAACTGGCGAATCCCGCCTGCGAGCGCGGCGCGCATTTCGTCCGGGGTCTTGCCGACCCCCGAAAAGACGATGCGCGAACCGGGCACCCCGGCGGCCTTGGCCCGCAGATATTCCCCCAGCGAGACCACATCCATCCCGGCGCCCAGATCGCCCAGCACCTTGAGCACGGCGACATTGGAATTGGCCTTGACCGCATAACAGACAAGGTTCGGCAGCGGATCGAGCGCCTCCTTGAACAGTTGGTAGTGCCGGGTCAGCGTGGCCGAGGAATAGCAATAAAACGGCGTGCCCACAGATTTCGCAATGTCAGACAATGCCACACCTTCAGCGTGCAAATGCCCGTCACGATAGAGAAAGTGATCCAACTGATCCCCCGGATGCGCGCGCGGCGCTGTCAGAAATTCAACCTTGGCGCCGCAGCGCCAGATACAGCGGCAACCCGCAGCTTACCCCGATGCCAAAGGTCGCGGGGATGGCGATCAGCCCCCACCAGCGGCGCGACTGCCGGGTTTCGACCAGCACCCAGAGGGTCAGCGCCGTTGCGGCAATCGTCAGGTCCCAGACCAGCCCCGAGGTGGCGGCATTGGCGTGCCAAGCCTCGAGCATCCCCGCCAGCGACCAGCCATGCTGTTGAAACCACGCGACAAACCAGCTCATCGGATGGATGGCGCCCCAAAGGGCCAGCGCCAGCCAGAGCCCCCTCACGGCCCGGCCCGCCAGAAACCGCTGAGGTCAATGCCGCCCGCCGCGCGTGGCGGATCGCTCGCGCCGCAGCCCGTCAGCGCCAAACCCAGCGCCAGTGCCAGCCAGAATCCGCGTGTCATGCCAGCCTCTCTTTCCAGCGCGCCACCTGTGCGCGCACCTGATCGGGCGCCGTGCCCCCATAAGAGATGCGCGAACGCACCGAATTTTCCACCCCCAGCACTGAATAGACCCGCTGATCGATGCCCGGATGCGCCGATTGCATCTCGGCCAGCGTCAGGTCCGGCAGATCGCAGCCGCGCCCCTCGGCCAGCGCCACCAGCGAGCCGGTGACATGATGCGCCTCGCGGAACGGCAGGTTCAGCGTGCGCACCAGCCAGTCGGCCAGATCGGTCGCCGTGGAAAAGCCGCTGGCCGCCGCCGTCGCCAGCACGGCGCGGTTGGCGTTCATGTCGCGCACCATGCCCTCCATCGCGGCAAGGCCCAGCATCAGGCTGTCGGCGGCGTCAAAGACCTGCTCCTTGTCTTCCTGCATGTCCTTGGAATAGGTCAGCGCGAGGCCCTTCATCACGGTGAACAGCGCCACCGTCGCCCCCAGAATGCGCCCCAGCTTGGCGCGGATCAGTTCGGCCGCGTCGGGGTTCTTCTTTTGCGGCATGATCGAGGAGCCGGTGGTAAAGGCGTCGGACAGCCGCACGAAACGGAACTGCGCCGAGGACCAGATCACCAGTTCCTCGGCAAACCGGCTGAGATGCATGGCGCAGATCGACGCCGCCGAGAGGAATTCCAAAGCGAAATCACGGTCCGACACGCTGTCGAGGCTGTTGGCCGTCGGACGGTCAAAGCCCAGCGCGGCGGCAGTGACGTGGCGGTCGATGGGAAAGCCCGTCCCGGCCAGCGCCGCGGCCCCCAGCGGGCATTCGTTCATCCGGGCGCGGGCATCGGCAAAGCGGCCATGATCGCGCGCCAGCATCTCGACATAGGCCATCATGTGGTGGCCCCAGGTGACGGGCTGCGCGGTCTGCAGATGGGTAAAGCCGGGCATCACCCAATCGGCCCCGGCCTCGGCCTGCACCAGAAAGGCGCGCATCAGGCTGTCGATCCCCACCATCGCCGCATCGGCCTGATCGCGCACCCAGAGGCGGAAATCGACCGCCACCTGATCGTTGCGCGACCGGGCAGTGTGCAGCCGGCCGGCCGGCTCGCCGATGATCTCATTGAGCCGCGATTCCACATTCATGTGGATGTCTTCCAGCGCGGTGCGGAAGGTGAAACTGCCCGCCTCGATCTCGGCCAGCACCTGCGCGAGACCCGCGTCGATGGCGGCCTGATCGGCGGGTGTGATGATCCCCTGCGCGGCCAGCATCGCGGCATGGGCGCGGCTGCCGGCGATATCCTGCGCATAGAGACGGCGGTCAAAACCGATCGAGGCGTTGATCGCCTCCATGATCGCCGCCACGCCACCGGCAAACCGGCCACCCCACATGCTGTTCGCGCTGTCGCTCATCGCTGATCCCCTTGGTTTGCGCCGGTATATCCGCGCGGGGGGGGCCGTGCAATCGGCGCGGGCGGGTGGTTCGGTCTTCACCGCGTATTAACGGCTGGCGTGCAGGATGGCCGCGTTGCGATGTGAAGGACTGACGGAATGCCCCTGCAGACCCCCCCTGACATGCCCACCGACGGGTTCGACAGCCCGCTGGCGGTGGCCGACCGCCTGCGCCAGGAAGAGACCATCGCCATGGTCCGCCGCGCGCTGGACGAGAGGCGCGCCATGCTGGCCTTTCAGCCGGTGGTGCAGGCCCGCATGACCAATCGCGCCGCGTTTTATGAGGCCTTCATCCGCATTCTGGATGAACAGGGCCGGGTGATCCCGGCGCGCGATTTCATGGGCGCGGTGGAAACCAACGAACTGGGCCGCCGGATCGACGTGCTGGCGTTGGAACTGGGCCTGCTGGCGCTGGCGCGCGAACCGTCGATCCGGCTGGCGGTCAACATGTCGGCGCGCTCGATCGGCTATCCGGCCTGGCTGGCGGCGCTGGAACGCGGGCTCAGGGCCGATCCGACCATCGCCGAACGGCTGATCCTGGAGATCACCGAGAGCTCGGCCATGCTGATGCCCGATCTGGTGACCGTCTTCATGGCCGACATGCAGGCCCGCGGCATCTGCTTTGCGCTCGACGATTTCGGCGCGGGGTATACGGCGTTCCGCTACCTCAAGGATTTCTACTTCGACATCATCAAGATCGACGGCGAGTTCATCCGCGGCATCTCGCACAACCCGGACAATCAGGTTCTGGCGCAGGCGCTGGTGTCGATCGCCCGGCATTTCGACATGTTCACCGTCGCCGAATCGGTCGAAACCCTCGAGGATGCCCGCTATCTGATCGACATCGGTTTTGACTGCCTGCAGGGCTATTATTATGGCGTCCCCTCGACCGAGGCGCCCTGGCTGGCCTCGAAACTGTCGCGTCAGGCATGAGGGGTGACAGGTGGCGCCAACAGGTTCCGCTAACGGCGCGAAAATCGGCAGCCCGCCGCAGTTTTCCGCACTGCGGCATTGATTCGAGGGGGCCGTCCGCGTAAACCTTCGGCCATCCGCGCCAGATGCCCGGCGCCCCCGCCAGAGGATGCCCAATGACCAATGTCGTGATCGTTTCCGCCGCCCGCACTGCCGTGGGCTCGTTCAATGGCAGCTTTGCCAACACCCCCGCGCATGAACTGGGCGCCGCGGTGATCGAGGCGGTCGTCGCACGCGCCGGGATCGACAAGGCCGAAGTGTCGGAAACCATCCTCGGCCAGGTGCTGACCGCCGGTCAGGGCCAGAACCCGGCCCGCCAGGCCGCCATCCGCGCGGGCCTGCCGATCGAAGCCTCGGCCTGGGGCATCAACCAGGTCTGCGGCTCGGGCCTGCGCGCCGTCGCACTGGGCGCCCAGAACGTCATGCTTGGCGATGCCAGCATCGTTGTCGCGGGCGGGCAGGAAAGCATGTCGCTGTCGACCCATGTCGCGCATCTGCGCGCGGGCACCAAGATGGGCGACATGAAATTCATCGACTCGATGATCAAGGACGGGCTGTGGGACGCCTTCAACGGCTATCATATGGGCCAGACGGCGGAAAACGTCGCCAACCAGTGGCAGATCTCGCGCGAGATGCAGGACATTTTCGCCGTCGCCAGCCAGAACAAGGCCGAAGCCGCGCAGAAAGCCGGGAAATTCGCCGAGGAAATCGTCCCCTTCGTCATCAAGACCCGCAAGGGCGACGTGACGGTGGACGCCGACGAATACATCCGCCACGGCGCGACGCTGGACGCGATGGCCAAGCTGAAACCGGCCTTCACCAAGGACGGCTCGGTCACCGCCGCCAATGCCTCGGGCCTCAATGACGGCGCCGCCGCGGTGCTGCTGATGAGCGAGGCCGAGGCCCTGCGCCGCGGCCTGCCGATCCTCGCCCGCATCGCCTCGCATGCCACCGCCGGTCTGGACCCGTCGATCATGGGCGTCGGCCCGATCCATGCCTCGCGCAAGGCGCTGGCCAAGGCCGGCTGGAACGCCGCCGACCTCGACCTCGTCGAGGCGAACGAGGCCTTTGCCGCGCAGGCCTGCGCGGTCAACAAGGACATGGGCTGGAACCCCGAGGTGGTGAACGTCAACGGCGGCGCCATCGCCATCGGCCACCCGATCGGTGCCTCGGGCGCGCGCATCCTGAACACGCTGCTGCACGAAATGAAGCGCCGCGACGCGAAAAAGGGCCTCGCCACGCTGTGCATCGGCGGCGGCATGGGCGTCGCCATGTGCGTGG
>CALESR010000302.1 GCA_937907485.1 uncultured Paracoccaceae bacterium | reverse complement strand
CATAGCCAACGGGCGCGCGCACTGTCAGAAGTTCCGATTTCCGGTTGCCAAATACCTCCATCGTGCCGGTCGCCAACCGGTCGAAGGCGTCCTGCACTTTGGGCAAGTAGGCGGCACCAACGCGGGTCAGCACCAGACTGCGCGGCAGTCGTTCGAACAGTGATTCGTGCAGATGGTGCTCCAGCAGTTTCACCTGCTTGGACACGGCGGCCTGGGTCAGGTTCAACTCGCTGGCCGCCTGCGTAAAACTGAGGTGACGGGCCGCCGCCTCGAAGGCGCGTAGCCAGACTAACGGAGGCATCTTGGGTGGCATGTGCCCCTCTGTTCTTCGGGTCTGGCCGACCCGTTGCGGCGTTACACAGAGCGACCCCGCGCCAAGCCGGCCGCCTCCGAGACATCGTTGACGTTATGGCACGATTGGCCTTGGGTGTCATGCATGACGAATTGCGGGCCTCAGGCCGAATACTCGTTGTTTGTCCTTTCCCGACGAACCGGGTTCTCTGGGGCGGAACACGCGCTGGAAGGCAAACCCAATGTTCGGCATCACTCCCTCGGCCCGCCTTCGCCCTTCGCCTTACTATGAGGCGACATTGGCGGAAGGTGTGACCGCATTTACCACATACAATCACATGTTGATGCCGACGTCCTATGGCAAACCGCTGGACGAATACTGGCGGTTGATAAACGGCGTCAGCCAATGGGATGTCGCAGTCGAGCGCCAGGTGCAGTTGAAAGGGCCGGATGCCGGACGGCTTGCGCAAATTCTGGCGCCCCGCGATCTGTCCAAACAGAAGGTGGGTCAGGGCAAGTACGTGCCGCTTTGCAACCACCAGGGCGTGCTGATCAACGATCCGATCTGCCTGAAATTGGCGGATGATCTGTATTGGCTATCGATTGCGGATTCGAACATCTGGTTCTGGGCCGGGGCCATCGCCGCGGAGCGGGGCCTAAACGTCGAAGTCAGCGAGCCCGACGTCTCGCCCATGGCCATTCAGGGCCCGAAGGCCGAGGATGTCGTGGCCGCCGTCTGCGGCGACTGGGTGCGCGAGATCAAGTATTTCTGGTTCAAGGAGACTTCAATCAACGGCATTCCGGTCGTGATCCAGCGCTCCGGCTGGTCCAAGCAGGGCGGGTTCGAAATCTATCTTCGCGACGGCTCCAAAGGCACTGCGCTTTGGAACATCTTCCGTGAGGCCGGCCAGCCATGGGGCATAGGGCCAGGCAATCCGAACTGGTCAGAGCGTGTTGAATCCGGGCTGGTTTCCTACGGTGGAGACAGCGACGGCACCACGAACCCATTTGAAGTGCGGATGGGCAAGTACATCGACCTAACGGTCCCCGATGACACCATCGGAATTCATGCCCTGCGCCGGATAGCGTCCGAAGGACCAAAGCGGCACTCGCTGGGGATCATTCTGGACGCGGGCGATCCGGTAACGCCGGGCTTTCTGTGGAACCCGATTGTCAAGGATGGTGTGAAGGTTGGCGATCTCACGAACTGTGTCTTCTCGATCCGGGTAGAGAAGAACATTGGCTTTGCATTGGTCTCGACGGCCTGCACGGTTGGTGATCGGGTGGAGACGCTGGTAGGCGGCAGGCTGGAACCTGCGACACTTGTGGAGATGCCCTTCCTATGAGCCTTGATTTCATTACAGAACCTGCGCGCCATGTGCCTGTGATCCGACGCGCCGATGTGCTTGTGGTCGGCTCGGGCCCTGGAGGCCTTGCGGCCGCCCTTGCAGCCGCCCGCGCCGGGGTTGAGGTGACGCTGGTCGAACGCTTCGGTTGCTATGGCGGCAACATCACTGTCGTCGGGGTCGAAGGGCTGGCTTGGTATCGCCACGAGGCGACGATCGAGGCGAATGGCATTGGCCGGGAATTCGAGGATCGTGCAAAGGCAATGGGTGCGGCGGTACCCGAAAGCCAATCGCTCAGCTATGAACTGGATAGCGAGGGCTTCAAGCTGGTCGCCGACCGACTGGTCGAAGAAGCCGGCATTCACGGCATGATGCACCGCACCTTTGTTGCGCCCGTCATGGAGGGTGACCGCATCGCAGGGATCATCGTCGAATCCAAGGCCGGGCGCGAGGCGATCCTGGCCCGCGTCATCATCGACGCCACTGGAGATGCGGATGTGGCCGTGCGCTGCGGCGCTCCCGCGCCGAAGACACCGGCCGAGCATATGCAGGCGGCCAGCGTGATGTTCCACCTGGCAGGCGTCAACAAGGCCGAGTTCATGGCCGAGGTGAAGGCCGATCCTCAGACCTACAAGGACTGGTCCACGGGTGAATGGACGGTCGAGACGGACGGAAAGGAAGACGACATGTTTTCGCCTTTCCTGAAAAAACCCTTCGCCAAGGCGATCGAGGAAGGGATCATCCCCAAGCACCTGAATACCATCGCCGGCACCTGGGGCGCGATGCATGACACAGGCGAGCTGACTTACATGAACCTTGTCCATCTGGCCGGGATTGATGGCACCGATCCCGACAGCATGACGCGGGGTGAGGTCGAGGGTCGCAAACAGGCGATGCTGGCCATCGAGGCGCTGCGCCGCTTCATGCCCGGCTGCAAGGGCGTGCGCCTGCGCAACTTCGGCATGACCATCGGTATCCGCGACACCAGAAAGATCGACGCGGTTTATAACATGACCGAAACGGATGTGCGCCATGAGGGCAGGTTTGAAGATACGATCGGCATTTATCCAGAGTTCATCGATGGCTATGGCATCCTGATCATCCCGACGACCGGCCGCTACATGCACATCCCCTACCGTTCGATGCTGCCAAAGGGGGTCAAGGGGTTACTGGTCGCCGGGCGGGCGATTGGCGGCGATATGGTCGCGCATGCAGCGACCCGCAACATGGCATGTTGCGCGGTCGCGGGTCAGGGTGCCGGTGTCGCGGCAGCGCAAGCCGTGAAATCGAACCGGGACGTTGACACGGTGGATCTTGACGCCGTGCAGCGCGAATTGATCCGGCAGGGCGTGCGGATCCGATGAGCGGAACGCATCGGGTTCTGATCACCGCCGGAGCGACCGGTATCGGGCGGGCAATGGCCGAGGCCTTTGCCGCCGCCGGCGCAAGGGTCTGGATCACCGATATCGACGCCGCAGCGCTGGATCTTTGCCCTCGCGACTGGCGGCGGGACCCGGTCGATGTGGCTGATCCCGTGGCAATGACGGGGTTGTTTGGCCGGGTGCGTGAGGACTGGGGCGCGCTTGACACCCTGTGCGCCAACGCAGGCATCGCCGGCCAGACGGCGTTGGTCGAGGACCAGGACTATTCGGCCTTTCAGCACTGCCTGAATGTCACGCTGGGCGGCGCGATGCTGGCCGCGCGAGGGGCCTTGCCAATGATGAAAGCCGCGCGTCAGGGATGCATCCTGTTCACGGGTTCGACCTCGGGGCAATTCGGCACACCGTATCGCTCACCCTATGTGGCGGCGAAATGGGCGATCAATGGGCTGATGAAAACCGTGGCGATGGAGGCCGGCCCCTTCGGCATCCGCGCCAACGTGATTTCCCCCGGCTGTGTCGAAGGGGCACGGATCGAGGCTGTCATTTCCCGCGAGGCGGCCGCAAAAGGCTGCCACCCCGACGCAGTTCGCGCGGCCTATCTTGCCGGCACCTCGCTGGGTGTCTTTACCCGGCCCGAGGATGTCGCCTCTATGGCCCTTTATCTGGCTTCACCTGCCGGTGCGCGGATCTCGGGTCAGGTGATAACGCTGGATGGGCATACCGAAAACCCTGACCCCAAGGTGGGCCCTCTCGAGGGTGCCTCGCGAGGGGTCACTGCAATGTCCCCATAGCCCGAAGAATGGTTGTTTGTCGCCCGTGCCGTGAGTGGGCCATGCTGGCTGGACAACACTCCCTTGGTCAGGCCCCCGATGCATCGCATTGCCCGTCTGGAAACCTTTCACGACGAATTCGTCTGCTTCGTGCGGGTGACGGCCGAGGATGGCGCCTTCGGCTGGGGCCAGACCTCGACATACAACGCCGACATCACGGCGCAGGTCTTTCATCGCCAGATTGTGCCATGGGCGCTGGGG
>CALESR010000301.1 GCA_937907485.1 uncultured Paracoccaceae bacterium | reverse complement strand
GCAAAGGCCACGCCCTGCATCACCGCACGCGCGGCGGCCTGCGCATCAGTGGCATGGTCCAGATGCAGGAACTGACCCCGGATCGCCGCATCATTGTGCGGCGTGCGCTCGCCCCCCAGATACGGCAGGAACAGCGTCCGCCCCGGCGCCTGCAGCGCGCCATGCCCGCTGGTCAACTGCGCCGCCGACTGGCCAGTCAACCGGCTCAGCCAGTTCAGCGCATCCGTCGCCGCCAGAATCACCCCCATCTGATGCCAGGTGCCGGGCAGCGCGTGGCAGAAGGTATGGACAGCGGTCGCCGGATCGGGGCGATAGGCGTCATTGGCCGCGAACAGCACCCCTGAGGTGCCAAGGCTGAGAAACGCCTGCCCCTCATGCACCACCCCCGCCCCAATCGCAGCGGCGGCATTGTCGCCCCCGCCCCCGGCCACCAGCAACGGCGGCAGGTCCAACTGGATCGCCAGCTTGTCACGCAGATCGCCCGAAACGGCGTTGCCCTCGACCAGCGCGGGCATATGGTCGCGCGTCAGCCCGCATCGGGCCAGCAGCGCATCCGACCAATCGCGCGCGCCGGTGTCAAACCACGCGGTCCCGGCGGCATCCGACATCTCGGCCACATAGGCGCCGGTCAGCGCATAGCGCAGATAATCCTTAGGCAGCAGGATCTTGGCGGTCCGCGCGAACACCTCAGGCTCGTGCCGCCGCACCCATTCCACCTTGGGCGCGGTAAAGCCGGGGAACACGATATTCCCGGTGATCGTCCGAAACGCCGGGTCGCGGTCCATCTCGGCCGCCTCGACATGGCTGCGGGTGTCGTTCCACAACATGCAGGGGCGCAGCACCTGGCCGTCCTCGTCCAGCAGCACCGCCCCGTGCATGTGGCCGCTCAGGCCGATGCCCCGCAGCCGTCCGCTCCCCACCGCCTGCCGCAAGGCGCCCAGCGCCTCACGCGCGGCAGCAACCCAGGACCCGGGGTCTTGCTCGGACCAGCCGTCAAACGGGCGCTGCACCGTCAGCGGCACCGTATGCTCGGCGAGTATGCGCTGCGCCTCGTCGATCAGGATGGCCTTGAGCGACGAGGTCCCCAGATCCAGACCGATGAACATGTCAGGCCGCCAGATGCTCGGGCTTCTTGCCCAGAATGATCATCGCCAGAATGTCGTCCTCGGTCACTTCATCAACCTTGACCACGCCGACCAACTGGCCGTTCTTCATCACCGCCGCCCGGTCGCACAGCTTTTTCACCGCATGCACGTCATGGTCGATCAGGAAGATGCCCAGACCCTGCTTTTTCAGCTCCTTGATGAGGTCCGCCACCATCTGCGTTTCCTGCGGGCCCAGCGCGGCGGTCGGCTCGTCCATGATGAGAACGCGCGCGTTGAAATAGACCGCCCGCGCAATCGCCACCGATTGCCGCTGCCCGCCCGACAGCGCCGCCACTGGCGCCTTGAACTTGCGGAAGTTGGGGTTCAGCCGCGCAAAAATCTTGCGCGTCTCGGCCTCCATCGCGTCATCGTCGACAAAGCCCAGCGGCGTCGTCAACTCACGCCCCAAAAACAGGTTGGCCGCCGCGTCAAGGTTATCGGCCAAGGCCAGCGTCTGATAGATCGTCTCGATATTGTGGCTGCGCGCGTCGCGCGGGTTGGTGATCTCCACCTCTTTCCCGTCGATCAGGATCTGCCCGGCATCCTTGCGATAGGCACCCGACAGACACTTGATCAGCGTCGACTTGCCCGCGCCGTTGTGGCCCAACAGGCCGACAACCTCGCCGGGGAACAGGTCGATGCTGACATGATCGACCGCCTTGATGCCGCCGAACGCGATGGAGATGTCGCGCAATTCGACCAGCGGGGTTCCGGAACGATCCACCATCACACGACTCCCTTTCGGTTCAACAGCGCCCAGAGCGCAACCGCCAGCACGGCGGCAGCCCCGGCAAGGGCGGCACCCGCCATTGCCCAGACCAGCACCGGCAGCGCCACCAGATGCACCTTGATGACCAAGGGCCGGATGCGCGCCATGCGGTAAGCCAGATCCAGCAGCACCGCTTCGACCAGCACGACGCCGACCACGATGTTCTGGAACGGCGCATCGACCCCGACCATCGCCATCCCCGATTGCAGCGACTGCATGATGAGGGCACCCAGAATGGCGCCGTAAATCGTGCCGAGGCCCCCCGACAGCGCCGTCCCGCCGATCACCGCCGCCGCGATCACGCGCAGCTCGTCCAGCGTGCCGATGTCATTGGCATGGTTGGTCAACCGGGCCGAGGCCACCACTGCCGACAACCCGCACAGAAAGCCCATCAGCGCAAAGACCTTGACCGTCAGCATGCGGGTGTTGATGCCGCTCAACTCCGCCGAATCCGGGTTGCCGCCGGTGGCAAAGATATAGCGCCCCAGCCGGGTGCGCCGCGCGACCATCGTCATCACCACCGCCAGCACGATCAGCAGCAGCACCGAAATCGGCAGACCATAGCCTTCGGCATACCCCTCGGGCATCACCTCGCCGCGCGCGTCAAAGGCGCGGCGCAAACGCGCCTCGGGCACCTGATAGGCATTGAGGATGCCGACAAAGCCCAGAATGGCCACGGTGAACAGGGCGCCCAGCGTCGCCTCGGCCCACAGCGGCTTGACCGGAAATTCATGGCGGATCTTGGCACGGCGGGCCGAAAACAGCCCCCAGACCGCTGCGACCGAGGCCGCGAGGCCCAGCGCCCAGCTCCACGACACACCCAACGTGCCATTGATGCCGCCGAACAGTTGAAAGGTCTCGTCCAGCGGGCCGATCGTCTGGCCGCCGGTCAGATACCACGCGACGTTGCGCCAGATCAGCAGCCCGCCCAGCGTGACGATAAAGGCCGGGATCGTCAGATACCCCACCAGCCAGCCCTGAAACGCGCCGACCAGCGTGCCGGCCAGCAGCCCCGCCAGAATGGCCAGCGGCGCGATGGCCCAGTGACCCAGCTCCAGCCCGGCGAACTCGGGCAGCCAGACCTTCTGCGTCATCGCCATGAAGGCCGAACAGGTCGCCAGCAGCGCGCCGACCGACAGGTCAATGTGGCGCGTGACGATCACAAAGACCATCCCCGTCGCCATGATCGCCACGCTGACGGTCTGGATCGACAGGTTGAAAATGTTGCGCGGGCTCAGAAATCGCCCTTCGGTCATGATGTTGAAGGCGACGCAGATCACCACGAAGGCAGCGAGCATGCCCAGCATTCGGGTGTCGATCTGCAGCGCGTCCAGCAGGGATCGGCGCCGGGGGGCCTCGGCGGGGCTTGCGGGTGTGCTCATGGCGGAAGCTTTCGTCCGGGGATGAGGAGGCCTGCGCAAGGCGCGCGGCCGCGGGGCCGGTGGGGGCTCTGGCAGCGCATCGCGCCGCCAGAGCCTTGGTCACATCAGTTGCAGGGCGCCGGGCCGTTGGTCACGCCCTGGCAGAGCGCTTCCTGGCTGATCCAGCCGGCGTCGACGACGACCGACAGGTTGGCCGCAGTGATCGGAACCGGGGCGAGGAACACCGCCGACATGGTGGTGCCGCCCGGCGAGGTCCAGGACTGCGCGTTGGCAACAGCGTCCATCGCGGTGCCCGAGGCCAGCGCGACAGCGATCTCGCCCGCAACGCGGCCCAGATCACGGGCGTCTTTCCAGACCGAAACGGTCTGCGTGCCCAGCGCCACACGGTTCAACGCGGCATGGTCGCCGTCCTGACCCGAGACCGGGATGCCCTGCATGCCCTGCGCGGTCAGCGCCGCGACAACGCCACCGGCGGTGCCGTCGTTCGACGCGACAACCGCGTCCACGCCGTTGTCAGCCGCCGTCAGGATCTGCTCCATGTTGCGCTGCGCGTTGGCGGGCAGCCACGCGTCGGTATAGGCCTCGGCCACGATGGTGATCGCGCCCGAATCGATGGCCGCCTGCAGGACTTCCTGCTGACCGCCGCGCAGGAAATCTGCGTTCGGATCGGTGGGCGACCCCTTGATCATGACATAGCGGCCCGACGGGGCAGCTTCCAGAACCGCACGGGCCTGCATCCGGCCGACTTCGACGTTGTCGAAGGTCAGATAGAAGGCGCGGCTGTCCTCGATCAGACGGTCATAGGCGATGACCGGAATGCCCTCGTCCGCAGCGGCCTGCACCGCCGGGCCGATGGCCTGCGCGTCCTGCGCCAGAACGATCAGCGCGTCGACGCCCTGCGCGATCAGCGCCTCGATGTCCGACAGTTGCTTGGCCGAGGACGACTGTGCGTCGGCCGAGACATAGGTCGCGCCCGCAGCGGTCAGCGCGGCAACGATGGCGGCCTCGTCGGTGCGCCAACGCTCTTCCTGAAAGTTGGACCAGCTCACGCCGACGGTGATCTGGGCAAACGCCGATGTGGTGAAACCCGCCGTTGCGACAACGGCGGCCAAGAGTGCCTTACGCATGCAATTCCTCCCTGAAAAGCCCCGAATCCCCCGAGGCCGCGGGTTATGACCCGACAGCAAAAGCATAGGTCATTTTCTTCATGTGTCAAAATAAATATTCTCGCCTTGCTGGATATTTCATGCTC
>CALESR010000300.1 GCA_937907485.1 uncultured Paracoccaceae bacterium | reverse complement strand
TTCTGGAGCACCCCATGGGCGACAACGCCGAATCGAACGATCTGGTGGCGCGCACGGCCATCGACCGGCGTCTTGCCGGGATCGTCAAACCCGCGGTCGAGGCCGCCGGGTTCGAACTGGTGCGCGTGCGGCTGATGTCGGGCAAGACCCGCATCCTGCAGATCATGGCCGACCGTCCCGATGGCGGCATCGAGATCGACGAACTGGGCCAGATCACCACGCTGGTCTCGGCGGTTCTGGATGTCGATGACCCGCTCGAAGACGCCTATGTGCTGGAAGTGTCCAGCCCCGGCATCGACCGCCCGCTGACCCGGCTCAAGGATTTCGAAACCTGGTCGGGCCATGAGGCGCGGCTGGAAACCAACGAACTGATCGACGGCCGCCGCCGCTTCAAGGGCGTGCTGCAGGGCGTCGAGGATGGCGAGATCCTCATCGAGATCGAGGAAAAAGGCGCGCCCATCACCATCGGCCTGACCTTTGACTGGCTGTCGGACGCCAAGCTTGTGCTGACCGACGGGCTGATCGCCGAGACGCTGCGCGCCCGCAAGGACGCCGGGGTCATCAAGGAATCCGACTTCGACACCATCGAGACCGACACCGCCCCTGAGGAGGACTGAGTCATGGCCATTACCAGTGCCAACCAGCTGGAACTGCTGCAAACCGCCGAAGCGGTGGCGCGCGAGAAACTGATCGACCCCGAACTGGTCGTTCAGGCGATGGAGGACAGCCTCGCGCGGGCCGCCAAGTCGCGCTATGGCGCCGACATGGACATCCGCGTCCATATCGACCGCAAGACCGGCCGCGCCCATTTCACCCGCGTGCGCACCGTGGTCGAGGACGAGGCGATGGAGAACCACCATGCGCAGGTCACCGTCAAGCAGGCCAAGGCCTGGCTGGCCGACCCGCAGATCGGTGACGAGATCAAGGACGAGGTTCCTCCGGTCGAACTGGGCCGCATCGCCGCGCAATCGGCCAAGCAGGTGATCTTGCAAAAGGTCCGCGAGGCCGAGCGTGACCGCCAGTATGACGAATTCAAGGACCGCGCCGGCACCATCATCAACGGGGTCGTCAAGCGCGAGGAATACGGCAACATCATCGTCGATATCGGCCGTGGCGAAGGCATCCTGCGCCGCAACGAGAAGATCGGCCGCGAGAGCTATCGCCCGAACGACCGTATCCGCTGCTTCATCAAGGACGTGCGCCGCGAGGCCCGCGGCCCGCAGGTCTTCCTGTCGCGCACCGCGCCCGATTTCATGGCCGCGCTGTTCAAGATGGAAGTGCCGGAAATCTATGACGGCATCATCGAGATCAAGGCCTGCGCCCGTGATCCGGGTTCGCGCGCAAAGATCGCCGTCATTTCCTATGACAACTCCATCGACCCGGTCGGCGCCTGCGTCGGCATGCGCGGCAGCCGCGTGCAGGCCGTGGTGAACGAACTGCAGGGCGAAAAGATCGACATCATTCCGTGGAACGAGGATCAGGCGACCTTCCTCGTCAACGCGCTGCAGCCCGCCGAAGTGTCGAAAGTTGTGATCGACGAGGACGCCGGCCGCATCGAGGTGGTGGTGCCCGACGAACAACTGTCGCTGGCCATCGGCCGCCGCGGTCAGAACGTGCGTCTGGCCAGCCAGTTGACCGGTCTGGACATCGACATCATCACCGAATCCGACGAATCGACCCGCCGTCAGGCCGAATTCACCGAGCGCACCAAGCTGTTCATGGACTCGCTCGACGTGGACGAGATGATGGCGCAACTGCTGGTGGCCGAGGGCTTTACCACGCTGGAAGAGGTCGCCTATGTCGAGCTCGACGAACTGTTGTCGATCGACGGCTTTGACGAGGACACCGCCGGTGAGCTCCAGGCCCGTGCCCGCGACAAGATCGAGGCCGCGAACATCGCCGCGCTGGAAAACGCCCGTGCGCTGGGCGTCGAGGACAGTCTGATAGACTTCCCCGGCCTGACGCCGCAGATGATCGAGGCGCTGGCCAAGGACGGCATCAAGACCATCGACGACTTTGCCACCTGCGCCGACTGGGAACTGGCCGGCGGCTGGACCACCACCAACGGCCAGCGCACCAAGGACGAAGGCATCCTCGAATCCTTCGAGATGAGCCTGGAAGAGGCGCAGACCCTCATCATGACCGCCCGGGTGCAACTGGGCTGGGTCGATCCGGCAGAGCTCGAGGCCGATGTCGAGGCCGACGAGACCGAGGACGACGAGGCGTAAGGGGCAAGGCCGATGACCCGGGGCGGGCGCGTCAAGGACCAGGACGGACCGGAACGACGCTGCATCGTCACCGGCGACAGCCAGCCCACGGGTGGGCTGGTGCGCTTTGTCGTCGGACCCGGCGCGGTGGTGGTGCCCGATATCGCGGGCAAGCTGCCGGGCCGGGGGATCTGGATCTCGGCCGACCGGGCGATGATCGCGCAGGCGGTGAAGAAACGGCTCTTCGCCCGCGCCGCAAAGGAACCCGCCACGGCGCCCGAGGATCTGGACGCCGTGGTGCATGATCTGGTCACCCAGCGGGTGATCGAATTGCTGGCCTTGGCGCGCAAGGCCGGGCAGGCGGTGGCGGGCTATGAAAAGGTCCGCGACTGGCTGATGTCGGGCGAGGCGGTGGTGCTGGTGCAGGCCGCCGACGGGTCCGAGCGCGGCAAGGCAAAGCTGCGCCCGCCTTCGGGCGCGGGACGGCACGTCACCTGTCTGACGGCAGGGGAAATCGGTTTGGCTTTCGGCCGGGAACATGTGATACATGCCGCGCTTGCCGCTGGCGGACTGTCTGCACGTGTAGTAGAGGAAGCGGCGAAACTCGCACGATTGCGCGGGCAGATCGGTGGCACCGACGCCACCGCAGAGGATAGACAAGACGCATGAGCGACAACGACGGCAAAAAACCCCTTGGGCTGCGCAGCGGCTCGACCCCCGGTCAGGTGAAGCAAAGCTTCAGCCACGGCCGGACCAAGGCGGTTGTGGTGGAAACCAAGCGCAAGCGCGTCGTGGTGCCAAAACCCGGGGCCGGCGCCTCGACAACCGATTCCGCGCAGGCAAAGCCTGTCGCGGTCAGCGGTGCTGCGCGTCGCCCGGCTGGTATCTCGGACGCCGAGATGGACCGCCGTCTGGCCGCCGTGCGCGCCGCCAAGGTGCGTGACGTCGAAGAGGCCGCCACCCGTGCCGAAGACGAGCGCCTGCGCGAAATCGACCGCGAGCGCAAACGCGTCGAGGCCGAAGAGCGCGAACGCGAAGAGCGTGCCCGCGAGGCCGCTCGCAAGGCCAAGGAAGACGAAGACGCACAAAAGGCCGCCGATGCCGCGCGCGAAGCGGCGGCTGCCGCCCGGCCCGCCGCTGTCGCCGCTCCGGCTGCGCGCAGCGAAAAACCGGCTGAAAAGCCGGTCGAGCGCCCCTCTCCCGCCGATCGCAGCCCGGCCAAGACCGCTGGCGCCACCTCGGCCGCACCGCGCAAGTCCGAGCGCGAGCGCGCCGAAGACCGCGACCGCATCGCCAAGAAGAACGACGACGCCGGTCGCCGCGCGGGCAAGCTGACGCTGACCGCCGCGCTGGACGGTGGCGAAGGTGGCCGTCAGCGCTCGATGGCCGCGATGAAGCGCAAGCAGGAAAAGGCCCGTGCCAAGGCGCTGGGCTTTGGGATGAAGGCCGAAAAG
>CALESR010000299.1 GCA_937907485.1 uncultured Paracoccaceae bacterium | reverse complement strand
CTTCGCACAGGCGGTCCTGCGGGCAGATGCGGCCGCAGATTTCCGGGAAGGTGTTGGTGGCCTGACTGAGTTCATAGGCCTCTTGCAACCGGCCGGTGGCGGTCAGCATCAGCCAGTCGGGGATGTTGTTGTGCAAGGGGCAATGCGATTGGCAATAGGGCACGCCGCACTGGCTGCAGCGGCTGGCCTGCTCGGCGGCTTTTTCAGCGGCGTATTCGCGATAGATTTCGTGGAAATCCTCGCGCCGTTCGGTGGCGTCGCGCTTCGAGGGGGTTTCCCGCGAGGTCGTGACGAACTGAAGCATCCGCTGCGTGGCCATGGCTGCGCCTTTCAGAAAGTGGCTTGGGCGCGCCTTCATAGACCGGGTGGGTTTGGTTTAAAAGTCAGCACGACTGACCTAATTGCGGGATTTGTCAGCCGCTGGATTGTTTTTCGGTTTAGGGATGGTGATTATAGGTCAGTAACTGATACCTATGCCGTCACAGCCCCATCTGCAGCGCCACCAGAGTCACCCCGCCGACGATGATTCGCCACCAGCCGAACAGCGCATAGCCATTGCGCCCGATATACCCCAGCACCCAGCGCACCACCGCCAGCGCGGTGACAAAGGCGACGGCAAAGCCGATGGCGATGTCCAGCCCGGCGCCGAAATCCAGCAGGTGACGGGTTTTATAAAGGTCATAGGCCACGGCGGCGGCGACGGTCGGCAGGCTGAGCAGAAAGGAAAACTCGGCCGCGGCGCGCTTTTCCACCCGCAGCATCAGCGCGCCGACGATGGTGGCGCCCGAGCGGCTGACGCCCGGCACCATCGCCAGACACTGGCAGATGCCGATCACCAGTGCCGTGCGCAGGGGCAGGGCCAGCGCATCGTGATGCACCGGCGCGGGCGCGATGCGGTCGATGACCAGCAGCACCACGCCGCCCAGAATCAGCATCACCGCAATCAGCGCCGGGGTTTCGAACAGCACGGTCTTGATGAGGTCATGCGCCAGCAGGCCGACGATCACGGCGGGAAAGAACGCCACAAGGATCGAGGCCAGCGAGCGGCGGGCGGTGGCATCGGTCCGCGCCCGCAGCGCCAGTCCGCCCAGCGTCACCGCATAGACCGAGATCAGCGCCAGCACCGCGCCCAGCTGGATCACCACCTCAAAGGTGCGCCCGGCCGATTCGAAGCCGAGGAAATGACCCGCCAGCAGCAGATGGCCAGTCGAGGACACCGGGATGAACTCGGTCAGCCCTTCGAGCAGCCCCAGCAGGGCCGCGAGCAGCGCGCTGTCCCCCATGGCTCAGGCGCCGTTCAGGTTCCGGGCGGATTCCTTGATCGCCTCGAACTGCCCGGTGGGCCGGAAACGCCACAGATAGGTCGGCAGGATCAGGGCCATCGGCGCAGGCTCGATCCCCAGATCGGCAAAACCCTTGGCACCCGGCGCGACCACATTGTCATGCGACAGGCTGCGCAGCTGGTCCATCGTCAGCACCGAGTTGGTGAACAGACCGGCGGTCAGGAACTGCGCGGCGGAGAGGCTGCGCGCGGTGGCACGGGCCATCCAGCCCGGCATGGTCAGGATCAGCCGGTTGCGGCGGATCTCGGCCAGCATCATCACCATGAGGTCATGGAAACTGGCGACCTCGGGCCCGCCCAGTTCATAGGTGCCGGCGGGCACGAGGCCCATCGCGGCCTCGGCGGCGGCGCGGGCGACGTCATCGACATGCACCGGCTGAAAGCGCGTGCTGCCGCTGGCGATCGGCAGCACCGGCGACAGCCGGGCCATGGCGGCAAAGCGGTTGAAGAAGCCGTCCTCGGTGCCGAAAATGATCGAGGGCCGCAGGATCACCGCGCCGGGGAACGCGGCCAGAACGGCGGCCTCGCCCGCGGCCTTTGACCGGGCATAGAGGCTGTCCGACCCGGCATCGGCACCAATGGCCGACACATGCACGAGGTTCGCGACGCCCATCTCGGCAGCGAGGGTGGCGACCATGCCCGGCCCTTCGGCCTGCACGGCGGCAAAGGTGTTCTTGCCGCTTTCCGCGAGGATGCCGCAGCAATTGACCACCGCGTCGGCCCCGGCCATCGCCGCGCGCAGCGAGTCGCGGTTGCGGATGTTGCACAGCACCGGCTCGACCTGACCGACGACGCCATAGGTGCGCAGCGCGAGGTGTTCGTTCGGCCGCCGCGTGGCGACGCGCACGCGCCAGCCCGCCTGTGCCATGCGGCGCGCCACATAGCGCCCGACAAAGCCCGAACCGCCCAGGATTGTGACCAGTTTCGTCATCGTGCCCTCCGCGCAGCGCCAAATCTGCCTTGTTCCATACCCCCCGCCCGGGTGCAGAACAAGCCAAAACCCCCGGCAATCCCCGCCAATGCCGCGCTGCGGCACAGGAATTGCGACGGCGGGATCGAAATTCCTGCGTCACCCCCGTTGACACTGCTTTTGGCCAAGGCTAATCACCGCCTCACGCAATCAGCCCAGATGGCGGAATTGGTAGACGCGCAGGTTTCAGGTACCTGTGCCGCAAGGCGTGGAGGTTCGAGTCCTCTTCTGGGCACCAATGCTTTGCGCAAAGCCCCTGAATTACTTCGGTAATTCAGGGGTTTTTCGTTTTCAGGCCCTTCGCGCGCCCATGGTGCCCTTGACCGCCCGGTTTTGTCTGGACTTATACGGGCAGATGGCCAAGAAACCGGAGAGGGGCGGGCAGGGGGGCGCGGTGACGGCGACATTTCGCGACATCAAGGCCGACATTCTGGGCAAGATCCTGCGCGGAGACTGGCCTCCCGGCGCGTTGATCCCCGGCGAGATCGATCTGGCCGAGGGCTATGGCGTGGCGCGCAGCACCGTCAACCGGGCGATGCGCGAACTGGCGGACGAGGGGCTGATCGAGCGCAAGCGCAAGTCCGGCAGCCGGGTGCGGTTGTCGCCGCTGCGGCAGGCGCGGTTCGATATCCCGCTGGTGCGCCGCGAGATCGAGGAGCGCGGGCATGTCTATCGCTATGCGCTGGTGTCGAGCGCGGTGCTGCCCGCGCCCGACTGGCTGGCCGCGCGGCTGGGTCTGGTCAAGGCCGGGCCGGTGCGGCATCTGGTCTGCCTGCATTTTGCCGATGGCGCGCCTTGGCAGGTCGAGGATCGCTGGATCAACCTGACGCTGCTGCCGCAGGCGGGCGAGGCGGATTTCACCACGCAGGGGCCGAATGAGTGGCTGGTGGCGCAGGTGCCGTTTTCCGAGGCCGAGATCAGCATTTCCGCCACCTCGGCGGATGCCACGCTGGCCGCGCAGTTGCACTGCGCGCCGGGTGAGCCGCTGTTGCAGATCGAGCGCTCGACGCGGTGGCAGGCGCAGCCGGTGACGCTGGTGCGGCTGGTGCATCAGCGCGGCCACACGATGACGACGCGGTATTAGAGCCCGTCGCGCAGCGGTTTGACGGCGGCGCGGTAGGCTGCGGTGATGGCGTCACGCGCGATGTGGCGGCCGCCTTGCACCAGATGGCGACCGGCGGACCAGACCTCGGCCACCATGGCGCTGTCGCCGGCAAAGGCAAAGCTGTCGAGGATCGTATCACCGGCCAGCCCGTCCAGATCCGGATGGCTCAGGTCCAGCGCGACCAGATCGGCCAGCGCGCCGGGGGCGATGCGCCCGCAGTCGCGCCCGGCCGCCTTGGCGCCGCCCTCGGCTGCCGCCTGCCACAGCCTGCGCCCGGTCGAGTGTTCGGCCGTCGCCAGCACCGCGCGCGAATGGTCGCGCAGGCGTTGCGAGGTGTCGAGTTGGCGCAGTTCCTCGGCCAGCGAGATGCGGATGTTGCTGTCCGAGCCCAGCGCGACCGCCCCACCCGCGCCCATCCAGCGCGTGCCGTCAAAGATGCCGTCGCCAAGGCTGGCCTCGGTCAGCGGGCAGAGGCCGGCGATGGCGCCGGTGCGGGCGAGGGTTTCGGTTTCCGCCGGGGTCATCTGCGTCAGATGGATCAGGCACCAGCGGTCGGTCAGCGGCAGGTTGGCCAGCGCCCACTCGACCGGGCGGGCGCCCAGATGGGCCTGCACTTCGCTGACCTCGGCGAGGGTTTCGGCCAGATGCAGGTGGATCGGCGCGCCGGGGCGCAGGGCGGCCAGCCCGGCCAGATCACCGGGCGCGACGGCGCGCAGCGAATGCGGCGCGACGCCCAGGACGGCATCGGCGGGCAGGGCGCGCATCGCCTGCGCGGCGCTGTCCACCAGAAGGGCAAAGCGGTCAGGGTCATTGCCAAAGCGCGCCTGCCCCGGACCCAGCGCCCGGCCATCGAGCCCGCCGAACTGGTAGGCCACCGGCAGCAGGGTCAGCCCGATGCCGGACATCTGCGCCGCCGCCATGATGCGCGACGACATCTCGGCCAGATCGGCATAGGGCACGCCGCCGGGTTGGTGGTGCAGATAGTGGAACTCGACCGAGGCGCCGAACCCGGCCTGCAGCATTTCCATCTGCACATAGGCGGCGATGGCCTGCACCTGATCCGGCGTGATGCGGTCGAGGAAGGCATACATCAGCCGCCGCCATGTCCAGAAACTGTCGGTCGGGCTGTCGCCGCGCCGCTCGGTCAGGCCCGCCATCGCGCGTTGAAAGGCATGGCTGTGGCAATTGGCCGGGGCGGGCATCAGGGTGCCGACCCTTTGGCCCTGCGCGGGCTGGCCCGGCGTCGCGCTGACGATCCGCCCGGCGTCGAGGATCACCAGCACGTCGCGCGCCCAACCCGTCGCCAACAGCGCCTGCTCGGCCCAGATCCTCTGCATGGTGACTCCCTTGACAGATCATTATGTGCAGACATAATAACACCAAGCGCAGATGACACAAGGCCGGTCTGATGATCCTTTGCAACGCGACTTTGGCGACGATGGGGGGCGCGGTGATCCCCGGCGGCGCCGTGGTGATCGAGGGCGAGCGCATCGTCTGGGTCGGCGCGACCGCCGATCTGCCAGAGGGGGGCGAGCGGGTCGATCTGGGCGGGCGGCTGGTCACGCCCGGCCTGATCGATTGTCACACGCATCTGGTGTTTGCCGGTGACCGCGCGCGGGAATTCCAGATGCGGCTGGAGGGTGCGAGTTACGAAGAGGTGGCGCGGGCGGGCGGCGGGATTGTATCCACCGTGCGGGCGACGCGGGCGGCGAGCGAGGCGGAGTTGCTGGCGCAATCGCTGCCGCGCGTCGATGCGATGATCGCGCAGGGGGTGACGACGGTCGAGATCAAGTCCGGCTATGGGCTGGATATCGACACCGAGCTGCGCATGCTGCGGGTGGCGCGGCGGATTGCCGAGGTCCGGCCAATCCGGGTGCGCACCAGCTATCTGGCCGCCCATGCCGTGCCGCCGGATTATGCCGGGCGCAGCGATGATTACATGGATGCGGTGGTGCTGCCGGGTCTGGACGCGGCGTTGGGTCTGGCCGATGCCGTGGATGCGTTTTGCGAGGGGATCGCCTTTTCCCCGGCGCAGGTTGAGCGCCTGTTTACCGCTGCGCGGGCGCTGGGCCTGCCGGTCAAGCTGCACGCCGAGCAACTGTCGAACCTGCACGGCGCTGCGCTGGCTGCCCGGTTTGGCGCGCTGTCGGCGGATCATCTGGAGCATCTGGATGCGGCGGGCGCGCAGGCGATGGCGGCGGCCGGAACGGTTGCGGTGATCCTGCCCGGCGCGTTTTACACGCTGCGCGAGACGGTGTTGCCGCCGATCGACCTGCTGCGCCAGCATGGGGTGGCGATGGCGGTGGCGACCGATTGCAACCCCGGCACCGCGCCGATGACCTCGCTGCTCTTGGCGATGAACATGGCCTGCACGCTGTTCCGCCTGACGCCGGATGAGGCCCTCGCCGGGGTGACCCGCCATGCCGCGACCGCGCTGGGGCTGCGCGATTGCGGGTGCATCGCCCCCGGTCTGCGCGCCGATCTGGCGGTCTGGGACGCCGGGCATCCCGCTGAACTGAGCTATCGCATCGGGGCGACGCCCCTGCATGCCCGCATCTTTGGAGGCCGTCTTGACGCCTGAAATCCTGACACCCGGCGCCGTGACGCTGGCGCAACTGGAAACCCTGTGGCGTGGCGGCGGCGCGGCGGTGCTGGCGCCTTCGGCCCGCTCGGGGATCGAGGCGGCGGCGGCCCGGGTGGCCGCGGCGGCGGCGGGCAGCGAGGCGGTGTATGGCGTCAACACCGGCTTTGGCAAACTGGCCAGCATCAAGATCGCGCCGGGCGACACCGCGACCTTGCAGCGCAACCTGATCCTGTCGCATTGCTGCGGCGTGGGCGAGGCGTTGGGCGTGGCGGAGACCCGGCTGATGATGGTGCTGAAACTGATCTCGCTGGGGCGCGGGGCCTCGGGCGTGCGGTGGGAGATTGTCGCGCTGATCGAGGGGATGCTGGCCAAGGGCGTGACGCCGGTGATCCCCTCGCAGGGGTCGGTCGGGGCCTCGGGCGATCTGGCGCCGCTGGCGCATATGACGGCGGTGATGATCGGGCACGGGCAGGCCGAGTTCGCCGGACAGGTGCTGCCGGGGGCGCAGGCGCTGGCGCTGGCCGGGCTGGAGCCGGTGGTGCTGGGCGCCAAGGAGGGGCTGGCCCTCATCAACGGCACGCAGTTTTCCACCGCGCTGGCGCTGGCCGGGCTGTTTGGCGCCTGGGGTGCGGCGCGCTCGGCGCTGGTGATTTCGGCGCTGAGCACCGACGCCATCATGGGGTCAACCGCGCCGCTGCATCCGCAGATCCACGCGCTGCGCGGCCATGCCGGGCAGATCGAGGCGGCGGCGGCGATGCGCGCGCTGCTGGAGGGGTCGGTGATCCGCGAAAGCCACCGCGAGGGCGATACCCGCGTGCAGGACCCCTATTGCATCCGCTGCCAGCCGCAGGTGACCGGCGCCGCG
>CALESR010000298.1 GCA_937907485.1 uncultured Paracoccaceae bacterium | reverse complement strand
CGCGCGCCGCCAATGGCGCAGTGACGCTGGCGGTGCGGCCCGAGCAGATCATGATCGACGCCGACCCACAGGGGCGCGCCAGCGTCGTCGGGCGCGAGTTCCGCGGCCATGACCAGATCTATTGGGTGCAAGAGGGCGAGTCGCTGCTGACCGTGATTTCGGGCCCCGGACAATCGCTGCCGATCGGCACGCGGGTCACGATGCGGATTTGCGATTGCGTGGTTCCGCTGACCTGAAACCGGCCGACTTTCGCTTTGCTCCGGTCTGAGGTAGTCTGGGGCAAAACAACGAGCAGGGCCCCATGATGTTTCGCGCCGGTTTGATCTGGCTCCTCGTGCTGTTCGGGGCTGTCGAGGCCGCGGCGTCGGTCGAACGCTCGATCTTTCCCCGCGCGCGCCCGCAGGCCCAGACACAGCAGCATCAGGCCGCCCCGCAGCGCGAAGCGCTGTCTGCCTTGGCGCCGCGCAGTTCGCTGCATCCGCGCCCCCGGCCCGCCACCGCGCCCGCCGTCCGCTCGGCCTCGGCACCGCGCGACGATGACTTCGCCCGCTGGCTGCGCGGGTTTCGCACCCGCGCGCTGGCGCAGGGGGTCAGCGCGCGGGTCTTTGACCGCGCTTATGACGGCGTGCAGCCGGATCGCGAGGTCTTGCAGCGCGAGTCCAGCCAGCCTGAATTCAACCGCCCGATCTGGGAATACCTCGACAGCGCGGTCTCGGCCTCGCGGATCGAGAACGGCCAGCGGATGCTGCGCGAGCATCGGCGGATTCTGGACGAGATCGAGGCGCGCTATGGCGTTGACCGCGAAGTGATCGTCGCGGTCTGGGGGATGGAGAGCGCCTATGGCCGCCTGCGCGGCACCGCGCCGCTGATCCCCTCGCTGACCGCCCTGGCGATGGGCTCGCGCCGCGCCGGGTTTTACGAGGAACAACTGATCGGCGCGCTGCGCATCCTGCAGGCGGGCGACGTGGACGCGCGCCATCTGGTCGGCAGTTGGGCGGGCGCGATGGGGCACACCCAGTTCATCCCGACGAGCTATCTCGCCTATGCGGTCGATTTCCGCGGCGATGGGCACCGCGACATCTGGTCGGACGATCCGACCGACAGCCTCGCCTCGACCGCCGCCTATCTGTCGCGCCACGGCTGGCAGAACGATCAACCCTGGGGGCTGGAGGTGCGCATCCCAAGCGGCTTTAACCCGCGACTGGCCAATACCCGCCGCCCGGTGGCCGAATGGGTGGGTCTGGGTCTGGAGCCGGTGCGCGGCGGCGCGATGCCACGCTCGGGCGAGGCGACGCTGCTGTTCCCGGCCGGCTCGCGCGGCCCGGCGCTGCTGGTGTTCCAGAATTTCCGCGTCATCAAGCGGTACAACAACGCCGACGCCTATGCGATCGGCGTGGGCCATCTGGCCGACCGACTGCGCGGCGGTTCGGCGTTTCAGGGCAGCTGGCCGCGCGACGACCGCCCGCTGACCCGCGCCGAACGCGAGGAGATGCAGCGGCTGCTGGCACGCTCGGGCCATTACAGCGGCGCGGTGGACGGGCGTGTCGGGCAAGGCACGCTGGCGGCCGTGCGCGACTGGCAGGCCTCGCGCGGGTTGCCGCCGGATGGCTATGTGTCGCTGGCCCTGCTGCAGGCGATGCGGCGTTAGGCAGACAGGGGGCATTCTGCCCCCTCTTCGCTGCGCGAATTCACCCCCTGAGGATATTTGAAGAGCAAAGATGGGGGCGGGAAATTGGCGATTCCCCTGCCGGGAATGACGCGCTAGAAGCGGGGCATGAGTGACGAGACGCCCCCGGACGACATCCCCGCCCTGCCCACCGATGCGCCGCTGGCCGAGCCGCTGCGGCGGGCCTTGGGCGAGCGCTATCTGCAATATGCGCTGAGCACGATCATGCACCGCGCGCTGCCGGATGCGCGCGACGGGCTGAAGCCGGTGCATCGGCGCATCCTGTTCGCCATGCGCGAGTTGAAGCTGTCGGCGACCAGTGCCTTTCGCAAATCGGCCAAGATCAGCGGCGATGTGATGGGCAACTATCACCCGCATGGCGACTCGGCGATTTATGACGCGATGGCGCGGTTGGCGCAGGATTTCAACGTGCGCTACCCGCTGGTCGACGGGCAGGGCAACTTTGGCAACATCGACGGCGATAACCCTGCCGCGTCGCGTTATACCGAGGCCCGCCTGACCGCCGCCGCCGAGGCGCTGATGGACGGGCTGGCCGAGAATGCCGTCGATTTCCGCCCCAATTACGACGGCACGCTGGAAGAGCCGATCGTCATGCCGGCGGCCTTTCCGAACCTGCTGGCGAACGGGTCCAGCGGCATTGCCGTCGGCATGGCCACCAACATCCCGCCGCATAACCTCGATGAGCTGATTTCCGGCTGTCAGGCGATGCTGCGCGACCCCGGCCTGACGGATGAGGCACTGGTGGCGCTGGTGCCCGGCCCGGATTTTCCCACCGGCGGGGTGATTGTCGAACCGCGCGCCTCGATGCTGGAAAGCTATCGCACCGGGCGCGGATCGTTCCGCCTGCGCGCGCGCTGGGAGATCGAGCAACTGCCGCGGGGCCTCTGGCAGGTGGTGGTCACCGAAATCCCCTATCAGGTGGCGAAATCCAAGCTGATCGAAAAACTGGCCGAGGTGATCCAGACCAAGAAGGTGCCGCTGCTGGCCGATGTGCGCGACGAATCCGCCGATGATGTGCGCATCGTGCTGGAGCCGCGCGCCAAGACCGTCGATGCCGATCAGATGATGGGCATGCTGATGCGGCTGACCGATCTGGAGATCCGCTTCAGCCTGAACATGAACGTGCTGATCGACGGCCGCACGCCCAAGGTCTGCAGCCTGCGCGAGGTGCTGCGCGCGTTTCTAGACCACCGGCGCGCGGTCTTGCAGCGGCGCAGCCAGCACCGGCTGGACAAGATCGACCATCGGCTCGAGGTGCTGGAAGGCTTCATCATCGCCTATCTGAACCTCGACCGGGTCATCGACATCATCCGCTATGACGACACCCCCCGCGACGCGCTGATGCGCGAGGAATGGGGCCGCAAGTTCAAGCGCGCGACCTCCGAGGCCGATTACCGCTCGCCCCCGCCCGGCGATGGCGAATTGACCGAGGTCCAGGCCGAGGCGATCCTGAACATGCGGCTGCGCAGCCTGCGGCGGCTGGAGGAGATGGAACTGCGGCGCGAGCGCGACGAGTTGCTGAGGGAACGCGCCGATCTGGACGACCTGCTGCAATCCGACGCCCGCCAATGGGCGCGCATCGGCACCGATCTGGAGGCCCTGCGCGCGACCTTTGGCGCGGGCACCGCGCTGGGCCGTCGCCGCAGCACCTTTGCCGAGGCCGCCGAGGGCGAAATCCTTGCCCCTGAGGCGATGATCGAACGCGAGCCAATCACCGTGGTCCTGTCGAAAATGGGCTGGATCCGCGCGATGAAGGGCCATCTGCCGCCCGAGACCGATTTCAAGTTCAAGGACGGCGACGAAGGCGCGCTGACCCTGCACGCCGAGACCACCGACAAGATCATCCTGTTCGGCTCGAACGGTCGATTCTTTACCCTGCTGGGCGCCAATCTGCCCGGCGGACGCGGCATGGGCGAGCCGGTGCGCCTGATGGTGGACCTGCCCAACGAGGCGCAGATCGTCAACCTGTTCCTGCATCGGCCCGGCGGGCGGATGGTCGTGGCCTCGTCGGATGGCGACGGCTTCCTCGTGCCGACTGACGAACTGCTGGCGCAGACCCGCGCGGGCAAGCAGGTGCTCAACCTGCGCGACGGTGCCAAGGCGCTGATCTGCAAGCCGGCCAGCGGCGATCACGTTGCCGTCGTGGGCGAGAACCGCAAGCTGCTGGTCTTCCCGCTTGCCGAGTTGCCCGAGATGGGCCGCGGCAAGGGCGTGCGGCTGCAGGCCTACAAGGACGGCGGCCTGTCCGACCTGACGACGATCACCCTGACGCAGGGCCTGTCGTGGAAAGACCCCGCTGGCCGCACCCGGCTCGAGGCCGATCTGGCCGAATGGCTGGGCAAGCGCGCCTCGGCCGGTCGCATGGCGCCCCGCGGATTTCCGCGCGATAACCACTTTGCCTGAACCGGCCAGCAATCCCGGCCCAGAACCCGGCGTTGCCTAAACGGGGTGCTTGGGCTAAGGCTGGGCGGCACGAACCCCGGAGAGCCGCCCATGCCGAATGCCGCCGTCGCGTTGCGCACCCGCTTTTCGCTGCGCCCCCTTGCCGCGCTGGCGCTGGCGCTGGCCGGGCTGCTGGCCGCCTGTTCGACCAGTGGCGCCGAACTGGGCGAGATGCAGCCCGAACTGGGCGATTTCCGGCTGTGCTACAACATCGTCACCACCAATGACGCGGTTCAGGGCCCGCTCTCGCGTGAGGCGGATCTGGACGTCTTCGCCGACCGCATCCGTGACCAGATCGACCGCCGCTTTGGCCGCTACGAGGGCACGCGGCTCTATCACATCGCGATCCACCTTGACGCCTATGTCCTGGCCGTTCCGGGGATTCCGCTGGTCGCCTCGCCACGGTCGGCGCTCATCATCTCGACAAACCTCTGGGATGATCGTCTGGGCCGCCCGCTGAACGACGAACCCGAACAGTTCACCGTGCTGGAAAGCGCCTCGGGCTCGTCGGTTCTGGGGTCCGGCCTGACGCAGAGCGCGGATCAGCAGATGACTCAGCTGGCCGAAAACGCCGCCAAGCGCATCGAGGAATGGATGCAGGACAACCCGGCGTGGTTCAGCCATCCCGAGGACATGCCCGAAACCCGCGAGACCACCGAGGCCGCAGCGCCCGCCGAGCCGGAGGGGCAAACGCCCGTCTCGACCAGCGCGCCCGCAGGCACCACGGCGGGCGGGGGTTGCGGGCGCCGCTGACGCGCGGAAAAACCTGCGATTGCGGGCACAAACCGCGCCAACCCGCTTGATTTTTCCCTGACCCGGCTTTACAGGGCGCGCGACGCGGCCTGCCTCAGGGCGGGGCCTTTTTGCCCGCGATCGATCCCACTCGAGGGCGGCCTGCCGCCCGTGCCGAACCCGACCAAAGGAGAAGCCATCATGGCGAAGGCAAAGTTTGAACGGACCAAACCGCACG
>CALESR010000297.1 GCA_937907485.1 uncultured Paracoccaceae bacterium | reverse complement strand
CTCATCCGGCGCACCGATCCGGTTTTCGAGCGCATCAGCAGCGTCTCGGTGGTCAGCCAGCCGGGTTCGCGCTTGATCCCCGACAGGATCGAGCCATTGGTGACCCCGGTGGCGGAAAAGATCACATCGGCAGTGACCATCTCGTCGCGGGTATAGATGCGGTTGAGGTCGGTGATCCCGGCCTTGGCGGCGCGGCCACGTTCATCGTCGTTGCGAAACAGCAGCCGGCCATAGATCTGCCCACCCATGCATTTCAGCGCGGCGGCGGCCAGCACCCCCTCGGGCGCGCCGCCCGAGCCCATGTACATGTCGATGCCGGTGATCTCGGGTTCGGCCACATGGATCACCCCGGCGACGTCGCCATCGGTGATGAGGCGGATCGAGGCGCCGGTCGATCGCACTTCGCGGATCAGGTCCTCATGGCGCGGGCGCTCCAGAATGCAGACGGTGATGTCGCTGGCCTCGCAGCCCTTGGCGCGGGCGAGGGCCTGCACCCGTTCGGCCGGCGACATGTCCAGCGTGACGGTGCCGGGGGCGAAACCGGGGCCGATCGCCAGCTTGTCCATATAGACATCGGGAGCGTGCAGCAGGGTGCCGCGCGGCGCCATGGCGATCACGGTCAGGGCGTTGGGCATGTCCTTGGCGGTCAGCGTCGTGCCTTCCAGCGGATCGAGGGCAATGTCCACCGCCGGGCCATTGCCGGTGCCGACCTTCTCGCCGATGAACAGCATCGGCGCCTCGTCGCGCTCGCCCTCGCCGATCACCACGACTCCGCCGATATCGAGCAGGTTCAGCTGCTCGCGCATGGCTTCGACGGCGGCGTGGTCGGCGGCCTTCTCGTCGCCGCGCCCGACCCACTCGGCCGAGGCCAGCGCTGCCGCCTCGGACACCCGGGCGAGGCCCAGCGACAGCATGCGATCGTGGAAGGTGGGGGAATCGGTCATCTGGAGCGGTCCTTTTGCATCGGTTGCGTCACTTCTACCCCCTCGGCGGCGGCGGGCCAAGGGCCACGTCCCAAAGCAGCCGCTGAAAACCGCAAGATACAGTGGGTGTCGGCGCTGATAGCGCAACCAGTTGGCCTGTGGCCGGATCAGGCAACTTCGACTGAAAATCGCCCCGTGACCCGGCCTCAGCCGCGCCGAAATTCGCCGGTGCGCACCAGCATCTGCAACAGCAGCGCGATCATCAGCCCGTTCAGACTGTGCCACAGGAAATGCGTGCCCAGAGGAAAGGCACCGCACAGGTCGCGGTCAAAGGTCCGGGCCGTCAAGGACAGCAGGAACACGCCCAGTGAGGCAGCGATCCAAGGCGCGCCGGGGTGTCTGCGACGCCACGAGATCAGGGTGAACACCAGCAGCGCCAGCACCGCAGGCGCATATTGGCCCGAGCCGTTCAGCGGGTCTGCCGCCTGAGCGGCCTGGTCCTGCCCCTCGCCAAAGGCAAGCAGCCAGATCACCAGAGCGGCGGCAATTGCCACCAGCCCAGCAACCCTGAGCACCCGCGCCACCGGCGTGCCGCCGATAAAATGCATCGCCGCCAGCACGAAGAGTGCGACGAAGCTCCAGATCGGGATCGTATCGGCCAGTTCCGACCAGCGGTTTGCAAAGGTGTGGAACAGGAACGAGCCGATACCGATCAGCGCCGCAAGGGCGATCAATAGCCAAACCATTGGGCTGGTGATGCCGCGTTTGCGCGCCTCGACAGCACCCCAGAGCGCCGCCAACACAAAGGCGAGGTTGGTCAGCGCGTTCAGGGGTTCGGCCCAGAAGGCGGGTGTGGTGCGTTCGCAATAGATATCGACGGCTGCGAACCAGTCCACGCTCAGACCTCTTCGATGCGCAGGGCCACGGGTTGGCCGACCAGCACGCCGGTTCCGGCAAAGCGGGTCAGGGCGTGGTCGATGTCGTCCGAGCTGGCCTTGTGCGTGACGATCAGCACCGGCGCATTGGCCCCGTCATGCGAATACTGCCGCATCCGGTCGATCGAGATGCCCGCCTCGCCCAGCACCGTGGCGATTTTCGCCAGGGCCCCGGGTTTGTCGAGCAGTGTCATCCGCAGATACCAGGGCGCGGCGGCGCTGACGGCGGCAGCAGGTGCCTGGAGCAGCCCGGCGGCAGGTTGGCCAAAGACCGGCAGGCGCAGGCCCCGCGCGATGTCGAGCACGTCGCCCATCACCGCGCTGGCGGTCGGCCCTTCGCCTGCGCCGGCACCGCGCAGCACGATCTGGCCGACCGAGTCGCCCTCGATCACCACCATGTTGGTGCCACCCTGCAACTGGCCCAGCGGATGGGTTTCGGGCACCAGACAGGGCGTCATGCGCTGTTCCAGACCGCGCCCGGTCATCTGGGCCACGCCGAGCAGCTTGATCGAAAAGCCCATGTCGCGCGCCAGCCGGATATCGTCGATACTGACCGAACCGATGCCCTGCAGCGCCACGGCGGCAAAATCCACCGTCGTGCCAAAGGCGATGGCGCTGAGCAGGCTCAGCTTGTGGCCAGCGTCGATACCGCCGATGTCGAGATTGGGATCGGCCTCGAGATAGCCCAGACCGCGGGCCTCTTCGAAGACGGTGTCATAGCTGAGACCGGCATTCTCCATCCGGGTCAGGATGTAGTTGCAGCTGCCGTTCATCACGCCCATGACGCGCTTGATCTTGTTGCCGGCCAGCCCTTCGGTCAGTGCCTTGATGACCGGAATGCCGCCGGCGACGGCGGCTTCAAAACGCAGGACGCGGCCATGGCCCTCGGCCAGAACCGCCAGCGCCGTGCCGTGGTGGGCCAGCAGCGCCTTGTTGGCGGTGACCACATCCTTGCCGTTTTGCAGCGCCGTTTCGACCAGCGCCTTGGCCGGGCCATCCTCGCCGCCCATCAGTTCGATCACCACATCCACATCGGCACGACGGGCGAGGGCAACGGGATCGTCCTCCCACGCATAGGCCGAAATGTCGGCGCTGCGGTTTTTCGAGCGCGAGTTGGCGCTGACAGCGACGATTTGAATGGGCCGCCCGGCGCGCCGCGCGATCAGCTCGGCATGGGTCTGGACGATCTTGACCACGCCGATGCCGACCGTGCCGAGACCGGCAATACCAAGACGCAGGGGGGCATTCATGGGAAACTCCGCAGGCTTGGCCCCGAAGGGGCGTCGCGGATGGATTAGCGCCAGACGGGGACGGGCGCAATGCGTCGAGTTGGGTGGTCAACCCTGACGCAGGTCCTCGGCGCGGCGCAAGAGGCTGCTGCTTTCGGTTTGTGGCAGGCGGGCCTGGCGCAGGGCAGCGGCGCGGGCCCGCAGGCGGGCGGCGCGGCCTTGCAGCGTCGCCGCGGCGCTGGCGCCTTCGGTGCCGGTCTGGGCCACTGCGGCGCGGGCGGCCAGCTCTTCGGCGCTGAGCAAGGCGGGTGCATCGGGCGCAACCGGGCCTGCGCAGCCCGCCAAGGCCAGTCCGGCGGCCAGAAACGCGGCCTTGGCAAGGGGCAGGGCGGGCAGGGACATGGCGGGTCTTTCACTGTGGGTTGCCCGCAGACTAGCGCCAAGGCGGTCGCGCTGCAACGCGGCTCTTGAATTGAACGGCTGTTCAGTGACAATGGCGCATGGCTCGCAAACCCGGATCCCGCGCCGATATCACCGGACCGCGTCTGCGCGACGCGGCGCTGCGCCTGATTGCCCGGCATGGCTATGCCGCCGTTTCCATGCGCCAGATCGCCGCCGAGGTTGGGGTTCAGGCCGGGACGCTCTATCTTTATACCGCCGACAAGCAGAGCCTGCTCTTTGACCTGATGCGCGACCATCTGGAGTCGCTGCTGGCGGCCTGGGCCGCCAACCCGCCGCCGTCCGGCGATGCGGTGGCGCGGCTTGAACATTTCGCGCGGTTTCACATCCGCTTTCATGCCGCGCGGGCGGATGCAGTGTTCATCGCCTATATGGAGCTGCGCAACCTGACGCCCGAGAATTTCGCCACCATCGAGGCGCTGCGCACCTCGTATGAGACCGCGCTGGTCACCATCTTGCGCGAGGGTCAGGCCGAGGGCAGCCTGCATGTGCCCGATACGCGGCTGGCGGCGATGGCGCTGATTGCCATGCTGAACGGCGTGAACACTTGGTTTCGCGAGGGCGGTCGGCTGAGCCGCGCGCGGGTCGAAGACCTACATGTGGCGATGGCACTGCAAGCGGCGGGGGCGCGGGTGCCGTGACCCGCGCCGACCGTGCCGTTAGCCCCGATTGATCGTCAAGCGCGAGTCACATTGGGTCGACCCATAGGTGCCGACAAAGACGAAATACTGGCCACTGGGCGCATTGCCGATCCGTATCCCGGCGTTGAGACCGACCGTGTCATCGTTGAACCACCATTGCCCGGCCGGGTCGCGCACCAGCAGGGTGGTGTCGCAGGTATAGCCGGTGTTGCCGTCATCCATGCCGATCTGCAGCGTCGTATAGGTCTGGTTGTTGGTATAGTTCAACGCCAGATGCGGCGAGGCGTTCATCCAACCCAATCCCCCCACGCTGCTGCAATTGCCGAGGTTGGTGCCTCCGCCTGCGTTGCGCATCATCGAGATGCCGGTGCTGAGGTCGGTGGCCAACATCGACAGCCACGGCGCCTGATGGCGGTGATCCGGGCAGCCGGAATAGCGCGGAAAGCGGGTGTGCGGATCGGGTGTCTGCAGGGCATTGGCGTTCGCAGTAAAGGGCGCGGGCGAGCCGGTGCCCGAGGCCGAAATCGTCAGGTTGTCTATGCCGAAACTCTCGTCCGCCGCGCTGGAATCCGACCCGGACGAAAAGCCGAGGGTGAAGTTCTGCGGCGCGTTCTGCAGCGAGAGCGTCGCGCGCCAGATCTGGTCGCCATAGCTGGGACTGCCGGCAAAGCTGGATCCGACCCGGGTTTGCTCCATGCGCAGGGTATAGGTCATCGTGCCCAGATAGCCCGAGGCCACACGCGCATTGTTGAAGATCACCGTCGAATAGCCGACGAAGGGGTCCAGCGAGATCGGCGCGCCGTTGATCATCAGCGTGACAGTATCGCCGCGCGGAAGGGCGTAGGTGGTGCTGTAGCCGTCCCAACTGTCGAGGATCAGCAGGTCAAAGGCGATCGTGGCATTCATCCCGGACGAGGCCAGGTTGACGGACAGGTTGACCGGGTTGGCATAGGTTGCGTTGCTGAACGGACCGAGGAAGTTGCCCGAAGGTCCACCGCTGGTCACTGGCGTTTGCGACCAGTTGGTCGTCACGCTGTCGTCAAAGGAATAGCTGGTCGGGTTCGAGGGGACCGGGTCCGGGTCGACTGGATCGGGATCGTTGGGGTCAGGCAGGTCGGTGTTGCCGCCGCCGGTCCAGGCGATCTCGTAATCGGTTTCCGGAATGACCGGATCGACCCCTTCAAAGTTGATCCAGGGGGCAAACCGCGGCCGCACCGCCACCACAGGGGTAAAGCGCAACTGGCCGACGCCGACGTTGGCAAAAGGCGACCAGAGGGCAAAGGTCTCGACCAGCAACATCGCCTCGCCGGGCAGCACCGGGGGAATGCGCTGGGGCAGGGTCTCGATCGGCATCTGCGCCGCGGCACCGGCAAAGCTGAAACTGGTATCGTTGCCAAATTGCGCCAGCAGGGTCTCCAGATCGCCCTCTTGCATCAACTCAAAGGTGTCGGCGGGCAGCGGCGCAAAGCCGCGCGTGCCATAGGACCATTGCAGCCGGTGGCGCTGGTTTTCGGCATCCCAGATGACCGACGACACCCGGATCCGGGTCGGAAACTCGGAATCGGCGAGGAAATCAAAGACCTCGTTCAGGCCTTCGATATATTCGCCGGTGAACAGATCGGTCTCGCGCGACATGATGTCGGCGACGGTTTGCGCTGCCATTTCCGACTGATAGCGCGCCTTGTAGCCGTCAAAGAACACCACCGTCGCCGCCAGCCCCCACAAGAGCAGCGGCAGCACGATCACCAGTTCGACCGCGGCCGAACCGCGGGCCTCGGCGCCGAAACGGCGCAGCGGGCGGAGCAGGGCATGCAGCAGGGTCATGGCGGACCTCATGTCGGTTCGTTGGCAAAGGCGGCGTTCGAGACGAGCTGATAGGCACCCGAGGCATCGCGATCGAGGCCCAGGATCATGCCCGTCATCTCGATGAAGGGGTCGGCGACCACGCAGACGCGGACCAGCATCAGTTGCTGGCTGCCCGGCGAGGGGCTGAACGACAGCACGGGCGTCAGATCCTCGGCGCGGTTGACGCATTGCGCCGGGGTGTCGAGGCCCGCCCAGGTTGCGGTATCGATGGGGCGCAACTCGATCGCGATACTGGCCTCGCAATTGGCGATCATGAAAGTGTTTTCACAGATCTGCGTGCGAAAGGCGTCATAGCCGCTGGCGGCCACGGACCCCAACCGCACCTGCCGCACGGCAATATCGACCGAGCGGTCCAGAAACACCTGCCGCAGCATGACCACGCCGTAATCGATGGCCGAGAAGAGGAAGCTGAGGATCAGCGGCACCGCGATGACGAACTCGATGCTGGCCGTGCCGAGGTCCGAGCGGGCAAAGCGCTGAAACGGCTGGAAAAGGCGGCTCATTGGGTCAACCTCAGCGCCTGGGTCTGGACGTTCGCAGTGATGCCCTGAAAGACCGAGGTGATCTCGGACACCGTCGCGTTGAAGTAATGACTGGGCGACGACGAGCACGCCTGCATCAGCGTGGCGCCACCCGAGGGGGCCTGAAAGGCAATGGAATAGATCAGCACATCGCGCAGTTTCAATTCGGTGCAGACCGCCAGCGTGTTCAGATCCTGTTGCGCCGAGGTCACCCCCCCGCGAGAGACGTTCTGCCCGTCGGTCAGCAGCACCAGAGCGCGCACGACGTTGGGTTCTTCCCAGTCAAACGGACGACCGGCAAAATCGGCCGAGACGGTGCCCGCCGTAATCAAGTCGGTAATCGCAGGCTGGATCGACGGATCGAAGAACATCGCGCCATAGCGCAGCCCGAGGTCGATCGAGGTCGTGCCGCGCGCGACCAGCGCGTTGATCGCCGTGGCGGCATCGGTCGCATTGTCTTCATAGGCATGCACCTGCGCCCAGGTGTCGGTGTTGCAATTGCGCCGCTGGGTGGCGAGGCTGATGGTATTCGTCACCACGTTCCACAGCGTCCAGTCGTTGCAGGCGCCACTGCCCGAGATGTTGGTGAAACTGTTGAGGAACCCCGCCGGCGGCAGAACCCAGGTGTCATAGGGCACCATCGTCACAGCGACATTGCCGTCCTCGTTGTTGGCCAAGAGCGTCATCGCCATTTCCGAGGCCGCCAGCCGCATGGCGTCGATCTTGCCCTGCCCATTCATCGAGCCCGAGACATCGAGCACCATCACCAGTTCCAGCCGCGCGCCGCCGCCCAGGGCCTCGGTCGCCTGCGCCGGGGTGGCGACGGCAAAGCTGTCGATCCCCAGCAAGCGCATGAAGAGCGAGGGCACGGTTGCTGCCGGGGCCACGGTGACCGTGCGGCCCGTCTCGTCGTCCTCGACAACGGAATAGCGCCCGGCCAACTGGTCTTCGAGTCCTTCGGCGGCGAAATAGGCGTTCAGGATTTGTTCGGGTGTGGCATCGGACACGTTCTCGCGCAGCATCGTTGCCGCCAGCACGGCGCGGTCGGCCACGCCCTGCATGCGCAGACGCTCGTTTTCATGCCGCATCAGGTCGATCGCCAGCCCGCTGACCAGGATCATCGCCACAAAGACAAAGAGGCTGAACACTGCAAAAGTCCCGTCCTCGCGCCGCGCAAAATTGCGGGCGGACCTGGCGACAGGCGGCAAGGGTTGGCGGGCAGGGTGCATGGCGGACCTCAATCTGGCAGCGGGAAAGAGACTTCCCCGAATCCTGATTACCGCGCTGTGATGGCCAAATTGCGGCGCCGCGGCACCGGATTGTGGCAAAGTCTGGGCAATGGACCCGCGAGGCGCAGCGGTGACGCCGGGTCAGCCGAAATCGCGCGCGAGGGCGCAGAATGCCTCGAGGCCGATTTCCTCGGCGCGGGCGGTGGGCGCGATTCCCAGCCGCTCGAGCCGCGATTCGATGGCCGGATCGAGGGTTTTCAGCGCCGAGCGCAGCATCTTGCGCCGTTGGTTGAAGGCGGTGGCGACCACGCGCTCCAGCGTTTTCGCCGGGGCAGGAAAGCGCGGCTGCGGCAGCGCAACAAGATGCACGACGGCCGAGTCGATCTTTGGCGGCGGGGTAAAGGCCGAAGGCGGCAGCGTCAGCACGATGCGGGCGTCGCAGCGCCACTGCGCGAGCAGCGCGAGGCGGCCATAGGCCTTGCTGCCCGGCTTGGCGACGATGCGCTCGGCGACTTCCTTTTGAAACATCAGTGTCAGCGAGGTCCAGACCGGCGGCCAGACCGGTGGCGTCAACCAGCGCACCAGAAGCTCGGTGCCGACATTATAGGGCAGGTTGGCGACGATCTTGATCGGCGCGGTCAGATGGACCAGCGGATCGACCTTGAGCGCGTCGCCTTGCACCACCTCCAGCCGCCCGGGATAGGCCCCAGCAATCTGCGCCAGCGCGGGCAGGCAACGCTCGTCCAGTTCGACCGCTAGCACCTTGCGCGCGCCTTCGGCCAAGAGGCCCCGCGTCAATCCGCCGGGGCCGGGGCCGACCTCGAGGATGTCGTGGCCTTTGAGGTCCCCGGCAGCGCGGGCGATGCGGGCGGTCAGGTTGAGATCGAGCAGAAAATTCTGCCCCAGCGCCTTTTTCGCACTGAGGTCAAAGACGGCAATCACGTCGCGCAACGGGGGAAGGGTGTCGATCTGGCTCATGCCCTGCTCAAACCACGAACAGCCCTGCCAGCGCAAGGCTGGCGGCGGCGAGGGGCGGGGTCAGGGCGAGGCCCAGTGCCACCGCGCCCAGCCGTGCATGGGGTGACAGGGGCAACCCGGCCAGGAGCCACCCGGCGGCGGGCCCCTGCAGCAGCAAGCCCGAAACCGCGCCGGGCATCAGGCTGAAGGTCCAGACCGACATGGCGATATGGGTGCCGGCATTGGCCAGCAGCGCACCCGCCACCAGCGAGGTCAGTCCGGACCTGCCGCGCCGCCCATCATGCCAGAGCGCCAGTCCGGCCAGCAACGTCAGCGCGGCGGTGGCGAGTGCAAAGCGCGCGGTTCCGGTGGCGAGCAGCGGGGCATGTCGGGCTGCCCAGTCAGGAAGAAACAGGATTTCCTCAAGGTTCTGCACGATGAAAGCCGCCAGCAACAGGCGCCGCCGGGCCGAGAGCGGTCCGCACGAGGCGCACTCCGTCATCGTTCGCGCGCCTGCGCCATCTCCCAGGCCATCACCATCGCCGCACGCATCGAGGAGGG
>CALESR010000296.1 GCA_937907485.1 uncultured Paracoccaceae bacterium | reverse complement strand
TGGGCGCGGGCATCGCGGTCAATGCGCTGGGCCATGCGCATCCAGCGCTGGTCGAGGCGCTGACCAACCAGGCGCAAAACCTGTGGCATGTCTCGAACCTCTATCAGATCCCGCAGCAGCAGGCGCTGGCCGATGCGCTGGTCGACAAGACCTTTGCCGACACCGTGTTCTTCACCAATTCGGGCACCGAAACCGCCGAGCTGGTGGTCAAGATGGTGCGCAAATACTGGTATGACAAAGGCACGCCGCGCAGCACCATCCTGACCTTCGAAGGCGCCTTCCACGGCCGCTCGAACGCCGCCATCGCTGCGGCCGGGTCCGAAAAGATGACCAAGGGGTTTGGTCCGCTCATGCCCGGCTTCCAGCACCTGCCATGGGGCGACATGGCGGCATTCGAGGCGGCTATGGACGAGAGCATCGCCGCCGTTCTGGTCGAGCCGATTCAAGGCGAGGGCGGCATCCGCACAATGCCCGCCGAAGACCTGCGCGCCCTGCGCGCCGCCTGCGACCGCACCGGCGCGCTGCTGGTCCTTGATGAGGTGCAATGCGGCATGGGGCGCACGGGCAAACTCTTCGCGCACGAATGGGCCGGGATCACCCCCGATATCATGATGGTGGCCAAGGGCATCGGCGGTGGTTTCCCGCTGGGCGCCGTGCTGGCGACGGAAAACGCCGCCTCGGGCATGGTGGCGGGCACACATGGATCGACCTATGGCGGCAACCCGCTGGGCTGCGCCGTCGGCCTGACGGTCACTCAGATCGTGTCCGCGCCCGACTTCCTCGCCGATGTCAGCCGCAAGGCGGGCCTGCTGCGTCAACGGCTGGAGGGGCTGATCGCCGCCCATCCCGACACGTTTGAAGGTGTGCGCGGCATGGGGCTGATGCTGGGCCTCAAATGCAAGGCGCCCAACACCGACCTCACCGTCGCTGCCCGCGCCGCCGGGGTGCTGGTGGTGCCCGCCGCCGACAATGTGCTGCGCATCCTGCCCGCGCTCAACATTCCGGACGAGGACATCCTCGAGGCCGTGAACCGCCTCGACACCGCTGCCACTGCGCTGGAAAACGCCTGAGTTTCATCTTGCCGAAAATACGCCGGGGGTGAGGGGCTGCGCCCCCTTCCCCGGTTTCCCGAAAGACCCTGACATGAACCATTTTCTCGATATTCACACCACCGACGCCGCCGATCTGCGGACGATGATCGATTCCGCCGCGCGGATGAAGGCCGCCCGCAACGGCCGCTTCAAGGCCGAACCCGACGACGACCAGCCCCTCAAGGGCCGCATGGTCGCGCTGATCTTCGAAAAGCCCTCGACCCGCACCCGCGTCAGCTTTGACGTGGGCGTGCGCCAGATGGGCGGACAGACGATGATCCTGTCCGGCAACGACCTGCAATTGGGCCATGGCGAGACCATCGCCGACACCGCCCGCGTCCTCAGCCGCTATGTCGACATGATCATGCTGCGCACCTATGAGGAATCGGTGATTCAGGAGATGGCCGAATACGCCGACGTGCCGGTCATCAACGGCCTCACCAACCGCACGCATCCCTGCCAGATCATGGCCGATGTGCTGACCTTCGAGGAGCACCGCGGCCCGATCGCCGACAAAAAGGTCGTCTGGTCGGGCGACGGCAACAATGTCTGCAACTCGTTGATCCAGGCCGCCGGGCAGTTCGGGTTCGATTTCACCTTCACCGGCCCGCCGCCGCTGGACCCTGACCCTGAGTTCATCGCCTTCGCCCGCGCCAAGGGCCGCGAGGTGCAAATCGTGCGCGACCCGGCCAAGGCGGTGATCGGTGCCGATCTGGTGGTGACCGATACCTGGGTGTCCATGCACGACAGCCAATCGACCAAGGAACGCCGCCACAACCAGTTGCGAGGCTATCAGGTCAACGAAAGCCTGATGCAATCCGCCGGTGACGCGGCGCTCTTCATGCATTGCCTGCCCGCGCATCGTGAAGACGAGGTGACCTCGGCTGTGATGGATGGCCCGCAATCGGTGATCTGGGACGAGGCCGAGAATCGTCTGCACGCACAAAAGGCCATCATGCGCTGGTGTCTGGGCGTCTGATCCCCCTTGCGGTTTTTCGCAGGACAGGGCCTCCTCGCGCCACGCGCAACAGGAGGCCCTCGTGCTCAATCCGACCCCGTTCTTCATCCACTCGCTCACCGCCCTTGCCGCCATTCTGGCCAAGGCCGAGGCTTGGCAAACCGAAAAGGGCTTCAAGCCCGAGGTGATCCCCAACCTGCGGCTGATTGCCGACATGCTGCCGTTCTGGCGGCAGATCACCATCGCCTGCGACCATGCCAAGGGCGCTGGCGCCCGGCTGACCGGGGTCGAGGTGCCGGTCTATGTCGACGGCGACTGTGCGCTGGCCGATCTGCGCACCCGCGTCGCCACCACGCTGGCCTTCTTGCAATCGCTGCCCGCCGATGCCTTTGACAGCGCCGATGCGCGCACGATCACCGTCAAGGCCGGGCCGCGCGAGCTGTCCTTTCCCGCGGCACAGTATCTGCACGGCTATGCAGTGCCGAACTTCTATTTCCACATGACCACGGCCTATGCGATCCTGCGCGCCAATGGCCTTGCCGTCGGCAAGGGCGATTTTCTGGGGGGCTGAGGCATGGGCCGCACCGCGCTCTTGGTCATCGACATGCAGGAAGGCATGGCGCGCCGCACCCGTGAGGGGCGCGAGCGGGCCAATCCCGGCGCCGAATCGGCCGGGCACGCCCTGCTGGCGCTGTTCCGGGGGCGCGGCCTGCCCATTGTGCATGTGTTCCATGACGATCCCGACCCGGCCGCGCCCTTTCGCAAGGGTGCGCCGGACGGGGCGCCGATGGCAGGCTTTGACCCCTTGGCGGGCGAGGCGAAGTTCTGGAAATCCGGCTCGTCGGCCTTTGCCGGCACCGGGCTGCAGGGCCACCTGCGCGCCGAAGGCATCACCGATCTGGTGCTGATCGGCGCTGTGGCCGCGTTTTGTGTCACCTCGACCTGTCGGCAGGCCAGCGATCTGGGGTTCCGTGTGGTGCTGCCCGGCGATGCGCTCATCGGCTTTGACATCCCCGCCCATGACGGCGGGCGCATCGACGCAGCAACCGTGCTGCGGGTCACCCTGTCGCTGCTGGGTGCTGATTTCGCCCGACTGGTCAGCGCCGATCAGGTGGCAGCGCTGCTGGGCTGAGGGCTTTCGCCTGCCGGGCGACGGGGTTAGGGTTGCGCAAATTCCTTGCAGCGCAGGCGCCCCATGACCAACCCTTTCCTTTCCGACTGGACCGGCCCCTTTGGCCTGCCGCCCTTTGACACCATCCGCGACGCCGATTTCGCCCCGGCGTTCGAGGCGGGGCTGGCGCAGGGCCGCGCCGCCATCGCCGCGATTGCCGCCAACCCCGAGGCGCCCAGCTTTGCCAATACCATCGAGGCGATGGAGCAGGCCGATGCGCTGCTCGACCGCGTGTCAGGCGTCTTCTTCAACCTCGCCGGGTCCGATTCGAACCCCGAGCGCGAGGCACTTTCGCGTGATCTCGCGCCGAAATTGTCGGCCTATTCCAGCGAGATAACCTCGAACGCCGCGCTCTGGGCGCGGGTGAGCGCGCTGTGGGACCAGCGTGAGTCATTGGGGCTGGACCCAGAGCAGGCTCGGGTGCTGATGCTGTATCACCGGATGTTCCTTCGGGCAGGGGCGGCGCTGGATGGCGAAGGGTCGGCGCGCATGGCAGCGGTGAAATCGCGGCTGGCCAGTCTGGGCACCGCCTTTACCCAGAACCTGCTGGCGGACGAGCGCGACTGGACCATGCCGCTCGATGATCTGTCGGGCCTGCCCGGATTCGTCGTCGAAACCGCCCGCGCAGCGGCCGAGGAGCGCGGGTTGCCGGGGCATGTGGTGACGCTGAACCGGTCGCTGATCGTGCCCTTCTTGCAATATTCCACCCGCCGCGACCTGCGGCAAAAGGCCTATGAGGCCTGGGTTGCGCGAGGCGCCATGGGCGGCGCCACAGACAACCGCGCCATCGCCGCCGAGACGCTGGCCCTGCGCCATGAGCGGGCGACGCTGCTGGGCTATGCCAATTTCGCCGCCTACAAGCTGGAGCCGGAGATGGCGCGCACGCCGCAGGCGGTGCGGGATCTGCTGCACCGCGTCTGGGCACCTGCCCGCACTGCGGCCGAACGCGACGCCGCTGCGGCAGAAGCGTTGCTGCATGCCGACGGATTCGTCGGCCCGCTTGAACCCTGGGACTGGCGGTTCTATGCCGAGAAACGCCGTCTGGCGCTGCACGACTTCGACGAGGCCGCGTTGAAGCCTTACCTGTCGCTGGATGCGATGGTCGCGGCCGCCTTTGACGTCGCCAACCGGCTGTTCGGGCTCGAGTTCCGGCCGCTGGATGTCCCCCTCTATCACCCCGACGCCCGCGCCTGGGAGGTGACCCGCGAAGGCCGCCATCTGGCGGTGTTCATCGGCGACTACTTTGCCCGGCCCTCCAAACGCTCTGGCGCCTGGATGTCCACGTTCCGTGACCAGTCGGCGCTGAACGGCGAGGTGCGCCCCATCGTCGTCAACGTCTGCAACTTTGCCAAGGGCACGCCCGCGCTGCTGTCGTGGGACGACGCCCGCACGTTGTTCCATGAGTTCGGCCATGCTCTCCACGGCATGCTGACCGATGTTCGTTACAAATTCATTTCCGGAACCTCGGTCGCGCGCGATTTCGTCGAATTGCCCAGCCAGCTTTATGAACACTGGCTGGAGGTGCCCGAGGTGATCGAGACCCACGCCCGCCACTGGCAAACCGGCGAGGCGATGCCCGCCGATCTGCGCGCGAAACTCAAGGGCGCCGCGACTTGGGATCAGGGCTTCGCCACGGTGGAATTCGTTGCTTCGGCGCTGGTCGATCTGGAGTTCCACGACGGCCTGCCCCCCGCCGACCCGATGCAAAAACAGGCCGAGGTGCTGGAATCCATCGGCCTGCCGCGCGCCATCCGCATGCGCCACGC
>CALESR010000295.1 GCA_937907485.1 uncultured Paracoccaceae bacterium | reverse complement strand
CGCTGCGCGGGCTGACGGCGGGCAGGGGGGCGCTCGCGCCCCCCTCGGGGCCTGCGGCCCCTTCACCCCCCTGAGGATATTTCGCGAGCAAAGAGGGGGCGGCGGTCAGATCGTCCTTCAACCAGTCGGGCACCGTCTGTCCGGCCAGCGCCTGCGCCGCGCGCACGATCGGCGCATAGCCGGTGCAGCGGCACAGGTTGCCGGCGAGGGCGGTGTCGTGGTCGTGCTCGCCGTTGAGATGTCCGACGGCCATCGACACCACGAAACCCGGCGTGCAGAACCCGCACTGGCTGCCGTGGTGGTCGATCATCGCCTGCTGCGCCGGGTGCAGGCTGCCGTCGGGCGCGGTCAGCCCCTCGACGGTGCGCACCGACTTGCCCGCCAGTTGCGGCAGGAACAGGATGCAGGCGTTGAGGGCGCGGGTGCCGTGGTGGTCGCTGACCATGACGGTGCAGGCGCCACAATCGCCCTCGTTGCAGCCCTCCTTGGTGCCCTTGAGGCCGCGATCCTCGCGCAGCCAGTCGAGCAATGTGCGTGTGGGTGGCGCATCGGTCAGGGTGACCGGCGCGCCGTTGAGCAGAAAGCTGAGGCCGCTCATATGGTCTTCCGCCGCTGTCTCCCCATGTCGGCCGGTTCCGTGCCCGATGCGGCGTAAGGCGGTCGGAGGGCCGTTTTCTTTTTTTTCCAGTGAACATGGCGCGGGGTCAACAGGCAAGCCCTGACTTGACGGGCTTGGGCGAAGCACCTTCTGTCAGCGGCGCATAATCGGGCCTGCTTGCGCCCCGGTGCGGGGGGGTTAAGCTGCCCGCATGACCGAGCCCCGATTCCTCCATCTGCGCGTCCATACCGAGTATTCGCTGCTCGAAGGGGCCTTGCCCTTGAAAACCCTCATCAAACGCTGTGGCGCGATGGGGATGCCGGCGGTGGCGGTGACGGATACCAATGCGCTCTTTGGCGCGCTGGAGTTTTCGGTGCTGGCGCAAGAGGCCGGGGTGCAGCCGATCATCGGCTGCCAGATCGACGTGCAATTGCCCGCCCGCCAGCCCGGTGAAAAGCCGCGCCCGGCCGCCCCCCTCGTGCTGCTGGCGCAGGACGAGGCGGGGTATGACAACCTGATGGCGTTGAACTCCTGCCTCTATCTGCGCGGCGACGGCGCCTTGCCGCATGTCACGCCGGACGATCTGGCGAAACATTCCGCCGGGCTGATCTGCCTGACCGGCGGGCCGGACGGTCTGCTGGGCCGGTTGATCCGCGACGGCCACGGGCCGCGCGCCGTCGAGGTGCTGGGCGCGCTGGAGGCGGCCTTTGCGCAGCGGCTCTATGTCGAATTGCAGCGCCATCCCGGCGAGGGCGGCGCCCCGACCGAGGCCGAAGCCGCCACCGAACGGGCCTTTCTCGATCTGGCCTATGCGCGCGATCTGCCGATCGTCGCCACCAATGACGTGCAGTTCCTCGACGCCACGATGTATGAGGCGCATGACGCGCTGATCTGCATCAAGGATGGCGCCTATGTCGATCAGCAGGAACCCCGCCGCCGCCTGACGCCGCAGCACTATCTGAAAACCGAGGCCGAGATGGTCGCGCTGTTTGCCGACCTGCCGGAAGCCCTGGAAACCACGGTGGAAATCGCCCGCCGCTGCGCCTATGCGCCGAAAAAGCGCAAGCCCATCCTGCCGCGCTTTGCCGAGGACGAGGTCGAGGAACTGCGCCGTCAGGCGCGCGAGGGGCTGGCGGCGCGGCTGGCGGTGATCCCCCATGCGGTCACGGTGCCCGAGTATGAATCCCGGCTGGAGTTCGAGCTGGGCATCATCGAACAGATGGGCTTTCCCGGCTATTTCCTCATCGTCGCCGACTTCATCAAATGGGGCAAGGACCACGGGATTCCGGTGGGGCCGGGCCGGGGCTCGGGCGCCGGGTCGCTGGTGGCCTATGCGCTGACGATCACCGACCTCGACCCGCTGCGCTATTCCCTGCTGTTCGAACGGTTCCTGAACCCCGAACGCGTCAGCATGCCCGACTTTGACATCGACTTCTGCATGGACCGCCGCGAAGAGGTCATCCGCTATGTGCAGGAGCGGTATGGCCGCGAGAAGGTCGGGCAGATCATCACCTTCGGCGCGCTCTTGTCCAAGGCGGCGGTGCGCGATGTCGGCCGTGTGCTGCAGATGTCCTATGGGCAGGTCGACAAACTGTCCAAGATGATCCCGCTCGAAGGGGTGAAACCCGTCAGCATTACCAAGGCCTTGGCCGACGAACCCCGCCTGCGCGAGGCCGCCAAGGAAGAGGTCGTCGCCCGCCTGCTGGGCCATGCGCAAAAGATCGAAGGCCTGCTGCGGAACGCCAGCACCCATGCCGCCGGGGTGGTGATCGGCGATCGGCCGCTGGACCGGCTGGTGCCGCTCTACCGCGACCCGCGCTCGGACATGGCCGCCACCCAGTTCAACATGAAATGGGTCGAGGCCGCCGGGCTGGTCAAATTCGACTTTCTCGGGCTGAAAACCCTGACGGTGATCCAGAACGCCATCGACCTGATCCACGCCTCCGGGCGGCAGTTGCATCAGCGGGCGGACGGGGCGCTGCTCTATCAGCCCGCGCCCGGGGCGGAAAACCAGATCAACGCCATTCCGCTCGATGACGAGGCGACCTATCGCCTCTATGCCGACGCCCGCACGGTGGCGGTGTTTCAGGTGGAATCCAGCGGCATGATGGATGCGCTGCGGCGGATGAAGCCGACCTGCATCGAGGATATCGTCGCCCTCGTCGCCC
>CALESR010000294.1 GCA_937907485.1 uncultured Paracoccaceae bacterium | reverse complement strand
TAAGCCATGCAGGATCTGACCGGCAAGAGCGCCATCGTCACCGGCGCTGCGGGGGGCATCGGTCGCGCCACGGCGCTGGCCCTCGCTCGGCGAGGTGCAGCAGTCGTGGTGTCCGATCTGGCCCCCGCGGTCGAAGACACCGCTGCGTTGATCCGCAATGCGGGCGGGCGGGCTGAGGCGCTGATCGGCGATTGCGCCACCGACGCCGGGGCCGAGGCCCTCGTCCAACGCGCGGTTACGGCTCATGGCGGGTTGCATATCCTGCATGCCAACGCCGGGATCACCGGCGGGCTGCTGCCCCGGCTCGACACCTCCAGCGCCGAGTTCATGGAGGTTCTACGGGTCAATCTGCTGGGTCCCTGGGTCGCCATCCGCAGCGCACTGCCGCATCTGCAAGCGGGCGCGTCGATCATCTGCACCGCCTCGGTCGCCGGGCTGCGGGCCGGGGCCGGGCCGATCCCCTATTCGGCGTCCAAGGCCGGGGTGGTCAGTCTGGTGCAGGGGTGCGCCATGGCGCTCAGCGGGCGGGGCATCCGCGTGAATGGCGTCGCCCCCGGCCTGATCGACACGCCGATGACCGCGCCGCTGTTCGATGATGCCCGCGCGCGCGGCCGCGAGGGACGCATCGGTCAGTTGAACCCGCTGCGCCGGGGCGGGCAGGCCGAGGAGGTCGCCGAGGCCGTGGTCTGGCTGGCCTCGGACGCGGCGTCCTACGTCAATGGTCAGGTGCTGGTGGTCGATGGCGGGCTGTCGTCGCAACTGCCCTTCACGCCGAAGTGGTCGCTCTGAGCCGCCTTCAGCGCTGACGTTCACGCTTGCGCTTGGCCTTGGCCAGCCCGGCCTTCAGGGCTGCCCCCTTGCGGTGTATCGGGCGCCCGCCTTTGCCGCGGCGAGCGCGCGCCATCGCCGCCCCCTCGACTTCCAGCAGTTCCAGCACCAGCCCGCCGGTCATCGGCTCGGCTTCGGCCAGTTTCACGCTGACCCGCTGTCCCAGCCCCAGCACCACGCCGGTTTTCTCGCCGGTCAGGGTCTGGCTGTCGGCATCGTGGCGGAAATACTCGTCGCCCAGCGACCGGATCGGGATCAGACCGTCGGCTCCGGTTTCGTCGAGCTTCACAAACAGTCCGAACCGGGCGACGCCGGATATCCGCCCGCCAAAGGTGGCGCCTACCCGGTCGGCCATGAAGGCCGCAAGGTAACGGTCCGTGGTGTCGCGCTCGGCCGCCATCGAACGGCGCTCGGTTTCCGAGATCTGGGTGGCGGTCTCGGCGAGGTTTTCCACGTCCCAATCGCTGAGCCCGTCGTCCGCCCAGCGATGCGCGCGGATCAAGGCCCGGTGCACGATGAGGTCGGAATAACGCCGGATCGGCGAGGTGAAATGGGCATAGCTCTTCAGCGCCAGACCGAAATGGCCGTAATTGTCCGGCGCGTAATAGGCCTGCGTCATCGCGCGCAGCGTCGCCATGTTGATAAGCTCGCTGAACTCGCTGTTCTGTGCATCCGCCAAGAGCCGGTTCAGATGCCGCGTCTGCAGCACCTGACCACGGGCCAGTACCAGCCCTGCCCCCTGCGCCACCTCACGCAGCGCCTCCAGTTTTTCCGGCGCCGGTTCTTCATGCACGCGAAACAGCAGCGGCGAGCGGCGGGCAATCAACTCCTCGGCGGCGGCGACATTGGCCATCACCATGAACTCTTCGATCACCTTGTGCGCATCGAGCCGGTCCTTGAACGCGACCGATTGCACCTGCCCATCCTCGGCCAGCACGATGCGGCGCTCGGGCAGGTCCAGATCCAGCGGCTGACGCGCGGCGCGGGCGTGCTGCGTGGCCTTCCAGGCGGCGTAAAGATGGCCCAGCCCTTCGGCCAACAGCAGGGTGGCGCCCTCAGGCTGGCCGTCAAAGGCCGCCTGCGCCTGCTCATAGGTCAGCGAGGCGCGCGAATTCATCACCCCACGCACGAAACGATGGCCGAGTTTTTCGCCCTGCGCTGAAACACTCAGCCGCACCGCCAGCACCGGGCGGTCCACGCCTTCGTGCAGCGAACACAGATCGCCCGACAGCCGATCCGGCAGCATCGGCACCACGCGGTCGGGGAAATAGCTCGAATTGCCGCGCGCGCGCGCCTCGCGGTCCAGCGCGGAGCCGGGGCGCACATAGGCGGCGACATCGGCGATGGCGACCCAGACGATGAAACCGCCGGGATGGTCGGGGTCAGGGGCGGCGCAGACCGCGTCGTCATGGTCGCGTGCATCCGAGGGATCGATGGTCAGCAAGGGCAGGGCGCGCAGATCCTCGCGGCCCTGCACGGGGGCCTCGCGCGCCGCCTCGGCCTCGGCCAGCGTAGTGGGGTCAAAGCGGTCCGGGATGCCGTGCTGGTGGATGGCGATCAGGCTGACGGCGCGCGGCGCACCAGGGTCGCCCAGCCGCCGGGTAATGCGGGCGCGCGGCAGGCCCATGCGGGCGGGGGCGGTCTGCTCGGCCTCGACCAGTTCGCCGTCCTTGGCCCCCTGCGCCTCGGCAGCGCTGACCCGCCATTCCATATCGGCGCCCTTGTCGATCGGCAGGATGCGCCCACCTTCGGACCCGGCGCGATAGATGCCCAGCACCGCCTTTGGCCCCTGCGCCAGCAGACGGATTGGATGGGCGTGCCAGCCCTGCGCCGTCTCAACCAGTTTGGCCAGCACCCGGTCGCCCAGCCCCAACGCGGGCTGCCCTGGCCGCTCGATGATGACCAGCCTTGGCGGCTCGCCCTTGCCTCGCCATTCGGCCGGCTCGGCCCCCAGATCGCCCGAGGCATCCGGCCCGGTCACACGGATGATCCCCACCGGCGGCAACCCGCCATCGACAAACACCCGCTTGCGGCGGACATAATGGCCCTCGGCCTCCAGTTCGGCCAAGAGGCGCTTCAGGTCCACCTTCTCGGCACCACCCTTGATGCCATGCGCCGATGCAACATCGCGCAGCGAGGGACGGCTGGTCTGTTCGGACAGCCAGCGGATCAGATCGGGTTTCGAGGGCAAACGGCTCATGCCCCGGCGCTAGCACGCAGACCGCGCCCCGTCACGCAGGAAAACCGTTGCCCCTCTTTGCTCTGAAAATATCCACGGGGTTTCCAAAGGGGCCCGTGGGCCCCTTTGGGCGGGTGCGGGTGGCAACCCGCGCGGGGCGAGGGGGCTCGATGCCCCCGAGCCCCGCTGACCCTTACACCGCCTTTTTCAGCGCCTCGACCAGATCGGTCTTTTCCCACGAGAACCCGCCATCTGCCTGCGGCGCGCGGCCGAAATGGCCATAGGCCGAGGTGCGCGCATAGATCGGCTTGTTCAGCCCCAGATGGGTGCGGATGCCGCGCGGGGTCAGGTCCATGCAGGTGGAGACGGCGCGCTCGATCACTTCGTCGGGCACGAGGCCGGTGCCATGGGTGTCGACATAGATCGACAGCGGTTTGGCGACGCCGATCGCATAGGAGATCTGCAGCGTGCAGCGTTTTGCCAGCCCTGCCGCGACCACGTTTTTCGCCAGATAGCGCGCGGCATAGGCGGCCGAGCGGTCGACCTTGGTCGGGTCCTTGCCGGAGAATGCGCCGCCGCCATGCGGGGCCGCGCCGCCATAGGTGTCGACGATGATCTTGCGCCCGGTCAGTCCGGCGTCGCCATCCGGTCCGCCGATGACGAAGGTGCCGGTCGGGTTGACCCACCATTCGGTCTTGTCGCTGATCCAGCCCGAGGGCAGCACTTCGCGGATATAGGGTTCGACGATGGCGCGGATGTCGTCCGAGGTCTGGCTTTCGTGGGCGTGCTGGGTGCTCAGCACGATCGAGGTCACCTCGACCGGCTTGCCATCCTCATAGCGCACCGAAAGCTGCGATTTGGCATCGGGGCGCAGGGTCGGTTCGGCGCCGGATTTGCGCGCCTCGGTCAGGCGGCGCAGGATCGCGTGGGCATACTGGATCGGCGCCGGCATCAGTTCGGGGGTTTCATCCACGGCATAGCCGAACATGATGCCCTGATCGCCCGCGCCGTCGCGGTCCACGCCCTGGGCGATATGCGCCGATTGTTCGTGCAGGAAGTTCAGCACATGCAGGGTGTTCCAGTGGAACTTGTCCTGTTCATAGCCGATGTCCCTGATGCAGTCGCGGGCGATCTGCGGGATACGGCCCATGTAGTCCTTGAGGCGCTCGGGGTCCGACAGGCCGACTTCGCCGCCGATCACCACCATCGACGAGGTGGCAAAGGTTTCGCAGGCAACGCGGGCATGGGGCTCTTCGGCGATCAGGGCGTCGAGGACGGCGTCCGAGATGCGGTCGCACACCTTGTCGGGGTGTCCCTCGGAGACGGATTCCGAGGTAAAGACGTAGTTGTTCCGGGTCATGAAATAGGTGCTCCATTGGGTCCACCGTCACGCCAGGAAGCCGTTGTGACGGGAATGCCCGGCGCTAGCGCGTTGCGGGCGCGGCGTCAATGGCTTTGCGTCGTCGCCGGGCGGCGAGCAGCGCACCCAGGGCCGCCAGGGTCAGGGCGAGGTGCCAGGGGGTATCGCCCATGCGGGCATAGGGCGTGGCCGGGCGGGCGCCGGGCAGGGCGGCGTTCAGCGCGCCGGTCTGGTTCAGCCCCAGGCTGGCGGTGAGTCGCCCGCGCGCGTCGATCACCGCCGAGACCCCGGTATTGGCCGCGCGCACCAGCGGCAGGCCGGTTTCCACCGCGCGCAGCCGCGCCTGCGCCAGATGTTGCCAAGGCCCGGAGTCCGAGCCGAACCACGCGTCGTTGGTGATCTGCAGCACCCAGTCGGGCCGTGCCGCGCTGAGCAGGTTGCGCGGGAACACCGCCTCATAGCAGATCAGCGGCAGAGCGATGCCAGCCGGTCCCAGATCGAGCAGCGCAGGTCCCGGCCCCGGCGTATAGCCCGAGAGCGCCTGCGCCGCGAGGCCGCCGAGGCCCTGCGCCGCGGCCCAGGGGCCGATCAGCGGGATATACTCGCCAAAGGGCACCAGATGATGTTTGTCATAGATCGCCTGCACCTGTGCGGCGGGGTCGAGCAGCACCAGAGAGTTGAAATAGTGGCGCAGGCCCGACGCATCCGTGTGGCGGCGCTGGATGCCCATCACCAGGGGCGCCTGAGCCGCCTCGGCGGCCATCGTCAGCCCGTCGCCGGGGCGGTCGAGGAAAAACGGCACCGCGGTTTCGGGCCAGATCACCAGATCGACCGGCGCGCCGGTGCTGAGGTCGAGGTGGCGCAGGAAGAAGCCCTCGATCAGGTCAGGGCGCCATTTGTCGGCCTGCGGCACATTGGCCTGCACGAGGCGCAGGGTGGTGCCGGGGGCCTGAGGCGCGGGTTGGGCAAGGCGGGCGAGGCCCCAGCCCCAGCCGGTTGCCAGCGCCAGTGCCGCCAGCGCCACACTCGCGCCCGCGCGGGCGCGATGCCCCTGCGCGACGCGCAGGGCCGCGGTGGCCAGCGCTGCCGCCAGCCCGAGGGTGAGCGCGCTGAGCAGCAAGGCCCCGCCCAGCGCCGCCAGTTGATCGAGGGGCGTGCCGATCCAGACATGCCCACTGAGCGCCCAGGGAAAGCCGGTGAACAGGCTGCCGCGCAGCGCCTCGGCGCCCAGCATCAGCAGGGAAAACAGCCAGATCCGGGTCAGGGCGCGGCCGCTGGCGGCCCATGCCAGCGCCGCCGCACCGCCCCAGAACAGCGCGAGGCCCGCGGCCATCAGCGCCAGCGCAAAGGGCGCCATCCAGCCGGTGACCGCCGCATCGACCAGAAAAGGCTCGATGATCCAGTGCAGCGCGACGGCGAAATGCGCGGTGCCCGCTGCCCAGCCAAGGGCAAAGCCGCGCCGCGTCGTTGTCGCCCGGGTCAGCAGCAGCGACAGCCCGGCCAGCGCCAGCAGCGTCAGCGGCCAGAGCGCCCAGGGCGCCTGTCCCAGCGCCGCCAGCGCACCGAAGGCCGCCGCCAGCAGCAAGGCGCGGGTCACGAGGCCTCGGCGACCGCTGCGGCCTCGCCGCCCTTGAGCCGCAGGCGCAGGCGTTTCACCCGGCGCGGGTCGGCGTCGAGCACCTCGATTTCGTGGCCCGCCGGATGGGCGACCACCTCGCCGCGCGCGGGCACCCGGCCCACCAGCAGATAGACCAGCCCGCCCAGCGTATCGACGTCATCGTCGCCCGCCTCGTCGCGCAGGTCGATCGCCAGCGCCTCGCGCAGGTCGTCGAGCAGCGCGCGGGCCTGCACCTGCCAGACGCCGGGCGCCTCTTCGGACCAGAGGCCCTCGTCCTCGGTGTCGTGTTCGTCGTCGATGTCGCCGACCACCTGTTCCAGCAGGTCCTCGATGGTCAACAGCCCCTCGACCCCGCCGTATTCGTCGATCACCAGCGCCATGTGCATGCGCTCGGTCTGCATCTTTTGCAACAGCACGACCAGCGGCATCGAGGGCGGCACGAAGAGCAGGGGCCGCAGCATCGCCGTGATGTCGAGATCGCCGTGCCGCAGGTCAAAGCCCTGTGACAGCACCAGATCCTTGAGCAAGAGCAGGCCCATCGGTTTGTCGAGGGTCTCGTTATAGACCGGCAGCCGCGAGAAGCCGGAATCGCGGAACACGCCGATCAGCCCGTCACGGTCGATGTCGCGGGCGACGGCGACGATCTCGGCCTTGGGGATCGCCACATCGGCCACCCGCAGGCGGCGCAGGTTGGCGAGGCCGGGCAGCACCTGGCGCATCGAGGCGTTGAGTTGGCGTTCGCTGTCCGAGCCCTCGTCATTGGGGCTCAAGGCGTCAAAGAGGCGTCCCAGCAGACCGCGTTGCGGCCCGCTGTCGTTACTTCGGTCCGGTTCGGTGGCGGGGGTGGGCTCCGGGGCCGGGCCGGTGGCAAAATCGCTCATGGGGTCATTCCGTTGGTTCAGTCCAGTGCCGTCACGCCTGTCGGCGCGCCGGTCTCGTCGCCTGCATATGGATCGTCGATCCCCAGCAATGCAAGGATCGCGACCTCGGTTTTCTCCATCCGCTCGGCATCGGGGTCGGTGACATGGTCATATCCCAGCAGATGCAAGGTGGAATGCACGATCAGATGCGTGGTGTGGTCGGCCAGTGTCTTGCCCTGCTCGGCGGCCTCGCGGCTGCAGGTGTCATAGGCCAGCGCGATGTCGCCCAGCGCCTCGGGGTCGTCCGGCGTGCCGGTTTCGGGGTCATCGGGCGCGCCGCCGGGTGTGTCAGGCGACAAGTCCCAGGTTGGCCAGGACAGCACATTGGTCGGCGCGGGCTTGGCGCGGAATTCGGCGTTCAGCGCGGCGATGCGGGCATCGTCGCAGGCCAGCAGGCTGACATCGAAGCACGCCGGATCATGGCCCAGATGCGCCAGCGTCGCGTCGATGGCCCGCCGGGCCAGGGGCGTCAGATCGCCCCAGCGCGGGTCTTCGTCGTTGATGTCCAGCGAAACGCTCATACCTGCGAGGGCGACTGCCTGTCATAGGCCTCGACGATGCGGGCAACCAGCGGGTGCCGGACCACATCGGCCGAGGTGAAATAGGAAAACCCGATCCCCTTGATCCCTTGCAGGATACGTTCGGCGGTTGCAAGCCCCGAGGGCACGCCGCGCGGCAGATCGACCTGCGTGCGGTCGCCGGTGATCGCCATGCGCGAGCCCTCGCCCAGACGGGTCAGGAACAT